>DATAPF010000317.1:0-1639 GCA_036265355.1 Kofleriaceae bacterium | reverse complement strand
GCTGGTGACGATCAGCGAGGCGCGTTCGTAGCGGCGGCTGACGAGCATGAACATCAGGTTGGCGGCGTGCGGATCGAACGGGATGTAGCCGACCTCGTCGACGATCAGCAGTGGGATGCGTTGAAGCTTGTCGAGCTCGGTGTCGAGTCGGCCGTGGCGTTGGGCGTCGGCGAGCAGGGCGACCCACTCGGTCGCGGTCCTAAACAGGACGCGGTGCCCGGCCAGGCCGGCCCGGATCCCCAGCGCGATCGCCAAATGGGTCGTGCCGGTGCCCGGCGGGCCCAACAGGACGACGTTCTCGCGGCCGGCGAGGAAGTCCAGTTGGGCGAGATGCAGGACCTGCTCGCGGCGCAGGCTGGTCTGAAAGGCGAAGTCGAACTCCTCGACCGTCTTGCGCGCGGGGAAGCGAGCGGCCTTGATCCGTGCCTGGCCGCCGTGGCTGTCGCGACTGTCGATCTCGGTCTTTAGCAACGTGGCGGCGAATTGCTCAAAGCTCCACTCCTCGGCGCGGGCGCGGTCGGCGAGCTTGGGCAACGCGCGCGCGGCGGCCGGCGCCTTGAGCGCGCGGAACAGATGCGCGAGCTCGGTCGTCGGGCGGCTCATGCGATCAGCGCGTCGTAGCGCGCCAGCGAGCGGATCTCGCCCTCGGGCTCTGTGCGCTGCCGGTCGCCGCGGCGTTCCTCGCGTTGCGTCTTGAGCGTGCGGGCGTGCTCGAGCGCTGTGATCGTGCGGTGCTTGGCGAAGGACCGCTGGTGGTGGCAGGCGATCTCGCCGCTGTCCAGCGCGACCGCTGTGATCTCGCGATCGGTGATCCTGACTTCGACGCGCCGGCCGACGAGCCGCGGATCGAGCGAGTAGTCGCAGGTGTCAAAACGCAGATAGGGATCGGGTGCGACGCGCCGGACCGAGCGGCGATCGAGGTCGGGCGCGACTGCCGGCAGTGGCGCCATCACCGCCCGCTCTTCGATGAGCTGGTCGATCGGGCGGCAGCGCAGCGACTTGTGAAACCGGGGGTTCGCGCGCTCGGAGAACCACGTGTCGAGTTGCAACTGGTAGTCCAGCTCGTTGGCAAAGCGCCGGCCCGGCTCAAAGGAGCGCTCGACGAAGTCCTGCAGGCGCTCGACGCCGCCCTTGGCCTGCGCATCACCGCGCTCGCAGAAGTACCAGCCGACCTTCAGGGCGCCGCAGAATGCCGCGAACTCGACGGTCGGCCGGCCGCCCGAAGCGTGCAGCCCCGACTGGCGATCCCAGACCAGCGTCTGCGGCAGGGCGCCCAACGACCACAAGCAGCGCCGGATCCCGAACAGCAGATCCGGGATCTGCTTGGAGAAGACCACCGCGCCAGCGCTCGCGCGCGAGTACCCAAGGCACGCAACGATGACATAGCCCTTGCGGGTTTGGCCGTGGCCGACCGGAATCTCGTCCTCAGCTCCCACAGGTCAAACTGGCAGATCTCCCCGGGCCGGTAGATCGTGCGCTGATAGGTCCGCGGGGGTCCGAAACAGCGGGCGGACCTCGCGCAGGTAGTCATCGACGAGCCGCCCTCAAAGCCCAGCGGCGCGATCAACTCCCGGATCCGCTGCCCAGGCATCTGCGGGTCGTCCTTGAGCAGCCGGTGGATCTCGTCCTTGAACCGATC
>DATAPF010000316.1:0-17425 GCA_036265355.1 Kofleriaceae bacterium | reverse complement strand
TCGGCGAGCGGTGCGCTGACGCTGCGGGCACCGAGGAACGCGGGGACCGGCACGGCCTGGGCGTCGAACACCAGCTTCGGCTTGCGGGCGCGCGCCTGGTCGAGCGTCAGCAGCGCCCGGCCCTGCGCCTGGGCGTGGGCGTCGCGCAGCGAAGCCTGCTTGGTGCGGATCTCGCCGACGTAGCGGCTGCGCTCGCTCGACAGCAGCTTGCCCATCACGCCGACCGCGAGCGACGCGTCGGGGACGTGGATCGTCGGCCCGGTGTAGGCCGGCGCGATCTTGACCGCGGTGTGCTTGCCGCTGGTGGTCGCGCCGCCGATCAACAGCGGCAGCGTCATGCCGCGCCGGGTCATCTCGGACGCCACGCCGATCATCTCGTCGAGCGACGGCGTGATCAGGCCGGACAGCCCGACGAGGTCGGCGCCGAGCTCGGCCGCGGTGTCGAGGATCTTGTGGCCGGGCACCATGACCCCGAGGTCGGTGACCTCGTAGCCGTTGCAGCGCAGCACGACCGCGACGATGTTCTTGCCGATGTCGTGGACGTCGCCCTTGACCGTGGCGATCACCATCTTGCCCTTGGCGGTGGTGACCCCGGTGCGCTGCTTCTCGGCGTCCATCAGCGGCTCGAGGATCGCGACCGCCTTCTTCATCACGCGCGCGCTCTTGACGACCTGGGGCAGGAACATCTTGCCCGCGCCGAACAGCGTGCCGACGACGTTCATCCCGTCCATCAGCGGGCCCTCGATGATGTCGAGCGGCTTCGGGTACACGGTCAGCGCCTCGGCGACGTCCGGGTCGATGAAGTCGGTGATGCCGTTGACCATCGCGTGGGCGAGCCGGTCGGCCAGCGGCTGGCGGCGCCAGGCCAGCTCGTCGACCTGGCGGGCCGCGTCGCCGCCCAGCGTCGAGGCGAGCTCGAGCAGCCGCTCGGTGGCGTCGGGCCGGCGGTCGAGCACGAGGTCCTCGACGCGCTCGCGCAGCTCCGGCTCGAGCTCGTCGTAGACCGCGAGCTGACCGGCGTTGACGATCGCCATGTCGAGCCCGGCCTTGATCGCGTGGTAGAGGAACACCGCGTGGATCGCCTCGCGGACCCGCGGCGAGGTCCGGAACGAGAACGACAGGTTCGACACGCCGCCCGACACCCGGGCGTACGGCAGCTCGCGCTTGATCTGCGCGGTGGCGGCGATGAAGTTGACGGCGTACGGGTCGTGCTCCTCGATCCCGGTGCCGATCGTCAGGATGTTGGGATCGAAGATGATGTCCTCGGGCGGGAACCCGACCTGCTCGGTGAGGATCCGGTAGGCGCGGTGCGCGATCGCCAGCCGGTGCTCAACGCTGGTCGCCTGGCCGGTCTCGTCGAACGCCATCACGACCACCGCGGCGCCGAACCGCCGGACGATCCGGGCCTGGCGGATGAACTCGGACTCGCCCTCCTTGAGCGAGATCGAGTTGACCACGCCCTTGCCCTGCAGGCACTCGAGCCCGGCCTCGATCACGGCGAACTTCGACGAGTCGACCATCACCGGGATCCGCGCGATGTCGGGCTCGGCGGCGATCAGCTGGAGGAACCGGCGCATCGCGGACGGGCCGTCGAGCATGCCCTCGTCCATGTTGACGTCGAGGATGTTGGCGCCGCCCTCGACCTGCTGGCGGGCGACCGCGACCGCCTCGTCGTAGCGATCGTCCTTGATCAGCCGGCGGAACGCGGCCGAGCCGGTGACGTTGGTGCGCTCGCCGATCACGACGAAGTTGGTCTCCGGGGTGATCGTCAGCGGCTCGAGCCCGGCGAGCCGCATGTGGCGCGGCGGGCTCGGGATCCGGCGCGGCGCCACGCCGTCGACCGCGGCCCGGATCGCGGCGATGTGCGCGGGCTGCGTGCCGCAGCAGCCGCCGACCAGGTTGAGCAGGCCGTCGTGCGCGAACTCGCCGAGCAGCTTCGCCATGTGCTCGGGCGTGTCGTCGTAGCCGCCGAACTCGTTGGGCAGGCCGGCGTTGGGGTAGCAGGCGACCGGCAGGCCGGCGATCCGGGCGAGCTCGGCGACGTGCGGCCGCATGTCGTCGGCACCGAGCGCGCAGTTGACGCTGATCGCCAGCAGCTCGGCGTGGCCGACCGAGTTGTAGAACGCCTCGACGGTCTGGCCCGACAGCGTCCGGCCCGAGCGATCCGGGATCGTGACCGAGGCGATCACCGGCACGCGGCGGGCGCCGCGCTCGAACAGCTCGGCGATCGCGAACAGCGACGCCTTGCAGTTGAGCGTGTCGATGTGGGTCTCGGTGATCAGCAGATCGACGCCGCCGTCGATCAGCGCGCGGGCCTGCTCGGCGTACGCGGCGGCCAGCTGGTGGAACGTCACCGCGCGGGCGCCCGGGTCGTTGACGTCGGGCGACAGCGACGCGGTCTTGGTCGTCGGCCCGATCGAGCCGGCGACCCAGCGCGGCCGGCCGTCGGCCCGCTCGGCGCGCTCGGCGGCGCGGCGCGCGACCTCGGCGGCGGCGAGGTTGATGTCGCGCACGGCGCCCTCGAGCCCGAAGTCGGCCAGCGCGATCGACGTCGCGGTGAACGTGTTGGTCTCGACGATGTCGGCCCCGGCGCGCAGGAACTCGAGGTGGAGCTGCTCGATCGCCTCGGGCCGGGTCAGCGCGAGCAGGTCGATGCAGCCCTTGACCGACATCGGATGATCGCGAAATCGCTCACCGCGCCACGCTGTCTCATCGAGGCCGAGCCCCTGGACGCTCGTGCCCATCGCACCGTCGAGCACGACGATGCGGTGTTCGAGCGTTTCGCGGAGCCGGTCGACGGACGACATCGGCCCTGATTACCATCGTTTGGCCTAGGTCGCCACGCCCCGGCGGACGAGGCGCCGTCATCATGGATCTCACGCTCGCCGGGCTGCCGGCCGGCCGCCGCTGCGCGCTGCGCGTGATAGGTACAGTCACGGCGATGTCCAGCGCGAACGAGACGATCCTCGACTCCATCCTCGATGCGACCGGCATGACGCCGATGGTGCGGCTGTCGCGGATCGGCAAGACCCTGCCGTGCGAGCTGCTCGGCAAGTGCGAGTTCATGAACCCCGGCGGCTCGGTCAAGGACCGGATCGGCGTGCGCATGCTGCTCGACGCCGAGCGCACCGGCCGGATCAAGCCGGGCGACACGCTGATCGAGCCGACCTCGGGCAACACCGGGATCGGCATCGCGATGGCCGCCGCGGTGCGCGGCTACCGCGTGATCATCACGATGCCGGAGAAGATGTCCCAGGAGAAGCAGGTCGTGCTCGAGGCGCTGGGCGCCGAGATCATCCGGACCCCGACCGAGGCGTCGTGGGACTCGCCCGAGAGCCACATCGGCGTCGCGCGGCGGCTCAAGGAGGTCATCCCGAACTCGCACATCCTCGACCAGTACTCCAACCCGTCGAACCCGGCGGCGCACGAGGAGGGCACCGGCCGCGAGATCATCGATCAGTGCGGCGGCAAGCTCGACGCGGTGGTGATGACCGCCGGCACCGGCGGCACGATCACCGGGGTCGCCCGCGCGATCAAGCGCGAGCTGCCGAAGTGCAAGATCATCGGCGTCGACCCCGAGGGCTCGATCCTCGCCGGGCCGGGCGAGATCCGCAGCTACAAGGTCGAGGGCATCGGCTACGACTTCATCCCCGACGTGCTCGATCGCCGGCTGGTCGACGGCTGGATCAAGTCCAACGATCGCGACTCGTTCGTGGTCGCCCGCCAGCTGATCCGCCAGGAGGGCCTGCTGTGCGGCGGCTCGTCGGGCTCCGCGGTGTGGGCGGCGATGCAGGTGTGCCGCGACCTGGGCCGCAACAAGCGCGTGGTCGTGATCCTGCCCGATTCGATCCGCAACTACCTGAGCAAGTTCGTCGACGACCGCTGGATGCGCCAGCAGGGGTTCGCCAAGGGCGACTGGGAGGTCGGCACGGTCGGCGACTGCGTGCGCGCGCTCGGCCGCCGCGAGGTGATCGCGCTCGATCTCAACGACAAGCTCGACCGCGCGACCGATCTGTTCAAGCAGCACGGCATCTCGCAGATGCCGGTGCTCGATCACGGCAAGCTGGTCGGCATCCTGACCGAGAGCGATCTGCTCCACCACCTGGTGAGCGGCCGCGCCACCAAGGACACGATCGTCGCCGAGGTCATGGAGCGCCGGGTGTCGACCGTGGCGCTGCACGCGAGCTCGAGCGAGCTGCCGCGGATCTTCGAGCGCGGCGAGGTCGCGATCGTCGTCGACGACCAGCGCAGCGTGATCGGCATCCTGACCAAGATGGACCTGATCGAGCTGCTCGCGCGCCGGCCGCAGATCAGCTAGCGCGCTTTGATGCGCTGCGGCGGAGCGCCCCTTTCACGCGTTTCTACCGACCGGCCGGACGCAAATTTGCGCATATTTTATAGCCAGCGCTCGTCAGATTAATCCATTGATATAATTGATTAATCGGCAAGTATCTACATGGGATCCTCGAGGCGGCCTATAAAATACAGCTTGACGCAAAGCGGCAGTCCGCGTAGACGTTTCTCAGGATGACGGTTTCGGCTGACCCTGGATCGAGCGAGCGCACGAGGCGCTCCGCGCCGACCCAGGCAGCACGCGCGCTCGAAGGCGCACAGCTGGGCCGACCGGTCCAGCGGATCGGCGCTGGCCCGCGCGACGCCGGCGGCACCGGTCTGCTGCTGATCGTAGGCCTGCTGCTGGGCCTGATTCTGATTTCCGCCGGGTGCGGACCGCCGAGCTGAGGAAGCCCCTCTCCCAAATCGGCCCCGCACCCGGCAACGGATGCGGGGCTTTTTTGTTCCAGCACCACTCCACTCACCCCCGCCCCAGGACCACCACCGATGTACAGCGACGAGCTCAAGCGAGGATTCGCCCGCGCCCCGGCGCGCGCAATGCTGAAGGGCGCGGGGTTCACCGCTTCGGATCTGGAGCGCCCGCTGGTCGGCATCGCCAACACGTGGACCGAGGTCACGCCGTGCAACGTCCACCTGCGCAAGCTCGCCGAGGCGGTCAAGCAGGGCGTGCGCGCGGCCGGCGGCACGCCGATCGAGTTCAACACGATCGCGGTGTCCGACGGCATCACGATGGGCACCGAGGGCATGCGCGGCTCGCTGGTGTCGCGCGAGGTGATCGCCGACTCGATCGAGCTGTTCGTCATGTCGCACCTGCTCGACGGCGTGGTCGCGCTGTCGGGCTGCGACAAGACGATCCCCGGCACCGTCATGGCGCTCGCCCGGCTCGACCGCCCGGCGGTCATGCTGTACGGCGGCCCGACCGCGCCGGGGCGGTTCGAGGGCCGCGACGTCACGATCCAGGACGTGTTCGAGGCGGTCGGTGCCCACGCCGCCGGCCGGCTCAGCCGCGAGCGGCTCGCCGTGCTCGAGGACCACGCATGCCCCGGCGCGGGCGCGTGCGGCGGCCAGTACACCGCCAACACGATGTCGGTCGCGGTGACGCTGCTCGGCCTGTCGCCGATGGGCGCCAGCGAGGTCGCCGCCGAGGATCCCGCCAAGCTCGGCGAGGCGCGCCGGTGCGGCGAGCTGGTCATGCAGATGATCGCGGCCGATCGCCGGCCGAGCCAGCTGTTGACCCGGACCGCGTTCGACAACGCGATCGCCAGCGTCGCGGCGACCGCGGGCTCGACCAACGCGGTGCTCCACCTGCTCGCGATCGCGCGCGAGGCCGGCGTGGCGCTGGCGATCGACGACTTCGATGCGATCTCGGCGCACACGCCGGTGATCTGCGACCTCATGCCCGGCGGCCGGTTCACGGCGGTCGACATGACGCGCGCCGGCGGCGTGCGGCTGCTCACCCGGCGCCTGCTCGACGCGGGGCTGATCCGCGACGCGCCGACCTGTACCGGGCGATCGCTCGGCGAGGAGACCGCGGGCGCGGCCGGCGGCGACGGTCCGCCGGTGTTCCGCCCGGTCGGCCAGCCGGTCCAGCCGCGCGGCGGGTTCGCGATCCTGCGCGGGTCGCTCGCGCCCGACGGCTGCGTGGTCAAGCTCGCCGGCCACGATCGCCACCGCCACACCGGCCCGGCGCGGGTGTTCGACGGCGAGGAGGCGGCGTTCGCCGCGGTCCAGGCCGGCCAGATCCGGCCGGGCGACGTCGTGGTGATCCGCCACGAGGGCCCGCGCGGCGGACCCGGCATGCGCGAGATGCTCGGCGTCACCGCGGCGCTGATCGGCCAGGGGCTGGGCGACAGCATCGCGCTGGTCACCGACGGCCGGTTCAGCGGGGCGACCCGCGGCCTGATGGCCGGCCACGTCGCGCCCGAGGCCGCGCTCGGCGGGCCGATCGGGCTGGTCCGCGACGGTGATCCGATCAGCTTCGACGTCGCGGCGCGCCGGCTCGACGTCGACGCCGACCTCGAGGCGCGCCGCCGCGCCCGCCCGCCGGCGCCCCGCCCGCGCCCGCTGCGCGGCGTGATGGCCAAGTACGCGGCGCTGGTTTCCTCGGCATCCGAAGGCGCGGTCACCCGCGCACCTGCCTCGATCGACCCACCGGCCGACCCACCGGCCGACCCACCGGCCCACCCACCAGGGCTCTCACAAGGGGAACGTCAATGAAGCTCGCCATGGACACCCGGCCGTTTCCGTTTCGCATCACCGGCGCGCGGATCGCGGTCCTCGGCTACGGACCCGACGCCGCCCACCAGGCGAACGGCCTGCGCGACGCCGGCAATCAGGTCTCGATCGGGACCCGGCTCGGCGGGCTGAGCTGGGTGCGCGCCCGCAAGGACGGCTTTCCGACCGGCTCGGCGTGCGACGCGGTCACCGGGGCGAGCGTGGTGGTCGTGCTGGTACCCGACGACGAGCAGGCGCCGGTGTACTGGCACGCGATCGAGCCCGGCGTCGAGCGCGGCGCGCTGCTGGTGACCGGGCGCGCGCTCGCGCTGGCGACCCGGGCGTTCGATCCGCACAGCCTGGACGTCGTGTTCGTCGCCGCGCGCGATGGAACCTGCCGGGTCGCCGTCCACAACGACACCGGGCGCGCGCTCGAGCGCGCGATCTCGTACGCGCGCGCGGCGTTCGGTCTCGACATCGCGATCGCGACCACGACGATCGCCGCCGAGGTCGAGACCGAGCTCGCCGAGCTCGAGACCCGCGCGGGCGGCGCGGCGGCGTTCCGCAGCTACGTCGAGGCCGCGACCGGCCGGGTGCGCTACTCGCACGCACCGGAGGAGGCGCGCCTGGCCTACTACGAGGGCCTGCACCGGCTGGTCGAGGATCGCGCGCGCCGGAGCACCGACGCCCAGGACGTCCGCGCCGCCGCGCACGCCGCGCACGGGCCGACCCGAGGCAGATCGTGAGCGCAGGTCCCGAGCACCGGACCGGCGCGCAGATCCTGTGGGAGGCGCTGCGCCGCGAGGGCGTCGAGGTCGTGTTCGGCTACCCCGGCGGCGCGATCATGCCGGTCTACGACGCGCTGCTCGACAGCCCGATCAAGCACGTCCTGGTCCGCCACGAGCAGGGCGCCGCGCACATGGCCGACGGCTACGCGCGGGCGTCGGGCAAGGTCGGGGTCGCGATCGCGACCTCGGGCCCGGGCGCGACCAACCTGGTGACCGGGATCGCGACCGCGATGCTCGACTCGGTGCCGATCGTCTGCATCACCGGCCAGGTCGCGTCGCACGTGATCGGCAGCGACGCGTTCCAGGAGACCGACATCACCGGCGTCACGCTGCCGATCACCAAGCACAACTACCTGGTCACCCGCGCCGATCAGATCGCCCCGACCATCCGCGAGGCGTTCTACATCGCCCGCTCGGGCCGCCCCGGCCCGGTGCTGGTCGACATCACCAAGGACGCGCAGCAGCGCTCCGCCGAGGTCGCGTGGAGCGGCGCGCCGGTCAGCCTGCGCGGCTACCGCCCCGAGCACACCGCGGGCGACGCCGACCTCGCGCGCGCCGCGGCGATGATCGACGCCGCCCGGCGCCCGGTGATCCTCGCCGGCCACGGCATCGTCAAGGCCGGCGCGAGCGCGCTGCTCGGCGAGCTGGTCGAGCGCACCGGGATCCCGGTCGCCGCGACGCTGCTCGGGCTCGGCGGGTTCCCCGCGTCGCACCCGCTGTCGCTCGGCATGATGGGCATGCACGGCGAAGCCTGGGTCAACCACGCGATCCAGGAGGCGGACCTCCTGCTCGCGCTCGGCATGCGGTTCGACGACCGGGTCACCGGCAACCCCGCGACGTACGCGGTGTCCGCAAAGAAGATCCACTGCGAGCTCGATCCGGCGGAGATCAACAAGACCGTCCGGGTCGACGTCGCGCTGGTCGGCGACGTCGGCGCGACGCTGCGCGCGCTGTTGCCGCGGGTCGCGCGCGGCGAGCGCCGGGCGTGGGTCGACCGGATCGCCGCGCTCAAGGGCGACTCCGCGGTGCGCGATATCCAGCGCATGCCGCACCACGGCCGGCTGTTCGCCGCCCACGTGCTGCACGATCTGTGGCGGATCACCGAGGGCAGGGCGCTGGTCGTCACCGACGTCGGCCAGCACCAGATGTGGGAGGCCCAGTACTACAAGCACGATCACCCGCGCAAGCTCGTGACCTCGGGCGGGCTCGGCACGATGGGGTTCGCGCTGCCCGCCGCGATCGGCGCGCGGTTCGCCGATCCCGGCGCCGAGATCTGGGTGGTCGCCGGCGACGGCGGGTTCCAGATGACCGCGTGCGAGCTGTCGACCGCGGCCCAGGAGGGGATCAAGCTGTGCATCGCGATCATCAACAACGGCTACCTCGGCATGGTCCGGCAGTGGCAGGAGTTCTTCTACGACGGCCGCTACTCGGCGACCCCGCTGCGCAGCCCGGACTTCGTCAAGCTCGCCGAGGCCCACGGCCTGACCGGGCTGCGGGTGACCCGCCGCGAGGAGGTCGAGGACGCGGTCGCCGCGGCGCGCGCGGCCCCCGGCACCGTGGTCATCGACTTCCGCGTCGAGCAGGAGGACGCGGTCTACCCGATGGTCGCCGCCGGCGCCGACCTCCACGACATGATCCGCCGCCCGAGCCCGATCGTCGAGACCGCCGACGACTAGCTGTTTCCCCGTACCGCGCGCAACCAGGAGCCACGCCATGACCGAGAGCCGTCTACGGACGTTCATCGCCTACGTCGAAGATCTGCCCGGTGTCCTCAACCGGGTGACCTCGCTGTTCCGCCGCCGCAGCTACAACATCGAGTCGCTCGCGGTCGGCCGGACCCACGAGCCCGGCGTGTCGCGCATGACGCTGGTGCTGGAGGCCGACGACGACGGCGCGCGCCGGATCGAGGCCAACCTGTACAAGCTGGTCAACGTGCTGCGGGTCGAGGACACCGCGCAGCGCGCGACGGTGGCGCGCGAGCTCGCGCTGGTCAAGGTCCGGGCCAACGCCGGAACGCGGCCGAGCGTCATGCAGATCTGCGAGGTGTTCCGCGCCCGCGTGATCGACGTCGGCCCCGAGGCGCTGATCTGCGAGATCACCGGGCAGGCCGCCAAGATCGACGGCTTCGTCGACGTGCTCCAGCCGTTCGGCGTGCTCGAGATGGTGCGCACCGGCGCGGTCGCGATGGTGCGCAGCGCCGAGAGCTCCGAGCACGCCCAGGTCGACGACCGCCCCGGCGTGCGCGCCGCCTGACCCCGTTCACCCTCCCATCCAAGGAACACACCATGGCCAACATCTTCTATGACAAGGACGCCGACCTCGGCGTGATCCGCGGCCGCAAGGTCGCGATCGTCGGTTACGGCTCGCAGGGCCACGCCCACGCGCTCAACCTCAAGGACAGCGGCGTCGCCGTCAAGGTCGGGCTGCGGCCGACCAGCAAGGGCGTCGCGAAGGCGCGCGCGGCCGGCCTCGAGGTCGGCGCGGTCGACGAGGTCAGCGCGTGGGCCGACGTCGTGATGCTGCTCGCGCCGGACACCGCGCAGCCGCGGATCTACCGCGACGCGGTCGCGCCGCACCTGGCGCCCGGCAAGACGCTGATGTTCGCGCACGGCTTCAACATCCGCTACGGCACGATCGCGCCGCGCGCCGACGTCGACGTGTCGATGATCGCGCCCAAGAGCCCCGGCCACCGCGTCCGCGAGACGTTCCAGGCCGGCGACGGGGTGCCGGCGCTGCTCGCGGTGCACCACGACGCCAGCGGCCGGGCCAGGGCGCTCGCGCTGTCGTACGCCGCGGCGATCGGCGCCGGCCGCGCCGGCATCCTGGAGACCACGTTCACCGAGGAGACCGAGACCGATCTGTTCGGCGAGCAGGCGGTGCTGTGCGGCGGGGTCAGCGCGCTGGTCAAGGCCGGGTTCGAGACCCTGGTCGACGCCGGCTACCAGCCCGAGGTCGCGTACTTCGAGTGCCTGCACGAGCTCAAGCTGATCGTCGACCTGATGTACCGCGGTGGCCTGGACTACATGCGCTACTCGGTCAGCGACACCGCCGAGTACGGCGACTACGTCGCGGGCCCCCACATCATCGACGGCCACACCCGCGCGACGATGAAGCGGCTGCTCGCCGAGATCCAGGACGGCTCGTTCGCGCGGCGCTGGATCGACGAGAACGAGACCGGGCGCACCGCGTTCCTGGCCGAGCGCGCCCGCCAGCGCGCGCACCCGATCGAGCGGGTCGGCGCCGAGCTGCGCGCCATGATGCCGTTCCTCGACCCCGTCACCGTCGACCCCGGTGAGTAGCCGGACTGGAGCGCCACCATGACCGACCACGTACGGATCTTCGACACCACGCTGCGCGACGGCGAGCAATCGCCCGGCGCGACCATGACCGCGTCCGAGAAGCTCGAGGTCGCCCGGGCGCTGGCCCGGCTCGGGGTCGATGTCATCGAGGCCGGATTCCCGGCGGCCTCGCCCGACGACCTCGCCGCGGTGCGCGCGATCGCCGCCGAGGTCGGAGCGGCCGGCGCGGCCCCGCCGATCATCTGCGCGCTCGCCCGCGCGGCGCGGCCCGACATCGACGCCGCGTGGCACGGCGTGCGGGCCGCGGCGCGGCCGCGGATCCACACGTTCCTCGCGACCTCGGATCTCCACCTCGAGCACAAGCTGCGGATGTCGCGCGCCGACGTGCTGGCGCGAGTCGCCGACATGGTCGCGTACGCGCGCTCGCTGTGCGGCGACGTCGAGTTCTCCGCCGAGGACGCGGGGCGCAGCGATCCGGCCTTCCTGCACGCGGTGCTCGGCGTCGCGATCCGCGCCGGCGCGACCACGCTCAACATCCCCGACACCGTCGGGTACACCACGCCGGACGAGTTCGGCGCGCTGATCGGCCGGATCCGCGCCGAGGTCCCCGGGATCGACGGCGTCGTGCTGTCGGTGCACTGCCACGACGACCTCGGGCTCGCGACCGCCAACACGCTGGCCGGCCTGGTCGCCGGGGCGCGCCAGGCCGAGGTCACGATCAACGGCATCGGCGAGCGCGCGGGCAACAGCTCGCTCGAGGAGATCGTCATGGCGCTCCACACCCGGGCGGCCAAGCTCGGCCTCGCCACCGGGATCGACACCACCCAGCTGACCGCGGTCAGCCGGCTGGTCAGCACCGCCACCGGCATCGTGGTCCCGCCCAACAAGGCGATCGTCGGCGCCAACGCGTTCGCCCACGAGTCCGGGATCCACCAGGACGGCATGCTCAAGCACCAGGCGACCTACGAGATCATGCGGCCGGAGACGGTCGGCGCGGCCCAGACCCGGCTCGTGCTCGGCAAGCACTCGGGGCGCGCGGCGCTGGCGGCGCGGCTGGCCGAGCTCGGCTCGCCGCTGTCCGCGGCCGCGCTCGACCGCGTGTTCACGCGGTTCAAGGCGCTGACCGATCGCAAGAAGCAGGTCACCGACGCCGACATCGAGGGGCTCGTGGATGCGCTGGTCAGCGACGAGCGCTCGACCGCCGCCGGCGATCACGACGAGCTCGCGCTCGAAGGCCTGCAGGTCAGCTGCGGGACGATGGGCATGCCGACCGCGACGGTGCGGCTGCGCCGGCCCGACGGCAGCGTCGCGGTCGAGGCCGCGGTCGGCACCGGCCCGGTCGACGCCGCGTACAAGGCGATCGACGCGATCGTCGCGCGCTGGGACCGCGGCAGCGCCGCCGCGCGCGGCGAGCTGGTCGAGTTCGCGATCCACGCCGTGACCGAGGGCATCGACGCGCTCGGCCACGTCACCGTGCGGGTCCGCGAGGGCGCCGGGCGCGGCGTCGAGCGCGGGATCGCGTCGCACGGCGAGGCGCGGTCGCGGGTGTTCCACGGCGCCGGCGCCGACACCGACATCGTCGTCGCAAGCGCCCGGGCCTACCTGCGGGCGATCAACCGCATGCTCGCGGCCGGCGGCCACCGCGAGCTCGTGCCCGCCGAGCGGGCGAGCTGAGGCAGCCATGGCACCGCGCACGCTGTACGACAAGATCTGGGACGCCCACGTGGTCGCCCAGGAGCCCGACCGCCCGGCCGTGCTCTACATCGATCTCCACCTGGTCCACGAGGTGACCTCGCCGCAGGCGTTCGCCGGGCTGCGCACGCGGGGCCTGCGCGTCCGGCGGCCGGACCGGACGTTCGCGACGATGGACCACTCGGTGCCGACCCGGCGCGGCCTGGCGGTGGTCGATCCCGCCGCCGCCGCGGGCGAGGCTCAGCTCCGCACCCTGGCCGCCAACTGCTCGGAGCACGGCATCACGCTCTACGACATGAACTCGCCGCACCAGGGCATCGTCCATGTCATCGGCCCCGAGCTCGGGCTGACCCACCCCGGCAGCACGATCGTGTGCGGCGACAGCCACACCTCGACCCACGGCGCTTTCGGCGCGCTCGCGTTCGGGATCGGCACCAGCGAGGTCGAGCACGTGCTCGCGGCCCAGTGCCTGCTCCAGCAGCGCGCGCGGACCCTCGAGATCCGGATCGACGGAACGCGGGCACCGGGCGTCACCGCCAAGGACGTCGTGCTGGCGCTGATCGCTCAGATCGGCGTGGCCGGCGCCACCGGCTGCGTCATCGAGTACACCGGCAGCGCGATCCGCGGGCTCGACATGGAGGGCCGGATGACGGTGTGCAACATGTCGATCGAGGCCGGCGCGCGCGCCGGGATGATCGCGCCCGACGACACGACCTTCGCGTACCTCGCGGGCCGCGAGCACGCCCCGCGGGGGGCGGCGTGGGACGCCGCGGTCGAGCGCTGGCGGGCGCTGCGCACCGACGACGGCGCGGCGTTCGATCGCACGGTGACGCTCGACGCCCGCGCGATCGAACCGATGATTGCGTTCGGCACCCACCCCGGCATGGGCATCGCGATCACCGCGCGCGTGCCGTCGCCGGACGCCACCGCCGACGCCGGGCAGCGCGCCGCGCTCGACCGCGCGCTGCGCTACATGGGGCTCTCGCCGGGCGAGCCGCTGCTCGGCCGGCCGATCGACACGGTGTTCATCGGCTCGTGCACCAACGCGCGGATCGGCGACCTGCGCGATGCGGCGCGGGTCATGGCCGGCCGCAAGGTCGCCGCCGGGGTCCAGGCGCTGGTCGTCCCGGGGTCGCGGGCGGTCAAGCGCCAGGCCGAAGCCGAGGGGCTCGACCGCGTGTTCCTCGACGCCGGTGCCGAGTGGCGTGAGCCCGGCTGCTCGATGTGCATCGCGATGAACGGCGACCGGCTCGAGCCCGGCCAGTACGCGGTCAGCACCAGCAACCGCAACTTCGAGGGCCGCCAGGGCCCGGGCGGCCGGACGTTCCTCGCGTCCCCGCTGACCGCCGCGGCGGCCGCCGTCACCGGCCGGATCACCGACGCGAGGACGCTGACCCAGGAGCCGCGATGACCCCGTTCACCACGCTCGAATCCACCGTCGTCGTGCTGCCGCTCGACGACATCGACACCGATCAGATCATCCCGGCGCGATTCCTCCAGGGCACCGACAAGGTCGGGCTCGGAGACCACCTGTTCGCCGACTGCGGCCGCAACCCGGATTTCCCGCTCCACGCGATCGGCGCGCGGCTCGCGAAGATCCTGGTCGCCGGCGCGAACTTCGGGTGCGGCTCGTCGCGCGAGCACGCGGCGTGGGCGCTGGTCGACCGCGGGTTCCGCGCGGTCATCGCGCGCTCGTTCGGCGACATCTTCCGCCAGAACGCGATCAAGAACGGCCTGCTGCCGGTCGCGCTGGACGCCGACGCGCACGCCCGGGTGATCGCCGCGCGCGCGGCCGACCCGCGCTGCTTCGTTCGCGTCGACCTGCCGGCGCAGCGGGTCTCGATCGCCGGCGATCCGACGGCGTCGTTCGGCTTCGCGATCGACCGGTTCGCCCGCCACTGCCTGATCAACGGCGTCGACGAGCTCGGCTACCTCCTCGGATTCGAAGATCGGATCACCGACCATGAACGCCGCCATCCCTGATCGCGTCGCGATCTACGACACCACGCTGCGCGACGGCACCCAGCGCGAGGGCATCTCGCTGGCGTGCGCCGACAAGCTGCGGATCGCCCAGCAGCTCGACGCGCTCGGGGTCGACTTCATCGAGGGCGGCTGGCCGGGCTCCAACCCCAAGGACGCCGAGTTCTTCCGGCGCGCGGGCGAGATCGCGTGGCAGCGCGCAGCGATCGCGGCGTTCGGCTCGACCCGTCACGCCGGGGTGCCGGCCAGCGACGACCTCGGCCTGGCCGCGCTGATCGAGTCGCGGGCGCCGGTCTGCACGCTGTTCGGCAAGAGCTCGATCGTCCACGTCACCGACGTGCTGCGGACCACCGCCGACGAGAACCTCCGGATGATCGAGGACAGCGTGGCGTGGCTGGTCACGCGCGGCCGCCGCGTGGTCTACGACGCCGAGCACTTCTTCGACGGTGCGCGCCAGGACGAGGCCTATGCGTACGAGACCTTGCGCGCCGCGGTCCGCGGTGGCGCCGAGATCGTGGTGCTGTGCGACACCAACGGCGGCACGCTGCCGTGGGACGTCGAGGCGCGGGTCCGCGACGTCGTCGGCCTGCTCGGCCGGCCGGTCGGCATCCACGCCCACGACGACGCCGGGTGCGGGGTGGCCAACTCGCTCGCCGCGGTCCGCGCCGGCGCGAGCCAGGTCCAGGGCACGATCAACGGCTACGGCGAGCGCTGCGGCAATGCCAACCTGACGTCGATCATCCCGGGGCTCGCGCTCAAGCTCGACCGGGCGTGCCTGACGCCCGGCGCGCTGCCCGCGCTCCACCGCGTCGCCCGGTTCGTCGCCGAGACCGCCAACCTCGCGTTCGACGAGCACGCGCCCTACGTCGGGCGCAGCGCGTTCGCCCACAAGGGCGGCGTCCACGTCGCCGCGATCCGCCGATCGCCGCGCTCGTACGAGCACGTCGACCCGGCCCTGGTCGGCAACCGGACCCGCATCGTGGTCAGCGAGCTGTCGGGGCGCGGCAACGTGCTGGCCAAGGCCGAGCAGTTCGACGTCGCCCTGGTCCCCGGCGTCGCCGGCGCGGTGCTGGCGCGGCTCAAGCAGCGCGAGCAGACCGGCTGCGCGTTCGAGTCCGCCGAGGCCTCGGTCGCGCTCATGCTGCGGCGCGAGGACCCCGGATACCGGTCCCCGTTCGAGCTGGTCGACTACAAGGTCCTGCTCGGCCAGCGCGACCGCGGCGAGCCGTTCGCCGAGGCCGCGATCAAGCTCGTGATCCGCGGCGAGCTGCACCACACCGCCGCCGACGGCAACGGCCCGGTCAGCGCGATCGACGCCGCGCTCCGCAAGGCGCTGGCCGGCGCCTACCCCGAGATCGCCGCGATCCGGCTCGACGACTACAAGGTCCGCATCCTCGACGGGCGCGACGGGACCTCCGCCGTCACCCGCGTGCTGATCGACCACAGCAACGGCGGCGAGCAGTGGACCACGGTCGGCGCCTCGCCGAGCATCGTCGAGGCGTCGCTCACCGCGCTCGCCGACGGCATCGAGCACGGGCTGGGGCTCGCCGCGGCGCGCGCCCGCCGCACCAGCCACAACGGTTCGAAAGGAGACCGCGATGAAAGCCACGATCGTCCTCTTGCCGGGTGATGGGATCGGCCCCGAGGTCGTCCGCGAGGGCCAGCAGGTGCTCGCCGCGGTCGCCGCGCGGGCCGGCCATCAGCTCAGCTTCGAGTCCCACCCGATCGGCGGGATCGCGCTCGACCAGCACAACGATCCGCTGCCGCCGCCGACGCTCGAGGCGTGCGCCCGGGCCGACGCGATCCTGCTCGGGGCGGTCGGGGGGCCGAAGTGGGACGATCCGCGCGCCAAGCAGCGGCCGGAGCAGGGCCTGCTCGGCCTGCGCAAGCGGCTCGGCCTGTACGCCAACCTGCGCCCGGTGCGCGTCCACCCCGCGCTCGCGGCCGCGTCGCCGCTCCAGCCCGCGCTGCTCGCCGCGGTCGACGTGCTGTTCGTCCGCGAGCTCACCGGCGGGCTGTACTTCGGCCGGCCGCGGCTGCGCGAGACCATCGACGGCAAGCGCCGCGCGATCGACACGATGGAGTACAGCGAGGACGAGATCGCGCGCGTCGTGCGGCTCGCGTTCAAGCTCGCCCGCGGCCGCAACGGCCGGGTCACCTCGGTCGACAAGGCCAACGTCCTCGAGTCGTCGCGGCTGTGGCGCGAGGTCACCAGCGAGATCGCCGCCGAGTTCCCCGACGTGGCGCTCGAGCACCAGCTGGTCGACTCGTGCGCGATGCGGATCGTCACCGCGCCGCGCTCGTTCGACGTGGTGGTCACCGAGAACATGTTCGGAGACATCCTGACCGACGAGGCCGCCGTCCTCGCCGGCTCGCTCGGTCTGATCCCGAGCGCATCGCTCGGCGACGGCACGCGCGGCCTGTACGAGCCGATCCACGGCTCGGCGCCCGATCTCGCCGGCAAGGACGTCGCCAACCCGATCGGGACGATCCTGTCCGCCGCGATGCTGCTTCGCTACTCGCTGCGCCTGCCGCGCGAGGCCGACCTCGTCGAGCGCGCGGTCGCGAGCGCGATCGCCGCGGGGGCGCGAACGGCCGACATGGGCGCACCACCGGGCACAGCGCTCTCCACCACCGCGATGGGGGAGAAGATCCGGCACGAGCTCCTCGAGCGTGTGTAACGTCACGCGGCGAGCCCATGCGCCCCGGTCGGCGCGCAGGTAGAGTGTAGGGCATGAGACCCTGGATGGCGCTGCTGGCGCTCGCGCCGGCGTGCGGATTCAGCTCCAGCGGCGGCGGGACGGATGTGGGCCCCCCATGCTTCGGCAGCGTCGTCCGGATCTGCTTCGATGCCGGCGCGGTGCCGATGGCGCCCCGCAGCCTTCCCGCGACCGAGATCGACACCGACAAGACCGCCAGCGGCGACCTGTGCGATCAGAACAACGACCAGAAGGCGAGCTACTGCGTCGTGACCGGCGCGCCGCTCACGCTCGCCGCCGGTGCGGTGCTGACCGCGCATGGCGACAAGCCGCTGGTGCTGCTGTCGACCACGACGATGGAGCTGCTCGGGGACATCGACGTGAGCAGCCATCTCGGTGG
>DATAPF010000315.1:0-10603 GCA_036265355.1 Kofleriaceae bacterium | reverse complement strand
CCGTGGCGTCGGGACGCCATACCTGGCCGTAGTCGTCCGTGTCGACCCACTGGCCGTAGCCATCGAGGGTGGTGTCGATCTCGTCGTCGGAGGCGGTGGCCGTCGAGTTGCCGGGATCGCCGGGAGCGCCGGGCGGTCCGCCGACCTGCGCGACGTCGCCCGGAGCTCCAGGACCGGCCGGTGCCGCGCCGACCGGTGCCTGCGCCGGTGGCGCCGTTTCCGGCGGCGCTGCGTCGTCGGCGACGTCGGCGTCGTCGGCGTCGTCATCGACCTGCGGCGGCGCCGGTGGCGTCGCGACGCCGGCGGTGGGCCCCGCGTAGCGCGGCGTGGCGTAGCCGGGGTCCATGCCGCCGCCGGGAGGGCCGGCGACGTACTGCGGTTCGGGCAGCGTGGACTGCGGCGGCGCGTCGGTGTAGCAACTCGCGGTGACGAGCAGCGTCGCGAGCGCGGCGAGGCGGACCTGGCTCATGGCCGTACGATACCTGCACCTGCCATGCCCGTACACCGGCACGGGGTGGCACGCCGGCCCACCCCCGGTCCACAAAACGCACGCGCCGGGGAAGAACTGGCACCCAGGTCCGGTTTGTGGCCTCGCGGCGGCTTGACAGGACGCTGCAAGAAGCATTAACAAAGCCAGCGATTTTGCGCCCATGGCGCGACGCGAGGACGCATGATCCGCGCATCCAATCTCTCCAAGTTCTACGGTGGCAAACGCGCGCTCGGCCCGGTGTCCTTCGAGATCGCCGACGGTGAGACCGTCGGCTTTCTCGGACTCAACGGTGCCGGCAAGACCACGGCGCTCCGCATCCTGGCCTGCGATCTCCGGCCCTCGGCCGGTACGATCGAGGTCGGAGGTGTCGATGTGGTAGCCGAGCCTCACGAGGTCCGCAAGCGAATCGGGTTCCTGCCGGAGAACCCGCCGCTCTACACGGACATGATCGTGACCGACTACCTGCGGTTCTCGGGCGAGCTGCGCGGCATGACCAAGGACGAGGTCAAGCGCCGGCTGCCGGAGGTCCTCGAGATCACCGACATCACGGACGTCGCGAACGATCAGATCTCGACCCTGTCGCATGGCTATCGCCAGCGCGTCGGCGTCGCCCAGGCGATCGTCCACGATCCCAAGTTCCTGATCCTCGACGAGCCGACCCGCGGCCTCGACCCGGTGCAGATCGTCGAGATGCGCAACCTGATCCACGATCTCAAGCAGAACCACACGGTCCTGATCTCGAGTCACATCCTGACCGAGATCAGCCAGACCTGCGATCGTCTGCTCGTGCTCGGCCACGGCAAGCTGCTCGGCTCGGGCCGCGAGCAGGACCTCGCGACGTCCGAGACCGAGATCCGCCAGGTGACGGTGGTCGTCCGGCCGCCCGCCGGCGATGACCCGCGCGGCCAGATCCGCACCGTGCTCACAGCGGTCAACGGCGTCAAGGCAGTCGCCGATCCGTACGAGCAGGGCGGCGGGCTGGCGTTCGCGCTCGAGACCACCCGGGACTGCCGCGCGGAGGTCAGCCGCGCGGTGGTCACCGCCAAGCTCGACCTGCTCAAGCTCGACTACGCCAGGAGCGAGCTGGAGAACACCTTCATCCGCCTGGTCGGAGGCGACGATGCGAGCAACTAGCATCATTTATCGCCGCGAGCTCGGCGCGTACCTGCGGTCGCCGTATGGCTGGGTGATCGCATCGATCGTGCTGTTGATCGTGGGCCTTCTGTTCCAGGGCTGGGCGATGAACGGCGAGATGCTGTCGGCGTACGTCCTGGAGCGCTACTTCTACGTCGCGAGCGGCATGCCGCTGTTCGCCGGCGTGCTGCTGTCGTTCCGGCTGCTGGCCGAGGAGCGCCAGAACCACTCGATGGTGCTGCTCAACACCTCGCCGGTCCGCGACTCCGAGATCGTGGTCGGCAAGTTCCTCGCGGCGCTGACCTTCCTCGCCGTGATGCTGCTGCTGTCGGTGTACATGCCGATCCTGATCAAGGTGAACGGCAAGATCAGCACCGCGCAGGTCGTGGTCGGCTACCTCGGCATGCTGCTGCTCGGCGGGGCGACGCTGGCGATCGGTCTGTTCGCCAGCGCGCTGACCCGGCAGCAGCTGATCGCCGCGGTGGTCGCGGCCGCGATGGTGTTCGTGATGTGCTTCATCCACCTGCTCGGCACCAAGGTCGACCCACCGTTCAAGGACGTGCTGGAGCAGATCGACCTGTGGTGGATCCACTACCAGTACGGATTCATGAAGGGGATCCTGAACATCAAGGACGTCATCTACTACGTGGCGACGACCTACTTCTTCTTGCTGCTGGCGACCAAGACGCTGGAGGCGAAGCGATGGCAATGAGAACTGCGTCTCCGTGGTGGGCCTCGCTCGCGTTCGGAGCAGGCCTGCTGTTGTTCTTCCTGGGCGAGCGGTGGTTCGGTCACCTGTCGGGCGCGCGGTTCGTGCTGACCGGGCTGGGCGTGCTGCTGATCCTCGGGGTCACCGCGGCGCGCGCGTGGACGATGTCGAGCTCGACCGGGCCGCGGCGCCGGGTCGAGCGCACGCTGCTGCTCTGCCACCTCGGCACCGTGCTGGCGCTCGTGCTCTACGTGCTGACCACCGACTGGGGGCTCGCCACGCTCAAGCTGACCGACACCGCGGCGACCCACTTCCACGGCGCGGTCACCGTGCTGTACCTCGCGGTGCTGACCGCGTCGGTCGTGCCGCTGCTGATCGCCGAGCTGTCGCTCGGGATCGCGCTGCGCACCGCGTTCGACGTCCAGCCCGGGGCCGGGGCCGACGACGCCGGGGTCGAGTACTTCCGGGTCCGCGAGCTCGGCTGGTCGGGGCTGTCGGTCGGCCTCGCGCTGGCGTTCCTGATGGTGACCTGCCAGGTCGGCGATCAGCGCAACGTGCAGCGCGACGTCAGCTACTTCAAGACGTCGTCGCCCGGGGACTCGACCGTGAAGATGGTCGCGAGCTCGAGCGATCCGCTGCGCGTGCTGGTGTTCTTCCCCGAGGCCAACGAGGTCAAGACCCAGGTCCTGGCGTACTTCCAGGCGCTGGCCCAGGCCAGCGGCCGGCTCAAGGTCGAGGTCCACGATCGGCTGGCCGACGCCGAGCTCGCCGGCAAGTACAAGGTGGTCAAGGACGGCACCATCGTGCTGCTGCGCGGCGAGGGCGACAAGGAGAAGTCCCAGACCATCGACATCGATCCGGACATCAGCCGGGCGCGGACCTCGACCAGCAAGCTGCGCAACCTCGACCGCGAGGTCAACTCGACGCTGCTCAAGGTGCTGCGCGACAAGCGCAAGGCGTACCTGCTGGTCGGTCACGGCGAGGTCAACGACCCCGAGTCGGTGCCGGCCGAGCTCAAGGGCAAGATCGGTCAGCACGGGACCACGCAGTTCAAGAAGCGGCTGGCCGATCTCAACTACGAGGTCAAGAACCTCGGGTTGCTCGACCTCACCAAGGACGTCCCGGACGACGCGACGATCGTCATCGCGCTGGCGCCGACCGTGTCGCTCCAGGTGCCGGAGTGGGCCGCGCTGGAGCGCTACCTCGACCGCGGCGGACACCTGCTGTTCGCGCTCGATCCCAGCGCCGAGACGTCGCTCGGACCGCTGGAAGGCAAGCTGGCGGTCAAGATGCTGCCCGGTCATCTGACCGAGGAGGATCAGAAGAATTTCGCGCGGATTCGCGGGACGCAGACCGACCGCCGCCTGGTGCTGACCAACCAGTTCTCGGCCCACGCCTCGACCACGAGCCTGTCGCGCAACCCCGATCGCCCGTTGCTGTTCAACGACGCCGGTGCGATCGACGACGCGCCGTACACCGGCAAGCCGGAGCAGGCGCCCAAGAAGACGTTCACGATCCGGTCCCCGGAGTCGAGCTTCCTCGACCTCAACGACAACTACCAGTTCGATGCCGCGACCGAGAAGAAGCAGCGCTGGAACCTGGCGGTGGCGGTCGAGGGCGCCAAGGACGGCAGCAAGGACGGCTATCGCGCCCTGGTGTTCGCCGACGCCGACCTGTTCGCCGACATCGCGCTGCAGGACCGGCTCAGCGGCCGCGCGGTCTTCATGATGTGGGCCGAGGTGACCGGGATCAGCGGGGTGGTCGAGGACGCCATCCGCTGGCTCGGCGGCGAGGAGGTGTTCTCGGGCGAGATCGTCTCCGAGGATGACAAGCCGATCCAGCACACCAAGAACCAGGACGTCGTGTGGTTCATGCTGTCGATCGTCGGATTCCCCTTGCTCGTACTGACGCTCGGCCTGCTGGGGACCACCCGCCGGCGCCGGACCACCAAGAAGGCGGAGGTGACGCCATGAGAGGCGCACTGATCCACGGCGTCCTGCTCGCCGTGATGCTCGTGTACGGATACCGGACATGGACGCGCGACACGTCGATCCAGCCGGACCTCGGCTCGGTCGTGCTGTGGGACCGGGGCGAGGCCGATCTGGTAGCGATCGAGTTCAAGACCGAGCGGACGATCAACCGGATCGAGCGCCGCGGCCAGGGCAAGGACGCCTACTGGTGGGGGCTCGAGACGACGATCGAGAAGAAGCCCAAGCCGGCGGCCAAGCCGGCCGACGGCAGCGCGGCGGGCAGCGGCAGCGCCGCCGGTAGCGGCAGTGCGGCCGGGAGCGCGGCGGGCAGCGGCAGCGCGGCGGGCAGCGGCAGCGCGGCGCCTGCGGTCGCCGAGGAGGAGATCCGCAAGACCCGCGAGTACCCGCTGGGCGAGGCCGCCGACAAGCTGATCAAGGACTTCGCCGCCGCCCGGGCGCTGCGCGATCTCGGGGTTCCCAGCGACGAGCAGAAGAAGGACTACAAGCTGAACGACGCCAAGAGCGTGCTGACCGTGACGTTCAAGGACGGATCGCGCAGCTTCCTGGTCGGTGGCACGGTCTACGGTGGCAGCGATCGCTACGTCACCGACCAGAAGACCCACCGCGCCTACGTGCTGTCGAGGGACCTGGTGTCCAACCTGGAGATCGGCCAGTCGACGCTGCACCTGCTCGACCCGCACGGCTTCGATCCGCAGAAGGTCGAGCAGGTGACGATCGAGGCGGGCGGCAAGTCCAAGACCGTCGCGCGGGTCCAGACCGGCGTCGAAGGCCAGCAGGTCAAGACCTGGGGCGATCCGCAGACCAAGAAGGCCGACCAGACGGTCGCAAACTTCGTCGACAACACCAACAACCTGCGGCCCACCGAGTTCCTCCCCGACCTGAAGATGGACGAGCTGACCCCTGTGATGAAGCTCACCTACAAGGACGCGCTCGGCAATCGGCTCGGGACGCTCACGCTGCTCAAGCACGAGAAGCCCGGTGAGCTGGCCCCGGGCCAGGAGCTCGATCCGGCGAACCCGCCCAAGGGCGACGTCGAGTACGTGATCATGACCGAGAAGACCCGGGTCCCCGCCGTGGTGCGCCGCGACTCGGCGCAGCGCACCGAGGGTGACATCGTGACGGTGTTCTCCGACCATCCGACCAGCATCGAGCCCAAGGGCAATCCGTTCGGCAACGTGCCACTGCCGCCGACGTCGCCGTCGCCGCATGGTGGGGCCGCCGGGGCCGGAAGCGCAGCGGGCAGCGGAAGCGCAGCGGGGGCCGCCCCGGCCACTGGCAGTGCAGCGGGCAGTGCGGCGCCGGCCGGTGGCAAGGCGGCCGGTGGCAAGGCCGACGCCGGCAAGGCCGACGCCGGCAAGGCGGCTGCGCCCGCCAAGAAGGGCGACGCTGCGAACGCCCACGGCTGGTGATCGGCAGCCGCGGCGAGGTCCGCTCCGGCGCGGCGATCCAGACCAGGCGATCGTGGTCGTTGCCGTTGACGTTGACCCCGAACGTTGAGCTTGACGGCGACGTACGACGTCGACTCCACCGTCGACCTCGGCGTGGACCTCAGCTCATTTTCATCGACACCGTGACGTCCCGATCATCAAGCCGGTGGCGGGTTTGATCGCCCTGCCGGCGGTTCTCCTGAGTCGAGGTGCAAGGTCAAGGGTGGGGTCAGACGACTACGTCGCCGTCAAGGTCAAGGTTCCGGTCAAGGTCAACGTCGACGACAAGGTCGAACGTTGGCCGGATCGGCTCTGGTCCGCCGTCCTTTCTCGGCGGCACCTGTTCAGCCGTTGCCGGATCGCGCGGTAATTGGTCAGACCAATATCCTTGTGATGGGCCGACGGCGGTACATCGTGAGCGGATTTCTGACATGGGGCCTTGACCACGGTGCGATGGCCTGTCGTGAAGCAGCGGATCCAATCGCCTCACCGGCATTGCCCCCTGCTGTTTCATACCCGGTCCGCATCGTGTTCGCGTGCTTGCGCGCCTGCCTGGCGTCGTCCGCCCGGTCGGTGTCGGGATCCCGCCCGATCGGGCGGCCTCGGGCGTGGAATAGAGGCAACCTGTTGTCCGGTCCAAGATTCGTAACTACGAGGAAACCAAGATGACCCCGCTTCGTACTCTCCTGGCTGCGGCCGCTGTGGTTGGTCTGGTTGGCGCTGGCGCCGCGTTGCACCTGGACGCGAGCCCCGCGCACGCAGCGCCGTCGGTGGCGCCGTCGGTCCTCACCGACAGCTCGATCCCCGACGTCGCCGAGCGCGTGTTCGACAGCGTCGTCAACATCTCGTCGTCGCACATGGTCGAGACCGGCCCGGCCGCGCTCGATCCGTTCTTCTCGGATCCGTCCTCGCCGGGGTACGGTGACCCCAGCGATCGCATGGCGAAGGCCAAGGGCTCCGGCGTGGTCGTCACCGCGAGCGGCCGGATCCTGACCAACGCGCACGTCGTCAAGGACGCCGACGACATCACGGTCACGCTGCACGACGGCAACGACTACGAGGCCAAGGTGGTCGGGATCGACACGAAGGTCGACCTCGCCGTGCTGCAGCTCAGGGGCACGCTGCCCCCGCTCAAGCCGGTCACGTTCGGCGACTCGTCGGCGCTCCGGCTCGGCGAGGTCGTGCTCGCGATCGGCGACCCGTTCGGCGTCGGCAAGTCGGTCACCATGGGCATCGTGTCGGCCAAGGGCCGCGGCGGGATGGGGATCGAGGAGTACGAGGACTTCATCCAGACCGACGCCGCGATCAACCCGGGCAACTCGGGCGGGGCGCTGGTCAACCTCAAGGGCGAGCTGGTCGGCATCAACACCGCGATCGCCTCGCGGAGCGGCGGCTACGCCGGCATCGGGTTCGCGATCCCGACCAGCATGGCGCGGCCGATCATGGACATGCTGATCAAGGACGGCAGAGTGTCGCGCGGCTACCTCGGGGTCAACATCGGGACGGCCACCCCGCAGCTCGCCAGGCAGGAGCGGCTGGGGACCCAGCACGGCGCGCTGGTCGCCGGCGTCGATCCCAGCGGGCCGGCCGCGCGGGCCGGGCTGGCCGAGGGCGACGTGGTGGTCGCGCTCAACGGCGTCGAGATCAGGACCGGCTACGTGCTGCGCAACGCGATCGCGATGACCAGGCCGGGGACGACCGTCGATCTCGCGGTCATCCACCGCGGCGGCGGCAAGGCGACGCTCAAGGCCAGGCTCGGCGAGCTGCCGGCGACGGACAACGTGGTCCGCGTCCGCCCGGCGGCCAAGCAGCAGCGCCGCCCGCCCAACCAGTGGCCGTAGCCGGCGCCCGCCACTTGACCAGCGACGCCGTGGGGAGACCCGCGGCGTCGCGCGTTTCGGCCGGCGCTCGGCGTGCCACCGGACGCCGGAGCGCGCGCGGGTGTCGGGCACCCCCGGGGGCCGGGCCGGTGTTCGACGCGATCCGGGGGACCTTGTCAGACGCCCGCGGGATGCTGTCGCCGTGAATCACCTGGGCGCCGCGCTGGCGATCGCCGTGCTGGCCGGCGCGTTGCTCGCGCTCGTGCTCGCGCGGCTGGCGCGCGCGTGGCGCGGCTCGTGGCGGGCGAGGCGCCGGGCGGCGCGGGCGGGGGCCGGGGAGGATGCTGCGGCCGCGCTGCTGCGCCGCGCCGGGTTCCGGATCGTCGCGCAGCAGGCGCGGACCTGGTGGGCGCCGCGGATCGACGGCGAGCCGCACCGGACCGAGCTGCGCGCCGACTACCTGGTCGAGGCCGGCGGCGAGCTGCTGGTCGCCGAGGTCAAGACCGGCGACGCCGCGCCCAGCCTGGCGACCGCGGCGACCCGGCGCCAGCTGCTCGAGTACCACGTCGCGTTCGAGGCCGACGGCGTGCTGCTGGTCTGCCCGGAGCGCGGCGCGATCCACCGGGTCGAGTTCCCGCTCGCCGCGCGCGTTCGCGACGCCGACGCCGGGCCGTGATCCGCCGCCCACCCGGCGGTCACGGCGCGGCGTCGGCCATCAGCCTGGGTGGACGGTCCCGCGCGGCGAGCGGTCGATCCGCGCACTTGATCGGATCGCCGGCGGCCACGCGGCGATCCGGGCGATCGAGCAGCCGGCCGTCGCACACCATCGCGTCGGCGGCCGCGCCGGTCCGCCATGCGTGCTCGATCACGATCCGCGCCGGCTCGGCGGCGGCGAGCTCGTCGGGCGTCGCCGCGCGCAGCCCGAGCGCCGGCAGGCTGCGCCCGCCGAGCTCGATCACCAGCGCGCCGCGCGGCCGCTCCACGATCGCGACGCGGGTCCCGACCGCGGGCTGCGGCAGCGTGCTGCGGATCGCGTGGGCGAGCTTGCCGACCGGCGTGTCGTCGCGCCCGGCCGGCGCCGCGACGGTGCCCAGCGTGATCCGGCCCAGGCTGCGGACGTCCTCGCTGCGGTCGTCGAGCGCGGCGGCGAGCTCGCCGGCCCACGCCTCGCCGATCGCGTACGCCGCGAGCGCGGTCTGGCCGCGCCGCACCACCAGCACGTCGCTGGCGTCGCGGACCGCGTCGTCGGCGCCGAGCTCGAGCGCGAGGCCGAGCGCGGCGACCACCCAGGCATCGCCGATCCGGCGGCCGAGCCGCGCGTCGCGGCCGACCACCATGTGCGCGAGGTGGCCGAGCAGCTCGGCGCGGCCCTCGAAGCCGGGCTGGCCCCCCGCCATGACCTTGGCGCGCGCGATCCGGTCGGCGCGCAGCGGGTGCTCGTCGTCCTCGGCGTCGAGCACGGCGCGCAGGGCGCGCGCCATCGCCCCCGGCGAGTAGCCCGCGCGCTCGAGCAGCGCCACCGCGCGCTCGTCGGCGATCGCCTCGGCGTCGCGCCGCAGCACCAGCGCGTCGTCGCCCTCCGGCGGCGGCCCGAACAGCGACACCACCGCGTGGTGGCCCTCGATGTGCGCGAGCTCGTGCGCGATCACGCCTGCGAGCTCGGCCTCGGAGTCGAGCCGCTCGATCGTCGGCCGGCCGATCACGATCCGGCTGCCCGACGTCGCATAGGTCCCGTCGTGATCGGCGATCACGATGCGCGGCGCGCGCGCCAGCAGCGAGCCGCGCGCCAGCCGGTCGGCCACGCCCTGGACGTAGTCGCGCAGCGAGTCGTCGTCGTACACATCGAGCGCGGCGTCGGCGAGATCGCGCTCGATCATCCAGCCCAGGCAGGCCTCGACCTCGTGCGCGACGCACGGCTCGGGCATCCGGGTGCCGAGGTAGCTCGGCCGGACGCACGCCGCCGGCCCGAGCGCCCCGGCGGCGGTCGCGATCGCGATCGCGCGCGCGGCGGACGTCATCGCTGTGCCTCCACCACCGCCTCGAGATCGATCTCGGGCCGGTCGTCGGCGACGTTGGTGCGCAGCTCGACCCAGCGGGCCAGCCGGCGGCGGGCGCGCTCGATCGCCCACCGGATCCGCGGGCCATCGTAGTAGTCGCCGGCGCGCAGCCCCAGGCTCTGCAGCACCGCCTCGCGCGCCCGCGGGCCGGCGCCGACCGCGCGCACCGAGCCGATCCGGAACCGCTTGCCCGCGCGCACCGGGATCCGGACCGCCACCCTGCCCGCCGGACCGTACGTCGGGCGCGGCGCGCCGAGCTCGGCCTCCAGCCAGCCGGCGTCGCGATACCGCCGCTGCAGCTCGACCAGCGCGCGCTGCATCCGGTACTCGATGTAGACCCCGCCGACCGTGTTCACCGTGCCGAGCGCGTCCTCCAGCACCGCCAGCCGGTCGGCCGGCGGGAAGTCGTCGTCGGTGTCGAACTGGATCCGCGCGATCCGGTAGCGCGCGCCGAGCGCGACGGTGACCGCGAGGCCGATCCGGCAGCCCGCCCGCCGCGCCACCGCGATCGACGCGCCGGCGTAGCCCTGCGCGCGCAGCGCGTCGGCGGCGACCCGCGCGACCCGCTCGGTGCGCTCCGGATCGTCGATCGTGCCCTCCAGCACCGCGAGCTGCGGCACCGCGCGGGCCGGCGCGCCGGTCACGGTGACCTGGCCGACCCGGTGCGACGAGCACGGCGCGGCAGGAGCATCCGGAGCATCCGGAGCATGAATCCCGACCGGCGCAGCGCGGCACGCAGCCAGGAGGGTCCAGATCAGCCACCGCAGGGGCACGAGCTGGTCTCCAGCAAGCCGCGCTCCAGCGCACAAGTCCGCGAACTACCTGGCGAGATAGGTCCCAGGGGCGCGTTCTGCGATAGACGCCATGCACCCCGTGGGTGACGGACGCATCGCGCTTCCATCTCCGACGCCGCCGTAGCGATCTTCCGTCGAGCTTCAGAACAGCTGGGACAGCCGGAGGTAGATCATGCGGCCG
>DATAPF010000314.1:0-17168 GCA_036265355.1 Kofleriaceae bacterium | reverse complement strand
CCAGTTCCTCGAGACGGTCAGCGGGAACGCGCCACTGGCGGTCGACGATCCCAGCCGCTATCATGGCATCGTCGACGCCGGTAAGCAGGCGTACCAGCTTGTGAAGGTCTTCGGCATAGAGGCGAATCTCTCCATCGCCAGCGGCGAGCGAGGCCCGATCCTTGACTGCCTCGATTTCGTCAGCGCGTTCCTTGTCTACCAGACGCCATACTGTGATCGCTTGTTCCAGGAACTGCCATCCCTCACCGAGCTGGTCAATGACCTTGGCGTCGTCGAGCGATCCGGTGTCTGGATCAGGTCGGATTGCGTATAGCGTCATGGTGCCCCCTTCGCGGTGCCCCGCTCGGCGGCGAGCAACTCTTTGCACAGCGCCTCGAGGTCGCTGGCCGATACTCCGAGGGACTCGTCAAACCCCTTGCCCGCGGGCCCGCGCGTAGACTTGCCAGCCGCCGCGTCGCTCGCAAGATCGACATGATCGGTGATGTCGCGGCCACCGACCTCCAGTCGGATCGTCTTGTTCCCGGCTGCCGCGTTTCGCAACAATCCGGACTGATCATCTAGCTGCCCTCGTGCATCGGCATCCGTATCGCGAGTGCCGGTCTTGACCTCTTCTCGCGCGGCTATCTTTGCCTTGCCGCTTGACTGAGGTTCTACCACCATCATGTCGATCTCACCGCGTTGTATATACAATCCGTCGTCGCGCTCTGTGAGCCCACTGGTCGGCTTGCTCGGATTCTTGGCCCTCCACTCGTCGATACTCGCCTCGGGCAGCTTCTCGTAGACCTTCACGCCATCGTACACCGTTGCACCCGGATGCGCTTGCTCGGCTTCCGCTCGCAAGATCTTCGCGATGAGCTTGTCACGAAGCATTGGGATGCGCTCGTTCGGGTTCTTCGCCGTGTTTCCGTCGATGATCCTGCGGATGTCCGGATCGCTCATCAGGCCGCGATCCGCGATCTGCTTTCGCAGATCGGCGACACGTTCCTTCGACTGCGCGGCGACCGCTGCACGTTCCTGGTCCAAGCGAACCGCGGTGCGCACACGCTCGCGCGCGGCCTCCGGATCGCCGCCGAACGCATCGTGCGTCTGCTGCGCGGTCTTGCCGGCCGTCATCTTGGCCAGCTTCGCCTTCTCCTCGGGACCAAGGCTGCTCTCCAGGTTTGCGAGCCAGCGCTCGGAATCACCGGTGGTGGGCGATGCGTGCGGCGTGCCTCGACCTGCGGACCCCGCATGCGCTGGCGTCTCGGTCGCTGGCTTTGCGCTGGCGTCATGGAGCGCGTTCGGGGCGCTGCCCGTCGTGCCGTGGTCGGTGGCCTTGGCCGAGTTCTCGGGGTGAGGAACCGGCTCCGGTGTGCTTTCGCCCACGACACGCAGCACCTTCACGCCGTTCTGCTCGACCACCTCGAGAGGCTTCCCGGCGAAAGCGCGCGCGTTCCGGGCGCCCTGCACCGAGACGGCGGTGAGCCCACTCACCACGATGAGCTGCGTGACGAGCACCGCCATGGCGCGCTGCTTGTCCTCGGGCGTACCGGCCCCGTGCTGGATCTTGTTGAGCTCGGTGAACGTGATGTCCGTGAGCGCGACCAACTGAACGACGTCGGCGCCAGCCGCGGTGCCAGCCAGTGGCACGAACCAGCGGCTCCCGGCAAGCGCCGCTGCAGCGCCTCCGGCCTTCACGGTGATGCTCATCGCGCCGAAGCTGGTGAACGAGGCGACGATCTGCGCGACGTCGAGCACGACCGTGGCGGTGGTGGCTGTGCCAAGGTGGGTCGTGTCGGCGAGGTGGCCGCCGGCCGAAACGCCGCCAGCAACGGCACCGGCCGCGAAGCATACCGTGGCGGGGATGCTGGCACCCGCGGTGAGCAGTGCCAGGCCGACGGCGGCGATCGCCAGCCCTGCATAGCCGACCCATTCGTACCACTTGGTCTTGCCTGTCGTCGGCGCCACGCCCGCCGCACCGCCGGGCAGCGTGTAGCTCACCTCCCCCTCGGGGTAGCGCGCCACCTCCTCGAAGAAGGTGCTCATCATCGCTGCTGTTGGCTCGCCGTCGACGGTCTGCTCGTGTGGCCGGCTCGGCGTCGTGAGGTCGTAAATGCGGAACTTGCCGTCCGCGGCGTCCTTCCAGAAGTAGACGTTCATCGGGATGGTGTCGGCGGCAGGTCGGCCCGCTGCTTTCTCCTTCTCGACCGTCTTGGGATCGGGGTGGAACAGGGCAGGCAGCCGCGTCGCATGCTTGTCCGCGATCTGCTCGAGGCCGGTCCGGAGCTGCCCATAGTGCTGCTGCGCGTTGCCGAGCGCCTCCTCGGGCGTGCCCTTGCCCTTCTTGCGAAGCTGATCGGCAACCCACAGGTCCAGCCCGTCGAGCATACGGCGGTAGCCACGGAACGCGTCGTCCCATTTCCCCTGGCGGATGAATCCCGGGAGCTGCTGTAGCCAGCTCCCGACGTCGTTGGTGTTCGACCAGAACAGGAACGTGGCGGTGACCCGCGCCTCCTCGGTGTACGGATTCTGCGACGTGACGCCGCCGCCTGGCACCATCGACGGCATGATCTTGAAGTTCTTGTCGCCGGCGGTTTCTCGTTGCAGCGCGGTGAACAGCTGCTGAGCGGCAACGGCAGCGCGGTCCTGGACATCCCGATCGACGGCACCCTTGGCAGCCACGGCGGGCTGGAGCTGCGTCATCGCCTGTGACAAGCCAGGCCGGCGTCGAACGAGGCCTGCGAGAGGAGCCCCAGCTTGACCGCTTCCTTCCGGGTGGCGAGCAGCGCGCCTTCGAGCGCGGGAATCTCGACGTCGGTTCCTCGGAGGCCGGCCTGATTCTGGAGGATCTTGGCGTCGTCCTTGCCCTCCTTGCGCTGGACCGCCTGCGTTGTTCGAGGCGCGCCGCTCGAGGCGCCTTGGTCCAGGATGTCCTCGGCCGACTGGCCAGCAACGACGCGATCCGCGACCGCATCGGCATGGCGCTCGTAGGAGTCGCCAATGGAGCCGACGCCTCCCTTCAGCTGAACGCCGCCCCGCTGCTGAACGACATGGGCGGCCTCGTGCGCGACGGTGTGCAGATCGGCGCCACGCCCCAGGACGACGTGGTCGCCGGCCGCGTACGCATCGGCGCCCATGGCCTGCGCGGAGGCGGCGGCTCCACCACCCGTGTGCGCCTGGATCGACGAGACGTTGTGGCGACCGAACGCGCGCTGGAGCGTATCGGAGTACGGTAGAGGGGAAGCGGGCGTCGCTACGCCCCGGGACGCAGCGGCATGCACGGTGGCCTCTCCGCTCGGGTCGTGCTGGTCGGCTGCACGTCGCTGAACCACCGGCGCGACGATCTGCTCGACCAGGGTCTGCTTGCCCGGAGCCGCGTCGTGCGAGCGCACCTCGGGCCGGGATCCCTGCGACCCTTGCGACTTGTCTGCGTAGCTCGCCACCGGTGGCCTCCCCGCCGTGACGGTACCCGATGTAGCGTCGCGTTTCGCAGCGTCTCGCGGAAATCACGCTTGGCGACGTGCACCGGCGGCGGTCGAGCAAGCTACACACGTTGACTACCGGAGCGCAGCGCGCCGCGAGCTCGGCGGGACCGGCCGGCTCGACGGCGCCACCCCGCGGCTGGCCAGCGGCAGCTTCGATCTCGCGCTTGACAGCTGAATCGTCGGTGGCGAGCTGCTCCCGCTGCCCCAGTCGCGGCGCCTCGTGACCGTGACCGGCGGGCGGTTCGCGGTCGACGACCTGCCCGCCTGCGAGCTCAGCTTCTCCGCGATCTGGCGCGGCCGACCGGTCGCCCAGCACGCCTCAGTCCCGGCCGGCGGCACGGCGCGGCTCGAGCTGCCGATCGGCGAGCCGCGCGACAAGACCCCCGCTGACCGGAGCCGCAGGCGGCCGCTTACCAGCTCAAGCGCGCCAGCGTGATCGTCGGAAGCCCGTTGCATGTCTGCCTCGGCGGGTGGATGACGATCATCCCAATATAATACCACTTGTCGACGTCAGACGATAACTCGCTGGAGATCGTCGCCAAATGTCGTGAACCAGTCACCCTGGGGTGCCGAGACACAGGAGTTGATTTGGTATTATATTGGTAGTATCTTGGCATCGTGATGACGAAGACCTCGAGATGGCTCGTGCTGGCCGCCATGGTCGTGAGCACCGCGGCGCCGGCCCTGGCAACGGCCGCGGTGTGCACCGGCGTGGCGGACTACAGCGCCACGACGATCTACAACCCGGGAAACCGCGCCGTGTTTCACGGCCACCTGTGGGAAGCCGTGATCCAGATCTGGAACACACCACCGGACTACTGCCCAGCCTGCAACTACTGGCAGGATCTCGGTGCCTGCGACGGCGCGGACACCACGCCGCCGACGGTGCCCGGCAACCTGACGTCGCCGAGCCAGACGCAGACCAGCATCTCGCTCAGCTGGTCTGCCTCGACCGACGCCGGCGGGGTCCTGAACTACGACGTCCTGCGCAACGGAACGGTCGTGGCCACGGTCGCCACGACCAGCTTCACGGATGGCAACCTGGCGTCGAACACCGCGTTCGGCTACGCGGTGCGGGCGCGCGACAACGCCGGGAACGTGTCGGCGGCCAGCCCGTCGATCACGGTGATGACACTCGGCGCGACGCCGTGCACCGCGGTGCCCACCGTGCCGGCCGGGCTGTCCTCGCCGAGCCAGACCAGCAGCAGCGTGAGCCTGCAGTGGAGCGCGTCGACCGCGCCGAACTGCACGATCAGCTACCGGGTGTTCGTCAACGGCACGCAGACCCAGACCTCGACGACCGCGAGCGCGACGGTGGCCGGGCTCGCGGCAAGCACGTCGTTCAGTTTCCAGGTCTCGGCGGTGACGGCGGCGGGCGCGTCGGCGCTGAGCGCGCCGATCACGGTGCGGACGGCGGCGAACCCGCCGCCCTCGGCACACTTCATCACCGGCTACTGGCAGAACTTCAACAACGGCGCGCTCGTCGTGAAGCTGCGCGACGTGCCGGGCGCCTACAACGTGATCGCGGTGGCGTTCGCCGACGCCACAGCTACGCCCGGCGCCGTTGCGTTCAACCTCGATCCGAGCCTCGGCTACACCGGCGTGCAGGAGTTCAAGAACGACATCGCGATGCTGCACGGCCAGGGCCGCAAGGTGATCATCTCGGTCGGCGGACAGAACGGGGCGATCAGCGTGGCGAGCTCCGACGCTGCCACCAACTTCCGCAACAGCATCGTCGACCTGATGAACGCGTTCGGCTTCGACGGCGTCGACATCGACCTCGAGAACGGCGTCAACGCGACGTTCATGGGCCAGGCGCTTCACAGCATCGCGGCCGCGCACCCCGGCGCGATCGTCACGCTCGCGCCGCAGACGATCGACATGCAGAGCACGGGCATGGAGTACTTCAAGCTCGCGCTGAACATCAAAGACATCCTCACCGTCGTCAACATGCAGTACTACAACTCCGGCACGATGCTCGGCTGCGACGGTCAGGTCTACGCACAGGGCACGATCAACTTCCTCACCGCGCTCGCGTGCATCCAGCTGCAGAATGGCCTGCGGCCGGATCAGGTCGGACTCGGCCTCCCGGCCTCGACCGCGGCAGCCGGCGGCGGCTTCGTCGATCCGTCGGTCGTCAACGCCGCGCTCGACTGCCTCACGACCACAACCAACTGCGGCAGCTTCCATCCGCCGCAGCGCTGGCCCGGCATCCGCGGCGCCATGACATGGTCGATCAACCATGACGGCACCAACGGCTTCCGCTGGGTGAACACGATCTCGAATCACCTCGGAGCAGTACCGTAGGCGGCGATCCGTCGCAGCTCGCCGCGGCTCGGCCGTATCACCCATCCGCACCAGGCGGGATCGCAGGTGCAAGCTCGACGTGGAGCTCGCCTCCCTGGCACGACGCCGAGCAGGTCGACCTCGTCGTGTGCCAGAAGTCGATCGGGCTCATGCGGCGCGCCGGTAGTAGAAGTTGAGCAGTCCGCCCAGCCGCTCGCGGTGCTCGACCGGCGCGTTCCCGTTGGCTGGTCGCATCGCCGGTTCGCCTTGCGTGAGCAGCGGGTTGCCCACGCCCTGATGGTTGCGCTCGCGGCGACGCGCAGGTCGAGCGGTCAGCGGCGGACCTCGCGCACAGCGTCGGCAAGGCGCCGCACACCCTCGTCGATCTGGTCGGGGGTGAGCGCGCAGAACGGCAGGCGAAGGAAGCGCTGTCCGTCGCCATCGCGGTCGGCTTCGGGGAAGAAGGCGCGGCCGTCGGCGAGGTTGAGGTTGCGCCGCGCGGCCGCGGCGCTGACCTCGGTCGTGGTCACACCCGATGGCAGGAGGAGCGAGAGGAAGAACCCACCCTCGGGCCGGGTCGCCTCCGCGTCGGGCATGTAGCGCTCGATCGCCGTGCGGCAGGCCGCGAGCCGCGGCGCGTACAGCGCCTTGAGCCGCTCGATCTGCGCCGGCAGCAGGCCGCGCCGGCACCACTCCCAGGTGATCGCGTGCGCGACGTAGCTCGGTGAGATGTACGTGTCCTCGGCGACCTTCGCGATCCGGGTGATCAGCGACGGCTCGCCGAGCAGGTAGCCGGCGCGCACGCCAGGCGCGATCAGCTTGGTGAACGAGCCCATGTGGAGTACGCGGCCCGGCGCGAGCGCGCGCAGCGTCGGCTCCTCGTGGCCGCGGTAGCGGAGCTGGCGGTAGGGCGCGTCCTCGAGCACGACGAAGCCGTGGCGCTCGGCGATCTCGACGATGGCATCGCGCTTGGCTCTCGAGCAGGTCGCGCCGGCGGGGTTCTGGAAGTCGGGGATGGTGTAGAACAGCTTGGGCCGGTGCTGGCGCGCAGCTGCCTCCAGCGCGGCCGGGTCGGGCCCGTCGGGTTCGACCCGGACACCGACCACACGCGCGCCGTGGCGCCGGAGCATCGTGAGCGTGCGGTCATAGGTCGGGGACTCGGTGAGCACGACGTCACCCGGGGCGAGCATCGCGAAACAGAGGAACTCGACGATCTGGAGCGAGCCGTTGGCGAGCAGCACCTGCGTCGGCTCGACGCCCTGCCACTCGGCGATCCATTCACGCAACGGCGCGTGGCCGGCCGAGGGTCCGTACGAAAGGACCGTCGCGGCGTGGTCTCGCAAGACGCTGGATGCGGCGGCGATCAGCTCGTCGGTCGGGAATGATTCGGTCGCTGGAACGCCGCGGGTGAAGTTGATCGGGGCAAGCTCGGCCATGGTGGGTCTCCGGGGACCGTAGCGCAGTGGACGACGAGGGGAGAAGGCCAGACGGTGCGGAGTGGGAACGGAACAGCCCGGCGGTCGGGAGATTGCTGCGCGGCCACCCTGTCGAGGTCCGGCCCGTCGAGGTCCGGCGATGTGGCAGGTCAAGCGGGTCACCAGCCACCTGCGCGGGGAACACGCCACGACGCGCGGAGGCCCCGGTTCGGCCGGCTCCACGCGGGAGTGGCGAGCGGCAAAGCATGATGCTTCCAGATGGTTTTCGCCCCGATCCTGTGTTGGCACAGGACTGGGTTCGGCGCCACCGCTCCACGCCCCGACGTGGATGCTGCGTTCGGCATTGCGCCCAACAAAGGGTTCTCTCAAACGCTGCCGTCCTGCCCCAGCGGTCAACCGTTATGCGTCTACGCGCTCGATCCCGAGTCCACGGGCGACGGATCGACGCTCATCGACTCGCACGCATACCTGCCCTCGATCGACAATGCCATGTTCAGGACGACACCTCGCGCTGGCCCGGAGCTTCGGCGCTGGTCTGGACGAGCACCCGTTTAGAGGAGCCGTAGAGCACAAGGGACAGCGGCTTCTCGGTCTGCAGGTACTGTAGGAATCCGCTGAACTGCGTGAACGGCAGATAGACCTGCGAGACGCCGTTCTCGTTCACCTGTTCGAACTGCTGCACACTCGTGACGTTGTCGACGAAGCGAAGATCGCACAGGGTTGCAGGATCGGTGGTATTGATGATGATATTGCTGCGCCACTCGTTGAAGCCCTGCGAGCAGGCCGCGACATACACCGTATAGGTCGAAATCGAAACCACACGCGTCATAAAGCCCTCCCGGCCAGACTATACACGAACACGCGGCATCGCGCTCGGCTGCTTGCGACCGCGTCGATCACAGGCGACTGCTAGCGCAGTTACGCTCACACCAGAATTTCACAATAGACGCGGCACATGGCTGAATACCTGGACTCCGGAGCGGCTCCCTCAGGCGAATTACCTGGCAATGGTTTCGACGCCGCAGATCACCGCGCAGCAGATCGCGGCGCAGAACGCGGACGCGGCGGGCCTGTTCGCCGGATGATCTCCATCTCGCATCTCTTGTGCGCCAGTACCAGCTGTACTTCAACGAGAACCAGCCGCACCAGGGGATCGGGCAGCGTGTGCCGGCGAAGCCCGTCATGGACATCGACCCGCCAAGCCGATCGAGGTCACGAGCGTGCTCGGCGGGCTTCACGTCAACTACCGCAGGGCCACTTGACTCATGGCGATCCTGCCGGACGACATCGGTAGCCAGCACGGGAGCGCCGGGGAGCGCCGGGGAGCGCCGGGGAGCGCTTGATGCGATGCGCGGCCCTGGTATTCTCTTGTGAGAATATCGAGATCGGGACCATGGGCCGTCGGTGGTCAATGTCACCCAGATGGCCGCGGTGGACAAGATGCGCATCAAGGGACGAATCGGGACGAGCGAATGGCCGATGCCGAGGCCTACAAGTTTTTCTACGGGCAGACGGCCGATTCCGTCGCCGCGCGCAGCCAGGAGTGAGCACGATGACGGATCTGATCCTGCACAGCTATGACGCCTCGCCTTTCACGCAGCGGGTGCTCAAAATGCTCGCCATCAAGGGCCTCGAGTGGCGCTCTGTGACGACGTCGATGATGCCGCCCAAGGACGACCTGCTCGCACTCACCGGCGGCTATCGTGGCACGCCGGTGCTGCAGATCGGCGCCGACATATACATCGATTCGCAGCGCATCGCGCGCGAGCTCGAGGAGCGTTCCCCGCAGCCGTCGCTGTTTCCGGACGGCAACACCGGCATCACGTACGCCGCCGTGACGTGGGCAGATGCGTTCTTCCGCGCGGGCCTGCATATGACCATCGCTACGGCCAGTGCGACGTGGCCGGCCGAGTTCCGCCAGGACCGGCAGCAGCTGTTTCCGGACATCGATTTCGACGGCATCGACGTCGAGCATGCGAGCTCGCAGCTGCGCGCGCATGCTGGGTTCATCGAGCAGCAGCTCGCCGACGGTCGCACGTTCCTGTGCGGTGGAGCGCCCGGCCTGCTCGACATCCATTCCTGGACGGTGCCCTGGTTCACGCGGGCAGCCGCGCCCGGCGCAAACGCGCTCTACGCGGCATTCACCCGCATGGCCGCGTGGGAGAAGCGCGTCGCCGATCTCGGCGAGGGCCAGCGCAGGGAATGCACGGCGGAGGAGGCGTTCGCCGTGTCCCAGGTATCAAGGCCGAGGCCATGCGCGATCGATCCCGACGATGCGCAGGGATTGAAAGCAGGGATGACCGTGGAAGTCATGCCGGACGATACGAAGCGCGGCACCGTGCGCGGCACGGTGGCGGGAGCCTCGGTGAACGAGATCACTGTGCGTCGTCAACACCCGAAGTGCGGCGAGGTGGTCGTGCACTTCCCGCGACTGGGGTATCGGGTGATGCGCATCGATTGATGCGCCGGGCGTGCTCCACCGGGCTCAACAGATTCGGCGTTGCGGCAACCGAGGCAGCTCGCCGCCGCTCGACGATCCTGCCGTGCTGGCTACCCTACGCATCTGAGCGGAACCGCGGCGGGAGCTGGACTTCGCAGCCGGCTCGACCTGCTACCTCGGACATGCTCCAAGAAAGGTGATGCGCGCGCCACCCCGTCGAGGTCCGGCGATGTGGCAGGTCAAGCGGGTCACCAGCTACCTGCGCGGGGAGCACGTCACGACGCGGAACCCGATCCCCTTGTCGATTGCCGGTGCCGCCGGTAAAGCTCGCGGCATGTGCACACTCCGCTGGTCGTCCGTGCTCGGCCTCGCTGTCCTGGCCGCTCCCGTGCATGCCGCGCCGACGGCCGATGACCAGGCGGTGCTCGCGCCGCTGCAGGCATTCCTCGCCGGGATCCAGGCGTACGACAAGGCGGCGATGCTCGCGCAGACGCTGCCCGACGCGGTGATCACCCGGGTCAGCGCCGGCAAGACCACGCAGCAGACCGTGCGGTCGCTGGTCGAGCGGTTCCCCGCGTCGACCGGCCGCAAGCTCGAGGAGCGCATTCACGATCCGCTGATCCGCATCGACGAAGATCTCGCCGTCATCTGGGCGCCTTACGAGTTCATGGTCGACGGCAAGGTCGACCACTGCGGCGTCGATCTCGTCGAGGTGGTGCGCCGCGACGGTCGCTGGCTGATCTCGGGCCTCGCCGACACCAGCCGCAAGGCGTGCGGCGCTCCCGCGGCGAAGCCGCCGGGCTCATCAGGTCGCTGATCGACCGCCGCGGTTGGGTTGCTGCGTCTCCAGAGGTGTCGAGGCCACCAGCGCCGGGTGGCCGGGGAACACGAGGACGAGGCCGCGGTGTCGCGGCACGGATACGCGCGCACACCATTGGGTGAGCGCTCGCGGCCGAGCACTGATCGAGGAAGTGCAAGAGTGAAATCACGATGCGACCAGGTGAGACACACCGGTACAGGCATGTACCCGGCCTGTGACACTGCAACACGCATGTCTCCTCCGAAAGCTACGGTGTGCGGAATGCCACTCGCCCCCTGACCGCTCACACGCGATCGCCAGGCCCCTGACGCTGAACGGTAGCGCCGCTCGCCGGAGCGAATTAGGATGTGCGTTCGCTGTCGGGTGCGATGGGCGCGCTCGTGCGCACGGAGTTGTCATGTTCCGATTCGCCACTGCCATCGCACTCGTCGCAGCGTCGTCGTCGCTCGCGAGTGCGCAATCCGCCAGCGCGCTGGCCGAAGCGCTGTTCCGCCAGGGCCGCGAGCTCATGGCCGCGGGCAAGACCGCCGACGCGTGCAACGCGTTCGCGGAGAGCCAGAAGCTCGACCCCGCGATCTCGACGCTGCTCAACGTCGCCAGCTGCCGCGAGAAGCTCGGCCAGTTCGCGACGGCGTGGGGGCTGTTCGTCGACGCCGCGCGCCAGACCCGCAGCGCGAGCGATGCGGCGACGCGACAGCTGCACACCGTCGCCGCCGAGCGTGCCAGCAAGCTCGAGAGCCGGATCTCGAAGCTGACGATCAACGTGCCGCAGGGCAGCCAGGTCGACGGCCTCGAGGTGTTGCGCGACAAGGAGCGCATCGACGCGCCGATGTGGAACCGCGCGCTGCCGATCGACGGCGGCTCGTACACGATCACCGCCCGCGCGCCCGGCACGACCACGTGGACGACGCAGATCACCGTCGCGCCGGAGGGCGATACCAGGGCGGTCGACATCCCCGAGCTCCACGCGCTGCAGCGCGACATGGTGCAAGCGCAACCCACGGCGACCGGCGTCGCGGTGCGCGCCAGGCCGGCCCCGGCGCCCGCCGCGTCGCCGTCCCGCGTCGCGCCGATCGCGGTGAGCGTGGGCGCGGTGGCGCTGCTCGGCGGCGGGCTCGGGTTCGGGGTGTCGGCGGCGTCGACCTACAACGACGCGAAGGCCGAAACGACGAGCCAGTCGCGGCGCGACTCGCTGGAGAATTCCGCCAACGGTCGGCGCCACGTCGCCATGGGCCTGGCGGTGGCCGGCGTCGCGGCGGCCGGCGTCGCGGTCTGGCTGTGGGTACGCCATCACGGCGAGAGCTCGATGGCCGCCACGACCGCGCGCCATGTGGTCGTCTCACCGGCGGGCATCGCCGTCGTCGGAGGCTTCTGATGCGCTGCGCTGCACTCTGGGTGATCGCGTTCACCGCGTGCAACTTCTCGAAGCTGCCGCCACTCACGGGGGGCGGCGACGCCGGCTTGCCCGGCGACGGCGGCTTGCCCGGCGACGGCTCGGCCGCGCCGGATGCCTCGACGATGGGTCCACCGGCCGGCCTCGCGTATGCGCGCTCGTTCGCGCTCTACACCGAGGGCATCCCGATCCACGCGAACGCGCCGACCGTGGGCGGCGAGCCGCCGATCACGTTCACCATCTCGCCGGCGCTCCCCGATGGCCTCGCGCTCGACCCGGCGACGGGGATCCTCAGCGGCACGGCGGCGAGCTTCGCCGCGCTCGCCGACTACACGGTGGTCGCGACCAACACGCTCGGCTCGACGTCCGCCCGGGTGACGCTCGGCGTGAACGCCAACGGCGTGATCTCCGCCTACAACGCGTTCGCGTGCGCGCGCGTCGCCGGCGGCGCCAGGTGCTGGGGGCAGAACGGCTTCGGCGACCTCGGCAACGGCAACAACACCCAGCAGAATGTCCCGGCGCAGGTCACGGGGCTGTCGAGCGGCGTGGCCGCCGTCGCGACCGGCGGCTTTCACACCTGCGCGATCGCGAACCGCGGCGCGCAGTGCTGGGGCGACAACGCCGACGGCAACCTCGGAAACAACTCGACGACGATGAGCTTCACGCCCGTCGTCGTGTCCGGGCTCACGAGCGGCGTGCAGGCGCTCGCGCTCGGCTTCATCCACACGTGCGCGATCGTGAACGGCGGGATGCAGTGCTGGGGGTCGAACGGCCAGGGCCAGCTCGGCAACAACTCCACGACCAGTGCGCTGGTGCCGGTGCCCGTCCAGGGGCTGGCCAGCGGCGTCGAGGCGATCGCGGCCGGCGCGGATCACACGTGCGCCGTCGTCAACGGCGGGCTGCTCTGCTGGGGCGACAACATCGGCGGCGAGCTCGGCATCGGTAGCACCGGCCCCACTCCGAACCCGCTCCCGATGCCGGTGACGGGGCTGTCGAGCGGCGTCACGGGCGTCGGCGCCGGCGACATCCACACCTGCGCGATCGTCCGGGGCGCGGCGATGTGCTGGGGCTCGAACACGCACGGCCAGCTCGGCAACAACTCGACGACCAGCAGCTCGGTGCCGGTGCAGGTCGCCGGCCTGACCAGCGGTGTGCAGCAGATCGGCGGCGGCGAGACGTACACCTGTGCGCTCGTGAACGGCGGCGTGAAATGCTGGGGCCTCAACAGCTCCGGTCAGCTCGGCAACGGCGGGTCGACCGACAGCCCTGTGCCGGTGCAGGTCACCGGTCTCACGAGCGGCGTCCAGGCGATCGCGGTCGGCTTCGTCACGGCGTGTGCGCTCGTCAGCGGCGGCGTGCAGTGCTGGGGTGCGAACGGCGCCGGCGAGATCGGCAACAACACGACGATGGACAGCGCCGTACCGACGCCGACCTCGGGCCTGAGCAACGTGACGCCATGACAGCCGACCCGCTCGATCCCCCCGCGCGTTGACCCGAGCGCACGCCCGCTTGCCAGCTCGAGCGCGGCCTGGTCGAACGGCGCGCGTCGCTGCGGAGGATCTGCGCTGCCCACGGGCTGCAAGCTGCCACCCGCGCCATGCAGGCGACGCCATCACAACGCTTGGACATCATGGGCTTGCGGCGACGGCGGCGCGGCACACGCGTTGCTGTGGTCAGCGCCGGGAGCATGACAATGACCAAACCGTTCGAGACCCTCGTGGACCTGAACTCCGTGTCCGGCGGCTTCAACGCCGGGAAGTGCTTCGATGACACGTGGCCGTGGGCTGCCGGAGGCGCCGCCCTCGGAGCGTGGACCGGCGCGGGGGCCGTCGCCGGCGCGGTGGCCGGCGGTGTGCCGGCCGCGGCCTCGTCGGTCAACTGCGGCAACGGGACCGACAGCCCGGCGACGATGCTGCGCAACTCGCTGAGCACGCCCAACGTGGGTGGTGGCGATCCGCCGGGCGGCGTCGGCTTCGACGGCGCGCAGCAGAATACCTGGTCGCTGCCGCAGTGACCGCAGGGCTGTCCGGCAGCGTCCATGCGGCGTCCGGCCACCGCGATCGAGCTCGTCCATCACGGACCTCTCGAGATCGATGCCGAACCAACCCAACGTACGCGCACGGACGTGGTCGGCATCCGGTGATGCTCGTCGGCTCGGCGGCTTGCCGGTTCTACGTCGGCGTGGGTGGCGCCGAGATCGCGACGACTCGCCGCGATCTCGGTAGGAACGGGTCCTTGATCGAGCCGCTCGCCACGCCGCGCTGTTCGGCGTGAACCCCGTGGCGCCTGGGGGCTGGATGGCCACGAGCGTATCGAGGACGACCATGCTCGAGAGCTGCTCGCGGAAGCTCGCGACGCGAGGACATCCGTGCCACGAACCGAGGGGACTGCGACCAGGACCCCAGGAGTTCCGGCCGCTTCCTGCCGTGACCACACAGGCTTGTGTTCGAGCCGAGTCCGGTTCGTCGCTCCAGGTCCCTTGCCTGCCCGCCAGGCGAGGCAGCCGCATGAGTCGCGGGTGATCGACCTGGGCGTCCGACGCGCAGCGACAAGCCGCGGAGATCCCTGGCGTTTCCCCGGTATCGGCCGACCTGTATCCCCGAGGTTACGCCTCGGGGATACGATACCCACGCTAGACACCCCAAGCCCGCGGCGGCTCTGGTAGCCGACCGTGGCATGCGCGGTGCCTAGGGATGGAGTCACCATGCGGACCAGCGAGCTCGTCACCGCGACCGCGCGGATCGCCGCCGAGGTCGCGGCGAAGCATGCCGCGGAGGTCGATGCCGGGGCGCGGTTCCCGCGCGAGGCGTTCGCCGCGCTGAAGGAGGCGAGGCTGCTGTCGGCGGCGGTGCCGCAGTCGCACGGCGGACACGGCGCGGGGATGCTCGAGCTCGGTCGCCAGTGCGCCGCGCTCGCGCAGGGCTGCGGCAGCGCCGGGATGATCCTGGCGATGCACCACATCCAGGTGGCGTGCCTCGCGCGCCACGGCGCCGGCACGCCGTTCTTCGACGCGTACCTGCGCGACAACCTGGTGCGGCGCCAGGAGCTGATCGCGTCGATCACGTCGGAGAACGGCACGTTCGGCGACACGCGGTCGTCGATCTGCGCGGTCGAGGTCGCCGGCGATCGGATCGCGCTCGACAAGGACGCGACGACGGTGTCGTACGGCGAGCACGCCGATGCGCAGCTGGTGACCTGCCGGCGCGCGGCGAACGCCGCCGCCAGCGATCAGGTGCTCGTGCTGTTCCGGCGCGGCGACTACACGCTCGCGCAGACCGGCACGTGGGACACGCTCGGGATGCGCGGCACGTGCAGCCCCGGCGCGAAGTTCGCGGGGCGCGGCGGGGTCGAGCAGATCGTGCCCGGCTCGTTCGCGGACTCGTCGGCGCAGACCATGGTGCCGTACTCGCACATCCTGTGGTCGGCGCTGTGGTGCGGCATCGCGGCGGATGCGGTCGCGCGCGCCGCGCAGTTCGTCCGCGGCGAGGCGCGCAAGAAGCCGGGCGTCGTGCCGCCGCAGGCGACGCGGCTCGCGCGCGTCCACGTCGAGCTCCAGGCGATGCGGCACAACTGGGAGGGCTGTGCGCGCGAGTTCGACGAGCTCGGCGACGATCGCGGCGCGCTCGACGGCATGGGCTGGGCGCTCAAGCTCAACCAGCTCAAGATGAGCTGCTCGGAGCTCGCGCCGCGGATCGTCCACGAGGCGCTGCAGATCGTCGGCATCCTCGCCTACAAGAACGACTCGAAGTTCAGCGTCGGACGCCACTACCGCGACGTGCTGTCCGCGAGCCTGATGGTGTCCAACGAGCGGATCGCGGGGAAGAGCGCGTCGATGCTGCTCGTATTCAAGGACGAATGATGCCGGCCACCGACCACGACGCCACGCAGTTCTTCGACGGGCTGGTCCGCGCGGGGCTGATCGTCCCGGTCGGCGTGCCCGGCGTGTTCGGCCGCAACCACGTGTTCGAGGACGTGCTCGCCCGGTTCGACGCGCAGCTCGCGCGGCTCGCCGACGGCGCGGACTACTTCGTCTACCCGCCGGTGATCGATCGCCGGGTGCTCGAGAAGGCCGACTACATGGACAGCTTCCCGCACCTCGCGGGGACCGTGCACAGCTTCTCCGGCAAGGAGCTCGAGGCGCGCCAGCTGTCGGCGCGGATCCACGCCGGCGAGCCGTGGGGCGACGCGATGACGATCACCGAGGTCACGCTGAACCCGGCGGCGTGCTACCCGGTGTATCCGAGCTTCACCGGCGTGGTGCCCGATGCCGGCCGGCTGGTGACGATGGTGAACTGGGTGTTCCGCCACGAGCCGTCGCACGAGCCGACGCGGATGCAGGCGTTCCGGGTCCGCGAGCTGGTGCGCTGCGGGACGCCGGCGCAGGTCGTCGCGTGGCGCGACGCGTGGCTCGAGCGCGGGGTGGCGTTCCTGGCGTCGCTCGGGCTGCCGGTGACGTCGGACGTCGCGGCGGATCCGTTCTTCGGCAAGGGCGGGCGGATGCTCAAGCAGAGCCAGCGCGATCAGAAGCTGAAGTTCGAGCTGCTCGTCCCGGTGATCTCGACGGCGGACCCGACCGCGGTGTGCTCGTTCAACCTGCACGAGACCCACTTCGGCGACGCGTTCGGCATCCGCACGCCCGACGGCGCGGTCGCGCACACCGCGTGTCTCGGGTTCGGGCTCGAGCGCTGCGTGATGGCGCTGTTCCAGACCCACGGCTTCGATCCGGCGAGCTGGCCAGGCGCGGTGCGGGGGAGGCTGTGGCCATGAAGGCGATCGACCTCGATGTCACGCGCTACGCGCGGCACGCGCTGCACGCCGACGGCCGCGCGTGGGTCGAGAAGAACTGCTACGTCGACATCTGGATCGAGGTGATCCACGCGCTCGGCTGCGAGCCGCTGGCGATCGCGCCGTTCGCGGTCGCGCTCGACTTCGAGGGCGATCAGTGGACGTTCTTCAAGCCGCCGCACGACGAGCTCCGCGATCTGTACGGGATCGACGTCCAGGAGCTGAACTGCTGGCGGCCGCTGGTCGAGCACGCCGTCGAGCACGTCGGCGCCGGCAAGCTGATCTCGACCGAGGCGGACGCGTGGTGGCTGCCCGACGTCGCGGGCACCGACTACCGGCGCCAGCACACCAAGTCCACGATCGTGATCAACGAGATCGACGTCGCGGCCCGCCGGCTCGGCTACTTCCACAACGCCGGCTACTTCGTGCTCGAGGGCGAGGACTTCGTGAAGACGTTCCGGCTCGACGCCGCGCCGGATCCCGCGTTCCTACCGCTGTTCGCCGAGCTGGTCCGGATCGATCGCGTGGTCCGCCGGTCGCACAC
>DATAPF010000313.1:0-2099 GCA_036265355.1 Kofleriaceae bacterium | reverse complement strand
CGGCGGCGTGTACGGCCTCGAGCGTGGCTACTGCATGATGCTCGGCGGCGACAAGGACGTCGTGCAGCGCCTCGATCCGATCTTCAAGACGCTCGCGCCGGGGCGTGGCTCCATCGAGCGCACGCCGGGCCGCGACAAGCTGCCCGGCACCGCCGAGGAAGGCTATCTGCATTGCGGGCCGGTCGGCGCCGGCCACTTCGTCAAGATGGTCCACAACGGCATCGAGTACGGCATCATGCAGGCGATCGCCGAGGGCTTCGACATCATGCGCGGGGCCGGCAACCCGACCGTCGCCGCGGACCACCGGCTGGCCGACCTGCCGGTCGCCGAGATCGCCGAGGTCTGGCGGCGCGGCAGCGTGCTGTCGTCCTGGCTGATCGACCTCTCGGCGCGCGCGCTGCTCGACGATCCGACGCTCCGCAAGTTCTCCGGCCACGTCGAGGACTCCGGCGAGGGCCGGTGGACCGTGCAGGCCGCGATCGAGGAGGCGGTGCCCGCCGAGGTGATCGCCGCGTCGCTGTTCACCCGGTTCCGCTCGCGCGAGGACGCGTCGTTCGCCGAGAAGCTGCTGTCGGCGATGCGGTTCCAGTTCGGCGGCCACGTCGAGCGCCCGACCGGCGGGTGATGGCATGACGGCACCCCAGGTTCGCCGGTTCGCCGATCTCGACGCGCTCAGCCGGGCCGCCGCCGATGACCTCGCGGCGATCGCGCGCGCCTGCGCCGCCGCGCGCGGGATCTGCCACATCGCGCTGTCGGGCGGCTCGACCCCGCGCCGGCTGTTCCAGCTCCTGGTCCAGCGCGGCCCCGACGCCCTGCCGTGGCGCCAGCTCGCGCTGTGGTGGGGCGACGAGCGCACCGTGCCGCCCGATCACCCCGACTCCAACTACCGGATGGCCCGCGAGGCGCTGATCGATCCGGCGGCGGCGTTCGGTCTGGGCTCCGCGCAGATCCACCGGATCACCGCCGAGCTCGCGGTCCCCGCCGCGGCCGCCGCCGACTACGAGCGCGCGGTGGTCGCCGCGCTCGGCGCGCCGCCGCGGTTCGATCTCGTGCTGCTGGGGATGGGCCCCGATGGCCACACCGCCTCGCTGTTCCCGGGCAGCCCCGCGCTCGGCGACACCGCGCACTGGGTGGTCGCCAACCGCGTCACCTCGCCGCTGGTCCACGGCGCTGCGACGCGGATCACGCTGACCGCCCCCGCGATCAACGCCGCGCACCACGTCCGGTTCCTGATCGCCGGCGCCGACAAGGCCGCCGCGCTCGCCCAGGTCCTCACCGGACCGCGCGACCCCACGCGCTACCCGTCGCAGCTGGTCGCTCCGGACTCCGGCGATCTGCTGTGGCTGGTCGATGACGCCGCCGCCTCGGCGCTCCCTGCGGGACCGCCGGCGTGATCCGCGGCGGCGATCTCCGCGCCGTACCCGCCTGCACCTGCGCCACGACGATCGTTGCGGTCGCCGGGGCGCCGGCGCATTGTTCTGGCCCTGGAGGTGACCCATGATCCTCGCCGGTGACATCGGCGGCACCAAGACCGTGCTCGCGCTGTGCGACGCCGCACCGCCCCCGGGCGCCACCACCCCCGGCGCGTTGACGTTCACGATCGTCCGCGAGCAGGTCTACCTGTGCGCCGACTATCCCTCGCTGGAGGCCGTGCTCGCCGCGTTCGTCCCGGGCGGCGCTCCGCACAGCCCGCACGGCGTGACCGCCGCATGCTTCGGCGTCGCCGGCCCGGTCGTCGACGGCGCTGCCCAGATCACCAACCTGCCCTGGCGGATCGAGGCCGCCGCGCTCGCCGCCCAGCTCGGCGTCCCGGTCGCGCTGCTCAACGACCTCCAGGCCACCGCGCTCGGCGCGCTCGTCCTGCCCGCCACCGCGTTCGCCGTCCTCCAGCCCGGGGCCGCCGCAGCCCCCGGGGGCGCGATCGCCGTGATCGCCCCCGGCACCGGCCTGGGCGAGTCGCTGCTGGTCCACGATGGCGCGCACTACCGCGCCCTGCCCTCCGAGGGTGGCCACGCCGACTTCGCCCCCGGCACCGACGACGAGATCGCCCTGCTCCACCACCTGCGCGGCCTGCACGGCACCCACGTCAGCTACGAGCG
>DATAPF010000312.1:0-19520 GCA_036265355.1 Kofleriaceae bacterium | reverse complement strand
GATTCGACTATGATTAAATCCCGATGGGACCGACCAGGAGGAAGGCGCACCAGGTCATCGCTGCGAACCCTGCGCGCTTCACCGTCGCGTGCGATGACTCATCGCACAGGACGAGCGGCCGGAAGCTTGGGTGGCGCCGGGTGAATTCGGCGATCCCCCCGAGGTCGCGGGGTAAGAGCGGGCCGGTCTTCACCTCGATCGCCCACGATCCCCAGCTCCCTTCCAGGACGCCGTCGACCTCGAGCGGTTCTTCCCGCCAGTAGCTCACGCGCTGTCCCGCATTCCACGCGTGCGCCAGGCAGGCGTTCTCGACCCAGGCCCCGAACCGCGGGGGATCCGTCGAGCGATCGGGGATTCCGCGAGGATCGGAAACCGCGAGCAACGCGTTGTTCAGCGTGATGAGCTTGGGGGGCGCCGCCCGGCGGCGGGCCGGCGTGTTGCCATACTTCTCCACCGCCGCCACGAGGAACGCTTCCTCCAGCAACGCCAGGTAATGCGCGATGGTCTCCAGCGCGCCGGCGTCCTGGAGCTGGCCCTGGATCTTTTGCAGCGACACGATCTGGGCCGGCGAGGACACGCACACGCCGAACACCTGGCGCAGCAGCGCCGGCTTGCGGATCGCCCCCAGCGCGAGGATGTCGCGTCCAATCGCCGGCTCCAGGATGGCATCGCGGACGTAAGCCGCCCAGCGCGCCGCGTCGTTACGCAGCTCGAACGCGCCGGGGTAACCTCCGATCTTGACCACGAGATCTGCCGCTTCCGCAGGCGGCATGCCGAACACGCTGGCGAGAGACGAGGCAGACCAGTGCGTCAGCGTGATCTGCTCGAACCGGCCAGCGAGGCTCTCGCGCGAGCCGGCGGCGAGGTGCAGCGCAGACGAACCAGTCGCGATGACGTGGATCGGGAGCTTTCGGCGGCGCACCCGATCCCACTCGCCCTTGAGGTGACCCGCCCAGTTGTGGAGCAGGTGCGCCTCGTCCAGCAGGACGACCGCGTGCCCGTGCGCCGCCGCCGTCTCCTCGGCGCGCGCCCACAGCCGCTCCCAGAAGCCCGGCAGTGCTGCTTCGGGGCCATCCGCAGCCGCGTACACCGCCGCCTCTCCCAGCCTTGCACTGATTTCTAATAATAACGTGGTCTTACCCACCTGACGAGGCCCCGCGAGCAGCTGGATCCGCCCCGGTGCCGGCTCGTCCAGGCGCTGGTTCAGGACCTCGCGGGCCTCGGCATAGCTGAGGCGGAAGTCCTCCGAAGACATACTCGAATAATTATTCGACTACGATCAAACGTCAAGCCCCGAGCCTCGTCCGATCCGGTCCCGTGATGGGGTCGGCAGCGAGTCAACGCGCCGCCGGGGCCTGGAGCCCCTTGTACGCCTCGAACGCCTCGGTCGTGATCCTCGTGGCCACGGCGTTGTAGGTGCAGAGGATCACCTGGGCAGGGCGGTCGTACGCCGCGAGCTCGGCAGCGATCGTGGCGATCGCGGTGTCGGCAGCCTCGCGCACCGGATAGCCGTAGGCCCCGGTCGAGATCGCCGGGAACGCGATCGAGCTGATCGGGTGGTTGCGAGCGATCTCGAGGCTCTTGCGGTAGCACGACGCGAGCTGGGCGCGCTCGCCACTGTGGCCGCCGTGCCAGCGCGGGCCGACCGTATGGATGACGTACTTCGCGGGCAGGTTGTAGCCGGCGGTGAGCTTGGCGTCCCCGATCTTGCAGCCGCCGAGCTGGCGGCACTCGGCGAGCAGGCCCTTGCCGGCGCGGCGGTGGATCGCGCCATCGACCCCACCGCCGCCGAGCAGGCTGGAGTTGGCCGCGTTGACGATCGCGTCGACCCCCAGCGTCGTGATGTCGCCCTCGAAGATGGTGATTCGCGCCAGCACGCTCACGCCGGGATCATGAACCATCGCAGGCGCTGCGCAAGACCCCGGCCCCGGTTGCGATGACGAGCCGAACCGGTCGCCGGCGCGCGCGGTCCCGGTGTACAGCACGCGGTCAGGGAGCGGCAGCATCTTCCCGCGTACCTGCGTCTCCCAGTCGTGCAGCGTCATCGAGCTCTTCAGCGCGAGGAGCTTCCGGGGGCTCAACACGAACGGGATCGACGGCCCGACTTGGATCTCGGCGGACGGCTGCGTGGTTTACGTCACCAGCGGTCCGTGCTGCACGTATGATCTGTTCATGGCAACGCGCAGGATGTAACGCCGAGCGAGAAGCCCGATCTCGCGCTTGAACCTGCCAGCGCACGCTGCGCTGACCGCGTTCGGCGCGACGGGACCGAGCACGAACAGGTCCGGGTCGACCGCTGCTCCAAGAGGCATACGACGTCCGGATGCAGCCCGGACCCTGATTTCGGATGGCCTCGGCCAGGTCATTCGAGCCGCCGGCGACAGCATCCAACTCGTGGTGCTGAGCGCCTGCTACTCCAAGGTGCAAGCCGAGGCTCTTGTGACGTACGTCCCGTGTGTGATCGGGATGCCAAGCGCGATCGGAGACAAATCCGCGATCGTTTACGCGGCCGAGCTATATCGCGCACTTGCGTTCGGCAAATCGGTGGCAAATGCGCACCAGTGTGGCCTCGCCGCACTGGCGCTCCATTCGATGGCCGGCAACATGCGCGACGTAGATATGGCAGAGGCCGTGCTACGAACGGCGCCGCCCGAGTTGCTCGTACGGATCGGCATCGATGCCAGTCACGTCCACATCGTGCAAGGCGCGCTGCCGACGAGCCCTGTGCCCGCATCATCCGGTGAGTCTCGTATTCACCTCGAGATCGACATCGATGCGGACTTCGAGACGCTCGACGCGAGCACGCTCAGCAGGCTGGTGTCGGAGATCTGCCGGCTGAGCGGTGGTCGACCGGTGAGGATTCTCTGTGTAACCAAGGGAAGCGTCCGGATTTTTCTCCGCTTGGATCCCGACGCGGCGAGGGCGCTCCTGAGCCGGCGACACGGCGGCCGGCTAAACCAGATTGGCGGTCTCCGGGTCTCAAATGTCGTCGATTTGGGCGAGGTCGAGATCTCCGCACAGGCGCTCGACCATGCTGATGTGGCGGAGCCGCCGTCGGATCCGCGGGCGCGGTTCGCGTCGGTTGCCCTGGAGGAGAGCGCGGCGCCCCCGGCAGCCGCGGGCGTCCCAGACAGCATCACGTACCCCGGGCTGGCCGTGTTCGAGTCAGTGAAGGTGATCGATACCTGGCAGACCGCACCATCCTCGGGCCACTCCGAGCAAGACAGTCCGGAGCTCACCCAGAGCTCGCACCTGCGCATGCTCACGGGGGCGTGTGCCCTGACGGCGTATCCGGTCGAGATGCAGGGCGTGAGCATCGGCTGCGAGGACTGCGACGTTGTCATCGTGGATGACCCACGGATCTCGTCGAAGCACGCGCGGATTGAGCGCAGCTTCGCGGGCTGGCAGTTCCAGGACCTCGGCAGCCGGAATGGGTTTTACGTCAACGGCCGCGGGTTCGGCCGCGGCCAGCGCACGCCACTCCCGGACGGCAGCGTGATCCGCGTCGGCGACAGCGTGATGGTGTTTCGCGCCGCGCCGCTGCCCGTCGATCCACGGATCGACTCGCTCGTGTTCCCCGGGGTGTCGCCGGAGGCCGCCTACGTGCGCCGGCGCATCGATAAGCTCGCCGATTCCTTCGGCCACGTCCTGATCCTGGGCGAGACCGCCACCGGCAAGGAGAGCGTTGCCAAGGCGATCGGCGCCCAGCGTACCCCGCGCCCGTTTGTGACCCTAAACTGCGCGCAGCTCAACCGGGAGATGGTGCGTTCCGAGTTGTTCGGCCACGTCCGCGGCGCGTTCGGCGCGTTCGGCATAGTGCTCAGCTCCCGGCCCGGCCTGGTCGACCTCGCCGGGGAAGGCGCGCTGTTCCTCGACGAGATCGGCGATCTGCCGCTCGACGTCCAGGCCGAGCTGCTGCGGTTCCTCGAGGACGGCTCGTACCGCGCGCTCGGGTCGACCGACCTGCGAAGGAGCTCGGCCCGCGTGGTCGCCGCGACCAACATCGATCTCGACAAGGCGGTCAACCAGGGCCGGTTTCGCCGCGACCTGCTGGCGCGGCTGCGCGCGACCAACACGCCGCTCTCGCTGCCGCCGCTATGCGAGCGGCGCGAGGACATCCTGGGCTGGACCCAGCTGTTCTTCCGCCTGCGCGGCCGCGATCCCGGGCTCCGGCCGTGGACCGCGGGCGCGCTCGAGTGCCTGCTGCTGCACCCGTGGGCGGAGAACCTGCGGGAGCTGCTCGCCGCCGTGAACTTCGCCGCGGGCCAGACCTCCGAGTTCCCGTGCACGCGCGCGCACCTGCCGCCCCAGGTTCGCGCGCATCGCAGCGGGCTGCGGATGCCGGCCGACTCGCGACCGGACGATCCGACGCCTGCGCCGCGGATGTCGCCGCCACCGCCCGAGGAGGATCTGCCGCCACGCCCCGATCCGAGCCGCGACGAGATCATCGAGGTGCTCAAGCAGACTCGGGGCCGGATGCGGACCACGGCGCAGCTGCTCAAGATCGATCGGCGCCAGCTCTATCGGCTGTGCAAGGCATACGACATCAACCCAGACCACTATCGCGGCCGCGACCGGCCTGATCCCGAGAGCGACTGACCGTCCACGCAAGCATGGCGGGGAGACGACCCGACCGTCGGCAATGAACGCTACCACCGCGCCTGCAACGTCATTCGGCGCAGACGTCCACGGTAGCACCGCGCCGGTGAGTCAGCGATGATCGCGGCCGTCCTGCTCGGACTCGGCCGCGGCCTGCTCGAGTTTGACCTCGATGCTCCTGGCCTCGAAGGGGATCATGCGGCCTCCGTTCCGGTGCCGGCTACTCACTGACCTCCACCTGCCGTCAAGCTCGATGTCGACGGCGCCCGGCAGCGAGTAGAGCGTCAGGTGCAGCTTCAGGTTTGTCGTCCTCGGCGTCGCCCTCCAGGCGCAGGCTCGACTCGACGCCGGCGTCCACGAGCTGGCGCACCGCGATCGGCACGCGCATCGCGCCCTCGTGCGCCAGCAGCTCCACGATCTGCACCAGCTCGCGCATCACCGACAGCGGCTTCTGCGCCGCATGCTTCCGCTATGGTCGCGTCTCGACGCACCGCCGGGTCACGGGTTCACGATGCTTTCTTGCGCTCGCCACGTCGTTCGTCGAGCGCTCGACTGAGCATCGTCTTGATGATCGCCTGGCGGCTGACGTTGAGTCGACGTGCCTCCGCATCGAGCTCACGCAGCATCTCGACGGTGAAGTCGACGTTCACGCGCTGGATATCCGGCCGCGGTAGCGGTGGCATCATGCGGCCCTTCCCGGCGAAGTACCGCGTGACGTCTTCTCCTCGCTCGGCTGCCCGTGCGATCTGCTCCGCGGAGGGTCTCCGATTACTGGTTTTCTTCATACTTCTTCCTCTCTGCAGTTGTCGATCTCCAGAGCGTGACCAGATGGTAGTACTCCCCCACCCGGTCGGTCCGTTCCTCGAACACGACGGTGAAGAGCCGCGCGTTCACCCAGCCGATCGCCACCCACTGTTCTGGTTCTCCGGAGAGTTGATCGAGGTAGTACGGGGCGTAGAACAGCTCTTGCACCTGTTCGAAGCCGATCCCGCGCTTTGCGCGGAGGCGACGGCTCTTGGCCTTGTCAAACTTGAACCGCAATGCACCTGCACGGTATGACAGTTATACCACGCCAGCAAGCGGCGTCCTGCTCGATCGCGACCTCGAAGGCCTTCGAGGGAGTGGGTGCGCGAGGGCTGGCGGCGCTCATCGTGGTGGTGCATGGTCAGTACCTGGTGCTGCCTTCGCTGTCGATCGTGATCCCGGCGTTCAACGAGGCCGCGTCGATCGAGGCCAGCGTGGGCGACGCGCTCGAGGTCGGGGCGGCGCACGCGGCGGAGCTGGAGGTGGTGGTGTGCGACGACGGCTCGCGCGATGAGACGGCGGCGATCGCGGGGGCGGTGGCGGCGCGCGATCGGCGGGTGGTGGTGCTGCGCCGGCCGGTCAACCGCGGGATCGAGGCGTCGATGCGCGCGCTGTACGCGCAGGCCCGGCACGCCTGGGTGTTCCTCAACAGCGCGGACCGGCAGTGGCCGATGGCGGTGCTCGGGCCGATGGCGGCGGCGGCCGAGGCTGGAGCGGACTTCGTGATCGGCGTGCGCGCCAACAAGCGCGAGGTGTACACGGCGTATCGCCGGCTGGTGTCGTGGGGCTACGAGCGCGTGGTGCGCGCGCTCGGCGCGCCGGGCGGCGATCCGGGGTCGGTCAAGCTGGCGCGCCGCGGGCTGTTGCATCGCGCGGTGGTGTCGCGCGGGGTGTTCGCCGAGGGCGAGCGGGTGATCCGGGCGGCGCGCGGCGGGGCGCGCGTGGTCGAGGTCCCGGTGGAGTTCCACCGCCGCGCGGCGGGCAAGGCGACCGGGGCGCGGCGCGACGTGGTGGTGCGCGCGGTGCTCGACGCCGGGCGGGTCGCGGCGTCGCTCGCGCTCGGCGCGCCGGCGCCCCGGCTTCCTGTTGCGGATGTGGAGCGATGACGGGCCGGGCAGGGGTGACGGCGCGGCTGCGCGGCCGGATCGCGGGCTGGGCGCGGCGGCTGTGGGCGCCGGCGGGGCGGGGGCCGCGGCTGGTGCTGATCGCGGCGTTCGCGGTGATCGTGGGGATGTACTGCACCAACCAGGACATGGGGGGGCAGCCCGACGCGCCGCGCGGCGACGGGGTGTACCGGCCGGTGCTGGCGCGCGGCGACGGCCACATGATGTACCTGATGGCGCGGTCGACCGCGCTCGACGGCGACTGGCGGTTCGACAACGACCTGGCGCGGTTCGGCGACCCGTGGCGCCAGCGCACGACGCGGACCGGGCGCAAGGCGATCGGGCATCCGATCGGGCCGGCGCTGGTATGGACGCCGCTGATCTGGATCGCCCAGGCCGGGGCGGTGATCGCGAATGCGCTCGGCGCGCGGATCGAGCTGCACGGCTACACGCTGTGGCACCAGCGGTTCGTGTTCCTGTCGAGCGCGCTCGCGGCGTGCGGCGCGGCGCTGCTCGGGGCGCGGCTGGCGCGGCGGCTGGTCGGCGGCGGGTGGGCGGCGGCGTACGGCGCGGCGGCGGTGCTGCTCGGCACGTCGCTGACGTACTACGCGACGTACATGCCGAGCTACGCGCACGCGCTCGATGCGCTGGCGTGCGCGGGGTTCCTCGGCTACTGGGCGCACAGCGTCGGGCGGCGCGATCTGCGGCGCTGGCTCGTGCTCGGCCTCTTGCTCGGGATCGCCGCGCTGATCCGGGTCCAGGAGCTGGCGATGGGCGTCGCCGTCGTCGTCGAGGTCGCTGTCGAGACGGTGCGGCGGCGCGGCTGGCCCGAGGTCGGCCGGTGGTGGATCGGCGGCGCGCTGGCGCTCGCGGTGACGCTGATCGTGTTCGTGCCGCAGCTGGTCGAGTGGCACCTGGTGTTCGGCAGCATCACCGAGCTGCCGCAGGGCGCGAAGTACACCCGGCTCGAGGCGCCGATGGTGGGCGAGCTGCTGTTCGCGCCGCGCAACGGCTGGTTCTCGACCACGCCGATCGCCTACGCGGCGGTGCTCGGGCTGCTCGCGCTGCCGCGGCGGGTGGCGGTGGTCGCGGCGGGCCTGCTCGCCGCGGTCGCGCTGCAGGTCTACCTCAACAGCACGATCCTCGACTGGTGGGGCAGTGCGGCGTTCGGCCAGCGCCGGATGTGCAACGTCACGCTGCCGCTGATCGTCGGGCTCGCGGCGCTGTTGTGGCGCGCCGGGCAGCTTGCACGCCAGCTGCCGGTGTGGGCGCGCCACGCGATCGCGTGGGCGATCCTCGGACCGCTGGTGGCGTGGAACCTGATGCGGGTCGGCGCGCTGCGCGGCGGGGTGTCCGCGCCCGACGCGGTGGCGCCAGCGTGCTGCGATCGCGTGCCGCGCGCGCTGCGCGCGAGCTTCGGGTGGCTGTACGGCGGGATCGGCGATCCGTTCGAGCTGCCGGCGAGCGCGTGGTTCGCGTGGCGGCACGGCGTGCCGATCCAGCGCTGGGACCAGGCGGTCGGCAACTACCCGCTGGTGCCGGGGCTCGACACGCTGCTCGACGATTCGCTGTGGGCGCAGCGCGGGGTGTGGCGGATCGGCGGCGGTGCCGGCGGCGGGATCGATCCCTACCTGGTGTCCGGGTGGTCGCGCGCGGTGCGCGGCAGCCGGCCGATGCGGTGGACGACGGCGCCGGTCGCGACGGTGCTGGTGCCCAACCTGCTGCCGTACGGCCAGCGGCTGACGCTGTGGCTGGCGCCGGCCGGGGCGCACCACGCGACGGTGCGGTGGAACGGCGCGGTGGTCGCCGACGCCGAGCTCGCGGACTGGACCGCGGTGCGGTTCGAGCTGCCGGACATCGCGCTGCACACCAACGAGCTGGCGATCGAGGCGGAGATCGCGGCGGCGCCGGGGCCGTTCGCGCCGGCGGCGGGGCCGGCGCCGGATGCGCCGGTCGGGGTCGCGGTCGGCGATCTCGAGGTCGAGCTGGTGCGGCCCCCGGCGCGATGATCGCCGCGATGATCGGGCGATGACCGGGGTCGCTTGACCGCAGCGGGGCGGCGTGTGACGGTCGATCGACGTGACCGCGCCACCGCTCCGCATCGGCGTGATCGGCTACGGCTACTGGGGGCCGAACCTGGTGCGCAACTTCGCGGCGGGCCCGCGCACCCGGGTCGTCGCGATCGCCGAGGCCTCGCCGGCGCGGCGCCAGGCGGCGGCGGTGACCGTGCCGCACATCCGGTGCGTCGTCGAGCCGGCCGAGCTGATCCGCGATCCCGAGGTCGACGCGGTGGCGATCGCGACGCCGATCTTCACCCACCACGCGCTGGCCAGGGCGGCGCTCGAGGCCGGCAAGCACGTGCTGGTCGAGAAGCCGCTCGCGCCCAGCGTCGCCCAGGCCGAGGAGCTCGCCGAGCTGGCGGCGCGCGCCGGGCGGGTGCTGATGGTCGACCACACGTTCGTGTACACCGGCGCGGTCCGCAAGATCGCCGCGCTGATCGCCGCCGGCGAGCTCGGCCGCGTGCTGTACCTCGACTCGGTGCGGATCAACCTGGGGCTGTTCCAGCCCGACTACAACGTGATCTGGGACCTCGCGCCGCACGATCTGACGATCATCGACTTCGTGCTCGGCAAGACGGTCGGCGCGACCGCGCGCTGGATCTCGGCGATCGGCGTGTCGCACTACGGCCGCCACGAGAACCTCGCGTACCTGACGGTCGGGTTCGACGACGGCCTGCTCGCCCACATCCACGTCAACTGGGTCGCGCCGGTCAAGACCCGGCGGATGATCATCGCCGGCAGCAAGAAGATGCTGGTGTGGGACGACACCTCGCCGGTCGAGCCGGTCAAGGTCTACGAGAGCTCGGTCGACGTGTCGGCGATCGACCGGGAGTCGGCGTACGCGCTCAACGTGCAGTACCGCTCGGGCGACGTGACCTCGCCCAAGCTCGACGGCAAGGAGGCGCTGGCGGTGATGGCGCAGGCGTTCGCGGCGGCCTGCCTCGACGGCGCGCCGTCGGACTCCGAGGCCGCGGTCGGCGTGCGCATCGTCCGCATGCTGGAGGCCGCGCAGCGCTCGCTCGAGCACCATGGCGCGCGGGTGGCGCTGTGACGGTGCCGTTCGTCGACCTCGCCGCGCTGGTCCGGCCGAGCCGGGCGGACTACCTCGCGGCGTTCGAGCGCCTGCTCGACACCGGCGGGTTCGTCGGCGGGCCGGCGGTCGGCGAGTTCGAGGCGGCGTTCGCGGCGTACTGCGGCGCGCCGCACGCGATCGCGGTGCGCACCGGGACCGACGCGCTGGTGCTCGCGCTGCGCGCGCTCGGGATCGGCGCGGGCGACGAGGTGATCACCGCCGCCAACTCGTTCTTTGCCACCGCCGAGGCGATCAGCCACGCCGGCGCGACGCCGGTGCTGGCCGACGTCGACGACGCCGCGCTGCTGCTCGATCCGGCCGACGTCGCGCGCCGGGTGACCCCGCGGACCCGCGGCGTGATCGCGGTCCACCTGTTCGGCCAGGTCGCCGACATGGCCGCGCTCGGCGCGGTCGCCGAGGCGCACCGGCTGCACGTGATCGAGGACAGCGCGCAGGCGCACGGCGCGACCCGGCGCGGGCCCGACGGGGCGGACCGGCGCGCGGGCGCGATCGCACCGATCGCGGCGTTCAGCTTCTACCCGACCAAGAACCTGGGAGCGCTCGGCGAGGGCGGCGCGGTCACCACGCAGGACGGCGAGCTTGCGGAGCTGGTCCGCCGGCTGCGCGACCACGGCCAGGACGGGCGCCACGATCACGTCGACGTCGGCTACAACGCGCGGCTCGATGCGCTGCAGTGCGCGTGCCTGTCGGTGAGCCTGGGCCGGCTCGACGCCGGTAACGCAGCGCGCCGCCGGCTCGCGGCGCACTACCGCACCCGGCTCGCCGCGCTGCCGGGCGTGCGGCTGATCGCCGAGCCGGCGGGGTCGGCGCCGGTTTACCACCTGATGGTCATCCGGGTCGATGCCGCGCGCCGCGACGCGATCCGCGACCGGCTCGCCGCCGCCGGCATCGCGACCGCGATCCACTACCCGCGGCCGATCCACCTGCAGCGCGCATACGCCCACCTCGGCCAGGGGCCGGGCAGCTGCCCGGTCGCCGAGCGCGCCGCGGCCGAGATGATCTCGCTACCGATGTTTCCCGATCTGACGATCGCGCAGGTCGATCGGGTGATCGACGCCCTCGGCGATGCGCTCGGCGCGGCGCTCGGCTGACAGCGGACTCCCGGCGAGAGGCAGTCCTTGCGCGGGGTTGTCGGCCTTGCATCCGCGCGGCCGATCCCCCCATCTAACCATCATGTCCAGACCGCACGTCGTGGTGATCGGGGGCGGATTCGGGGGCCTGGCCGCGGCCCAGGCGCTCAAGCGCGCGCCGGTCAACGTCACGTTGATCGATCGGCGCAACCACCACCTGTTCCAGCCGCTGCTCTACCAGGTCGCCACCGCGGCGCTCAACCCGAGCGACATCGCGTACCCGATCCGCGGCGCGCTGGCGCACCAGCGCAACGTGCGCGTGCTGCTCGCCGCGGCCACCGCGATCGACACCGCGAACCACCGGGTGATGCTCGACGACGGCGTCCTGGTGTACGACTACCTGGTCGTCGCGACCGGGGCGACCCACTCGTACTTCGGCCACGACGAGTGGGCCCAGACCGCGCCGGGGCTGAAGTCCATCGAGGACGCGCTCGAGATCCGGCGGCGGATCTTCCTGGCGTACGAGGCCGCCGAGCGCGAGTCCGATCCGGCGCGGCAGCGCGAGTGGCTGACCTTCGTCGTGGTCGGCGGCGGGCCGACCGGCGTCGAGCTTGCGGGCGCGCTCGGCGAGATCGGCCTGCAGACCCTCGTGCACGACTTCCGCACGATCGATCCGACCCAGGTCCGCGTCGTGCTGTTCGAGGGCAAGGGCCGGATCCTCGCCACGTACCCCGAGAAGCTGTCGGCGGCGGCGCAGCACGCGCTGGCGCGCCGCAGCGTCGACGTCCGGCTCAAGACCCAGGTGATCGCGCTCGATCCGCACGGCGTCACGGTGCGCAGCGGCGATCGCGAGGACCACATCGGGGCGCGCACCGTGCTGTGGGCGGCGGGCGTCCGCGCGTCGTCGCTCGCCGCCACGCTCGGCGTGCTGCGCGATCGCACCGGCCGGGTCGAGGTCCTGCCCGATCTGACGATCCCGGGTCACCCCGAGGTGTTCGTGATCGGCGACCTGGCGAAGGTGCCGATGCCCGGCGGCGGCGATGTGCCGGGTGTCGCGCAGGGTGCGCTGCAGGGCGGAAAGTACGCCGCCCGCGTGATCGCGGCCGAGGTCTGCGCCGGCGACGGCGTGCGGCCGCCGCGATCGCCGTTCCGCTACCACGACAAGGGCAACCTGGCGACGGTCGGGCGCTCCGAGGCCGTGGTCGAGACCCGGCACTACACCGGCCACGGCCTGATCGCGTGGCTGCTGTGGTGGGCCGTCCACATCGCGTTCCTGATCGGCTTCCGCAACCGGGTGCTGGTCATGCTGGAGTGGGCGTGGTCGTGGCTCACCTTCACGCGCGGCGCCCGGCTGATCACCGGCCCGGTCGGCGCGCTGCCGGCGGTGCGCTCGATCAGCCCCGACGGCCGGGTCGCGCTGCCACCCCCGGCCGCCGCGGTCGCACTCGATGAGCTGCCGCGCCCGCCGCCGCCGCTGGCGCCGCCGCCGCCGCCGCCGTGAACCGACCGCCGCCCGCGCGCCGTCACTCCATGCGCCCGCTGGTCGACAGCTTGCCGAGCTCGCGATACTCGAGCGTGATCGCGCGCAGCAGGTGGGACTGGCCGAGCGGCAGTCCCTCCTGGGCCGCGAGGAACGCGGCGCGCAGCGCCGAGTTGCGGATGTAGCCGCCGGAGATCGGGAACCGCCGCGCCAGCTCGGTGAAGTTGAAGTCGCCCTGGACCGGAACCTCGGGCGGAATGTGGGCGGACCACAGCCGGATCCGGGTCTCCTCGTCGGGGAACGGGAACTGCAGCCGCAGCGACATCCGGCGCTTGAACGCGGGGTCGATCGAACCCTCGAGGTTGGTGGTCAGGATGCAGATGCCCTCGAACGTGTCGAGCCGCTGCAGCAGGTAGTTGACCTCGAGGTTGGCGTAGCGGTCGACCGACGACTTGACGTCGGTGCGCTTGGCGAACAGCGAGTCGGCCTCGTCGAACAGCACCACGACCTGGCCGTCCTCGGCGGCGTCGAACACCTCGGCGAGGTTCTTCTCGGTCTCGCCGATCCACTTGCTGACCACGCGCGCGAGGTCGACACGGTACAGCTCGAGCCCGAGCTCGCGCGCGATCAGGCCGGCGACCATCGACTTGCCGGTGCCCGGCGGGCCGTAGAACAGCGCGGTCAACCCGCGCGAGCTCGACATCTTGGCGTCGAACCCCCACTGCTCGTAGACGGTCTTGCGGTGGGTGCTGCGCGCGATGAACTCGCGGATCGAGTCGAGCACGTCATCGGGCAGCGCGACCTGCTCGAACCGGGCCCGGCGTGCGACCCGGACCGCGACGTGCGACAGCCGGGTCGCGATGTGCTGCGCCGCGACGACCTCGAGCTCGCCCGCGGCGTCGCCGCCGGCGTCGCCGCGGCTGGTGCGGCGCTCGACGCTCTGCGCGATCACGAGCTCGATGATCCCCGGCCCGACCCGGTAGCGCCCGGCGAGCCCGTCGACGCTGGTGACCGGCAGCTGGGCGCGATCGACGGCCCGCCGCCAGAACGCGGCGCGCTCGGACTCCGACAGCGGCGGCAGCGCGGCGCTGACGTACCCCGGATCGATCGGCAGGCTCGCCTCGGGCGCCGCGCGGACCACCACCGGTCCCGGGTGCGCGCGGAGCACCTGCTTGAGCTGGTCGAGGCCCTCGGCGTCCGATGGATCGGCGACCTCGATGCCGCTGACCACCGGGACGCAGCCGCGGACCAGCGCGCGAAACAGCTCGTGGCGCAGCGCGACCGCCATCATCCTGCCGGCGCGCGGCAGGCGGTGGCAGTCGATGCATGCGATGCCGCGGCCGACCCGCGCCGCGAGTGCGGCGACCAGGCTGTGTCGCCCGGCGCCGCGCCGGCCGCGGATCACCATGCGCAGGGGCGCACCGGGGCGGGGCGCGGCGAGCGCGAACAGCAGGTCGCGCTTGACCTCGGCGGGCAGGACCAGCTCGTCGAGGCTGCGATCGGCGTGGCGCACCGAGGTGACCGGGCCGATCGCGCCGGTGGGCGCGCGGCCGCGGATCCGCTCGATCAGGACCGGATCGACCGACATCGCGCCGAACAGCGACGCGCCGGGCTCGCCGGCACCGATCCGGACCAGGCCGTAGGCGACCAGCGGCGCGTCGTCGGCGAGCTCGCGCGCGACCTCGGCGATCCCGTGCGGGCCGGAGCCGGCGACGATGGTCTCGATCAGGTAGCGATCGACGATCGGCCGGTTCGGATCGTTGCCCAGGATGCCGAACAGCCGTGCGATCTGGCCGCGGATGCGCGGCGCGGCGACCATCACCAGGATCTGGGCGGCGGCGTTCGACAGCTTGAACTCGCGGACCAGATCGATCAGCGGCAGGCGATGGCCGGCTGCGATCGTCGAGCGGGCGCGGCCGGCGGTCCGCGCGCTGGCGTGGCCGAGGCGGTCGTCGGCCTCCTGCAGCTGGTGCGGCGCGTAGCCGCCGATGTGGCCGAGCAGCGCGCGCACCTCGCGCTCGAACGGCCGGCTGTCCTCGGCGGGCACGCTGAGCAGGCCGCTGTGCCAGGCCGCGGCGATCGCGCGGGCCGCGCGCGCCGCGGTGAGGTCCAGGATCTCGTCGAGGTGCTCGTGCGCCGACGCGTAGGGCGGCCACTGAGGGTCCGGGGCGACCTCGATCGCCGCCGGCTGGATCCCGAGCGCGATCGGGACGAGGTCCGGGAGCTCGATCGGCGGTTCGGCGATCTCGTCGCCGGCGGGGGCAGGCGCGGCGACCGCGGCCGGCTGCGCCGCGGAGCGAGTCGATCCGGACGCCAGCTCGGCCGCCGCGTCGATCCGCCGCGAGGGCGGATCCGCGGTCGCCGCCTGCCAGGTCGGCGGGTCGCGGGGATCGCCATCCGGCAGCGCGGCATCGCCGGGCGGTTCGCCGGGTGGCGCGTCGGGCGCGCCGGGTGCGCCGGGCGCCTCGGCCGTCTCGTCGGGCGCGACATGCTGGGTGATCGACCGGCCGCGCAGCGCATCGGCGAACAGCTCGGTGGTCGGGGCGTGGACCACCGGGCCGTCGCGGGCGGGCTCGCCCGCGAGCACGGCGTAGCGACCCTCCTCGTCGATCGCGACGTGGACCAGCGGCCACGGCACGGTGGTGCGGGCGACCACCCGTCCGTAGCGTAGATCGATCGCGATCAGCGAATCGGGCGCCACTGCCGCGAGCGCGATCCCGCGGGTGGTGCCGACCGACCAGCGCTCCAGCCGCGGCACCTTGACGCGGTGGATGATCATGCCGTCCGGCTTGATCACCAGGAAGCTGTCGTGCTCGTCGCCGCGCATCAGCACGCTGATCGCGCGGTCCGAGAACAGCGAGACCACGTCGAGCACGCGGCCCGGCCCGGCGATCGCGAGCGGGCGCGGCGGCGCGGTCCGCCCGACCTCGAGCACGCGCAGGCCGCGCTCGCCGACCAGCACGACGCGGCGGCCGATGGTCGGAAACACCCGCTCATCGCGGCCGACCGCGATCGGCTCGATCGTGCACCGCCCTCCGGCGACGATCGCGAACCGGCTCGGCTCGCCGTGGAGCACCGCGGCCGGCACGCGGCTGCTGGCAAACGGCGAGATCCCGGTCGCGGGCTCGACGAGCTCGACCGGCTCGGGAGCCTCGCGGGCGGCGCGCGGATCGAGCGGGACGCGGTGCAGACGATGGCGGTGCAGCAGCCAGAGCTCGTCGCCGACGAACGCGAAGTCGACGACATCGGCTCCCGGCAGCAGCTGGCGAGGCGCGATGCCGAACGCGTCGGTCAGCGCGATGTCGTCGCCGCTGCGCAGCGCGACGTGGCGGCCGGAGCTTGCGAGCGCGGCGCGCGGCGGGCGCTCACTTTGCATGGGGAGCGTCGGGCGCGTGCGGTGGCTCGGCCGGGGCCGCCGGGTCGGGCTCGGGCGCCGGGATCCGGCGCTCGAAGTCGAGCCAGATCCGCGAGTCCTGCCGGCAATCGTAGCTGCGGCAGGTCGCCGGGCGCTGAGCGTACACGCCGCACGCGCCGGTCGCGCCGTCGCAGTGCACGCAGTAGCCGTCGGCGCGCTGGCGGATCTTGTAGGGCATCCGGTAGTCCCATTGCACCACGCGCTCGTCGAGGTCCTGGAACGACAGCGGGAACGACAGCGTGCAGCACCGCGCCTTGCACAGCGGCATCCGCGCAGCGCAGTCGATCTGCGGCAGATCGGCCAGCGCGTACTTGTCGGCGATCGGCGATACGGCGACGTGCGCCCGGGTCAGCGCGCGCTCCTCCTCGAGCGTGTGCAGCCGGACCCGCCGCGCGTCGTACGCCGCGACGTCGACCTGGCGGCGGCTCACGAGGTCCTCGAGCAGCGCGTAGAACCGCGATGACAGCTCGAGCAGGTCGCGCTTGGTCTGCATCCCCATGATGTGCAGGAAGCGCAGGCCGTGCTCGAGATCCTTGCGAAGATCCGGGTCGTCGTCCATCGCAGCTCCTCAGCGGTGCAGCAGCATGTGGAAGATTCCGTCGCGCGCGATGATCTCGTGGCGAGCGGCTGGCGGCCGGAGCAGCCGCACGAGATCGGTGATGATCCGCGCCGACTCCTCGGGCATCGGCCCATCGCGGTGCGAGATCGCGACGTGCTCGATCGTGGTGCTGGGCGCGCCGGTGGGGGCGGCGTGGTGCGAGCACGACAGCCGGACCCCGAGCGAGGTCGTCGCGACCACGACCGCGGCGCGGTTGCCCGGGGCCGCGAGCGTGTCGAGCGCGAGCGCGACGTCGTAGATGTGGCCGGGGTGCATCAGGCGGTGGCGGGGCGCGTGGCCCAAAAACCGCCAGGCCAGGACGAAGCAGGCGGCGAACCCGTGCGCGGCGGCGAACGCGACGTGCCAGCGCGCGTGCGGCAACCACCCGGTCAGGTCCCCGGCGATCACCGCCGCGGTCGCGGCGAGCGAGATCCACTGGGCCTCGGAGAACCCGGCGAGGAACGGCCGGAACTGATCGCCGCGGGTCAGCTCGATCAGGAACCGGCCGCCCGCGTAGCACAGGACGATCAGGGTGCACGCGGTGCCCGGCTCCGCGCCGGTCGCGATCTCGGTCGCGCCGGCGGCCGCGAGGCCGAACGCGAGCACGGCCTCGACCGCCTGGCTCGGGAACAGCCGCACGCCGACCAGCACGTGCGCGAACCCGGCGGTGACGTGCTCGTCGCGGTAGCGCACGCCGACGTGAGCGGGCTTGCCGTGGCAGCAGCCGGCCATCAGGCAGCCGATCCGGCCGAACATCAGGAACGTGGCGACCGCCACCGCGGAGAGATCCAGGTAGGGTAGCGGACGCACGTCGAGCGCGACGATCACCCCGGCGGCGGCCGCGCCGATCGCGATCGCGTGGTGGTAGAACACCAGCCGCGCGGTGCCGGTGATCGCCTTGGTGATCACCGCGACGACCAGGAACGCCGCGCTGCCGGTCAACACGAGCAGGCCGGCGATCCAGGGCTCGAGCGCAGGATCGATCAGCGCGAGCGCCAGCGCCACGAGCGCCGTCGCGATCCAGCCGGCGAAGCCGCAGACCTGGAACGCCGAGCGCGGCGCGCCGAGGATCGCCACCTCGGGCCGGACGAACCCGTCGAGCGCGTGGTTGACCGCGTCGATCATCGCTACTTGATCGCGGCGGCGAGATCCTTCAGGGCGGCCTCTTGCTCGCGCGCGTTGGGGGCGTCGGCCAGCGCGCGGACCCGGCCATGCAGCTTGGAGGCGCGCAGCTGCGGCGCCGCGTGCTGCAGCGACCGGACGTAGGCCAGGTCGACGCGCGCGCGCTGCTCGATCTCCCAGCCGGTCAGCGCCACCTCGATCAGGCGGTCGGCCTCCGGAGACCCGGCCTTGGCCTTGGCGATCGCCGCGGCGACCAGCTCGATCGCCTGAGCCCGCACCGCGGACGGCTGCATGGGGTGCAGGAGGTCGGTCCCCGCGTTCACCGTGCTGTCGAGGTCGCCGTCGTCGACCGCGACGCGCAGCGCATCGAGCGCGACCAGGGGATGGCCGGCCTCGAGCGCCGCCCGGGTCGCCTCCGACCCATGCCGGGCCTGCCAGCCGACGAGCCGGGGGATCGCGGTCGCGAGTCCGGCGTCGGCGCCGGTCAGCGCGAACGCGCGCACCGCCTCGGTGGTGCCGGTGAGCGTGGGCGGCTTCTGGTTGGCGCCCATCGGCGCGCTGACCGGAGGACCGCCGACGATCACGAGCACCGGAAACGTCGCCGGCCACGGCCGGTCGAACAGCCGCTGGGTATCGAAGCTCAGCATCGCCTCGCGCGGGTCGTCGGCGCGCTGCGCGGTCGACAGCTGGGTGTAGCCGGTCAGCGTCGCGATCGCCGGCGCGGTCGCCTTGCCGTGGATCTGCGTGCACTGGCTCAGCTCGAGGCTGCGCTCGTAGAGGCTCGGGAACTTGCCGGCGGGGGGGCCGACCGGCTTGTCGTCCCTGGGGCGGGCGGTGCATCGCAGCGCGTGGGCCCCGCTGAGCTTTGCGGAGGTCAGCGCGGGTTCGGTGAAGTACCCCGTCATGGCGCGCGCATCCTTTCCTGGCTCGGCGGTGCTGCCGCTAGGCGCGAGCCACAGTGCGATCGATCCGGCGAGAATTCCGATGCGGTGGAGGTTCATGACCAGGTGGTGGTGACAACGTTGTTGGCGACGCCCCCGGTGAGGTTGGGCGAGGCGCTGCCCTGCCCACCACCCGAGCCGGTGTTCGACGTCGTGGTCACGCCGGCCACGTTCTTGGTTCCCTTCGAGGCGTAGTCGGTGGTCGCCGTCCAGTTCACCTCCCAGGTCTCCCAGTTGATGAACTGGATCGTGTTGGGCGCCGAGCGCTTGCGCACGACCAGCCAGGTGGCGAACTTGTCCTTCCCGTCGGTGTGATCGAGCTTGCCCAGGCCGTCCGGGGTGTCCCACGGGAACCCGCTGCCGGGGCGGTCCCACAGCGCGGCGGTGACCGTGCTGCCGGTCTTGGTGAACGGGACGACCGCGGTGGGGTTCGCGCTGTCGTACCAGGGCGCGGTGCCGGCCGGGTTCCCGTCGCGCGTGTTGGCGGGCAGGCCGACCGTGAGGGTCGTGGCGGCCGGCGCGGCGGCCGGCGGCGGTGCGCCCACGTAGTGGCCGACGCGCGCCGAGGACTGCACGGTCTGGAGGTAGCCGGCGTCCCACTCCGCGGCGTCGGCGTCGGTGCCGCCGGTGACCGAGACGTTGCCGGTCGACGAGTACGGCGAGCTGCTGAGCCCCAGCTGGGTTGCCGTCGTGGCCCCCGTGACCGCGCCGCCGGAGCCCGGGGTGTACGACGCCGAGCTGAAGGTCAGCGCACCGCCGCCGCCGCCGCCACCACCGCCGCCGGGGCAGCGCTGCAGGCCGACGCCGGAGCGCAGCGCGGGGCGCGCCGCCGCGCGGGCCGAGAGCGCGCCGCCGTGCAGCGCGGACACCGCGTAGCCCGCGGCCTGATCGGCGTCGGCGTCGAGCGCGCCGCTGTCGCCGCGGCCGAACGACTGGGCGCCGTTCTGCTGGACGACGTGGGCGAGCTCGTGGGCGAGCAGCGCATCGCCGAACGGGGTGCCGGGAGCGTAGTTGCCGGCGCCGAACGCGACCTGGTGGCCGACGGTGAACGCGCGGGCGTGGAGCTGACCGGCCATCGCGTGCGCGTCGTGGCCGGTGTGGACGCGGACCGCGCCGAAGTCGTGGTGGAACACCGACTCCATCGCGGCGCGGGTGCCGCTCGACAGCGGCGCGCCTTCGCCCATCGCGCCCGAGCGCATGTACTCGGTCGCGGCGTGCTCGCTGCCGCCGATCGC
>DATAPF010000311.1:0-21828 GCA_036265355.1 Kofleriaceae bacterium | reverse complement strand
AAGGGCCGAACACGGGATCGATCCACGGGGTCGTCGCCGATGTCGTGCGCGCGCCCGAGCAGCTCGAGGTCGCGGTCGAGGCCGTGCTCGGCGATCGGCTCGGCGGCGTGCTCGTCAGCGAGCCCGAGGTCGGCATCGCGGCGGTCGGCTTCTTGAAGGCGGGCGGGGGCGGGCGCTCGGCGTTCGTGCCGCTGCGCAACGCCGGCGTGATCCCGGCGATCACGTCGACATCGTCGCTCGTCATGTCCGACATGGATCCGATCGAGCTCGACGATCGCTCGGCGCTGCCTCGGCGACTGGCGCCACCCGGGCGGTGATCGAGCCGATCCGGCCGTCGCGCAGCGGGACGAACGCGCTGCGCCCGCCGCCCCGCCGCTTGAGGAACCCGATCGCAGCGAGGCCGACCTCGGGCTCGCTGACCAGCACGCCGCCGAGCCGGTCGCCCAGCGCGGCCTCGACCGCGACCTCGAGCAGCTCGGGCGCCCGCACGACGTCGGCGACCACGCCGTGGATCGCGGCGGTGTCGGACCGCGGATCGACGATCTCGTCGGCGCGCTGCATCACCGCCCGCGTGCCGCGCTGGAAGCCCTCGTAGCGGTCCTGGATCTCGCGCAGCGAGGTCAGCCGCGAGTTCCGCCGGTGCAGCTCGGTGCGCAGGGTCTCGACCTCGGCCTCGCCGCGCGCGGCCTCGTCGGTCAGCAGCTCCTTGCGCGCCGCGAAGCCCTCGCCCTGGCTCCCGAGGTCGAGCCGGGTCTGGCGCAGCTGGGCGAGCGCGGCGTCGACCCGGCGGCCCTCGCGCTCGAGCTCGCGGACCCGATCGGCCTGCTGCACGGTCTCGGCCAGCACGCGATCGAGCCGGCGGCCGGCCTCGTCGCGCCGGCGCGCCAGCGCCTCGAGCTGGGCATCGGCGGTCGCGATCTCGGTGCGCCGGGTCGCCAGCTCGGTGCGCGCCTGATCGAGCTGGCCCTGGGCGCTGGTCAGCATCTGGCGCGCGTCGCCCGCCGCGGCGTCGCGCGCACACACCTCGGCGGCCTCGCGCGAGACCTCGGCCTCGAGCTCGGCGAGCTCACCGCGCCGCGCCGCGAGCTCCTCCGCGCCCCGCGCGCGCTGGCCGGCGATGTCGTCGATCTCGGAGCGCGCCGCCGCGATCCGGCCATCGAGCTCCTCGGCCTCGCGGCGCTCGAAGCCGATCTTGCTCTCGCCGAGCCGGATCCGGTTGTCGATCTCGTAGAGCTGCTCCTGGACCCCGACCAGCCGGCGCTCCTCGACCGACAGCTCGGCGCGCTCGGCGACGACGTGGGCGTCCCGGGAGCTCCACGCCGCGCGCGCGTCCTCGAGCTCGCCGCGCGCCGCGGTCAGCCGGCCGGTGACGAGCTGATCCTCGGCCGCGAGCTCGAGCCAGCGGTGCGCCGCCTTCCACAGCTCGATGTCGCGCATCTCGGCCTTGTACTTGCGGTAGCGCTCGGCCTTCTGCGCCTGGCGCCGCAGCGTGCCCATCCGCTTGTCGAGCTCGGCGACGATGTCGGACACCCGCATCAGGTTCTGGCGGGTCTGGTCCAGCTTCTTCTCGGCGGCCTTCTTCTTGGCCTTGAACTTGGTGATCCCGGCGGCCTCCTCGATGATCGCCCGGCGGTCTTGCGGCCGGGAGCTGACGATCTGGCCGATCCGGCCCTGCTCGATGATCGCGTACGCCTTGGTGCCCACGCCGGTGCCGAGGAAGAAGTCGGTGATGTCGCGCAGCCGGCACGGCGTCTTGTTGATGAAGTACTGCGACGTCCCGTCGCGGTACAGCCGGCGCGTGATCGTGACCTCGGTGTAGTGGCTGAAGTTGATCGCCGGCGGCCGGTCGGCCAGCACCTCGGCCGCCTCCTCGAGCGGCGACGCGATCGGGTTGCCCTCGGCGTCGACCCAGACCCCGGCAGCCGCGGGCGGCGGCGCTCCGTCGGCCGGGCTCGCCGGCCCGCCAGGTTCGGCCAGTGCGCCGTCGCTCGCCTCCCCCGCCTCCCCGGGCTCCGTCGCCTCGGGCGCATCACCCGCCGCCGCCGCAGCATCGCCGATCTCCGGGGCATCGCCTGTCTCCGGTGTCTCCGGCGCCAGCTGGTCGAGCGCGCGCTCGGTCTCGGCCTCGTCGCTGTGCCGCGCGAGCTCCAGCACCTCGTGCGAGAACCCGACGTCATCGAACGTGAGCGATACCTCGGCCATCGGCGCCGGCCCGCGGGTCTCGCTGCCTGCGAAGATCACGTCCTCCATCGCCTTGCCGCGCAGGTGCTTGGCGCTCTGCTCGCCCATGCACCACCGGATCGCATCGACGATGTTGCTCTTGCCGCACCCGTTGGGTCCCACGACCCCGGTGATCGACTCGCCGATCTGGACCACTGCCCGGTCGCAGAACGACTTGAAGCCGATGATTTCGACCCGCTTGATTCGCATGATGCTCCAGCTGCGTGGTCCCCTCGCGGGGCGCAGGCAGGGTGGATCGACCCTATGACATTCGCGGGTCTGAACCCGATCCGTAGCCGACATCACCGAGGACGACAACGCACGGCTTCCCGCCGCGACGGACCCGGGGTACGCCCTGCGTGCTATGACGAGGGCGTGCGGTGGACCGCGCTCAGCGTACTCTGCATGGTGTCGTGCGCCGTGGTCGGCGTGCTGGCGGTGGCCGCCGCGGCAGAACCGCACCGGGTGGAGATCCGCGCGCAGACCCGGATCGCGCTCGATCGAGTCCGGCTGATCGGCGACGACCAGGCCGAGATCCGCGGCCAGCTGCTCGACAACCTGACCGGCGACGGCATCGCCGACCAGGTGGTGACGATCCAGGTCGGCGGCCAGGGCGGAGAGGTCGTGCGCGCCACCACCGGCCAGGACGGTCGGTTCCACGTCACCACCCCGGTCGCTCCGGGCGCGCAGGCGATCGACCTCGCGTTCCGCGGCAGCGCGCTGATCGAGGGCTCGCAGCTCCACGAGACCACCGATCCATCGCGCGCCCAGGTCGTCCTCACGATCGACGTCGAGGAGGCGCCCGGCGGGCTCCGGATCACCGTGCGCGCGGCCGCCGACGATCGCCCGATCCAGCTGCCGATCGCGCTGTCGGTCGGCGCGACCGACGGTCCACTCGCGCCGCTGATCCGCGCGAGCAGCGCGACGCCCTACCTGCTGACCCGCCAGGCCGCGGGCGGGCCCGGTCCGCGCCGGCTGCGCGCCGAGTTCGCAGGCGACGACACCCGCCAGGCCGCGACCGCCGAGCGCACCATCGAGCTCACCGCGGCGTCATCGACGACGATGAAGCTGTCCGCCCCGCGGATCGCCTACGAGGACGATCTCGTGGTGTCCGGCAAGGTCGTCAGCGAGGACGGCCCGCCGGTTGCGCGCGCCGCGGTGACCCTGACCTCGGGCGATCGCCGGCTGGCCCAGGGCGCCACCGGCGAGGACGGCAGCTACCGGTTCCGGGTCGAGGGCCAGATCCTCGGCCAGGGCCAGTGGGGCCTGCAGGTCCAGGCCGATCCGGGCCAGCCGTCGATCCGTCCCAGCCGGTCGCCGCCCGAGATCGTGCGGGTATCGGCCCCGCAGCCGGTGCCGGTGTCGTACACGATCGCGGCGTTCCTCGCGACCGCGTGCGCCGCAGGCGGGTTCTTCGCCGCGCGCGCCAAGCCGTGGCACCGGCTGCGCCGGCCGGCGCCGCCCGCGGAGATGCCGGTGCACGGCGCGCTCGACGAGCCGCTCGACGGCGGTCTGGTGGTCGCCAAGCCCAGCCTGGTGTCGACGCTCCGGCGCGCCAGCGACGAGGGGTTCTCCGGCGCGGTGCGCGACGCGGTGCGCGGACGCCCGGTCGCCGATGCGGCGGTCCGGCTCCGCCTCGGCGAGCTGCGCCGCGCGGTCACCACGGGTGCCGACGGCGGCTTTGGGTTCGAGGGGCTCGCGCTCGGCGAGTGGGCCGCCCAGGTCGCCGCACCCGGCCATGTCACCGAAACGTTTGCGGTCTCGATCCCGCACCGCGGCGAGCTGCGCGGCGTCCGGGTCGACCTCGTGCCGGTCCGCGAGCGGGTGTTCCAGCTCTACCGCCGCGCGGCCGAGCCGCTGCTGCCCGAGCCGCGGCTGTGGGGCGTGTGGTCGCCCCGCCAGATCGTGGACCACGTCCGCGGCAAGCGCCCGACTCCCGCGCTCGCCGAGCTCACCGACTTCGTCGAGGAGATCTACTTCTCCTCCCGGCTCGCCGAGGAGACCGTGCTCCCGATGGCGTCCGAGCGGGTCGATCGCGCGATCCGTGAGCGCGGACGCGCCGCGAGCTGACCCGGTGCGCACCGCGCGTCCCGTGGTTAGGCTATAAGCCGCCCATGCAGACCGAGCTACTGGAGCTCGCCATTGCCATCGTCGTCATCGCCTTGATCCTCGTCGTGCTCCGGCGCGCATCGGCGCGCTCGCGCGCCCGGGCCCCGGCCAGCGTCCGCGACCGGCTCGGCGTCGAACCGGCCCCCGAGGCCCGACCCCGTCGCCAGCGCCAGCGGCCGCGCCCCGGCGAGCCCCCGCCGCCACCGGCCGAGCCCGCCGTGGCCGGGCCGCCGGCCGCCCAGCCCGCCGCCGCCGCGCCCGCGGTCGACCGCGAGGCGCGCGAGGCCTACGCGGCCGGGCTCGCCAAGACCCGGGGCGGCTTCGTCGCCCGGCTCGGCAAGCTGTTCGGCAAGAAGAAGATCGACGCGCAGACGATCAACGAGCTCGAGGAGGTGCTGTTCACCGCCGACATCGGTCCGCGCGCCGCCGAGCGGATCTTCCAGGCGGTCAAGTCCGGGCTGTCGCGCGACGAGCTCGAAGACCCGGCCCGGATCTGGGATCAGATCCGCAAGACCTCGCGCGACATCCTCGCGCTCGACGCGCCGCCGCTCGATCTGTCCGCAAGACGCCCGTTCGTGGTGCTCGTGCTCGGCGTCAACGGCGTCGGCAAGACCACGACGATCGGCAAGCTGGCGCAGAAGTGGCGGCTCGAGGGCAAGAAGGTCCTGCTGGCGGCCGGCGACACCTACCGCGCCGCCGCGACCGAGCAGCTCGAGGTCTGGGCCGAGCGCGCCGAGGTGCCGATCGTCCGCGGCAAGTCGGGCAGCGATCCGTCGTCGGTGATCTTCGACGCGGTCAAGAAGGGCGTCGACGACGGCGTCGACATCGTGATCTGCGACACGGCCGGCCGCCTGCACTCCAACGCGGGGCTGATGGACGAGCTCAAGAAGCTCCGCCGGGTCGCCGGCAAGGCGCTGCCCGGCGCGCCGCACGAGACCTGGATGGTGCTCGACGCCACCAACGGCCAGAACGCGATCTCGCAGGCCAAGACGTTCAAGGCCGACATGGAGATCTCGGGCATCGTGCTGACCAAGCTCGACGGCTCCTCCAAGGGCGGCGTCGTGCTGGGGATCTGTGACGAGCTGAAGGTTCCGGTGCGATTCGTCGGCGTAGGGGAGAAGATCGGCGACCTGCGGCTGTTTGATCCCACGGCATTTGTCGACGCCCTGTACGCCGACGCGGCCGCCACAGCGGAAAATTGATCCGCGCGACGCGACGCGCGGGGGGGTGAATCTCGCGGCTTTGCCGCGAGAGCCCCCAGAGGGGGGTTATGGGAAGGCCCCCTCTGGATCGACCCAGGAGAAAGCCCGACCGCAGCCGCAACGCGCGCGGCGGGACGCTGTCTCCATTCCTGCGCCGTTTGCTTGAGCGCGCAAAAAGGCACGTGTTATGAAGATCCTACGAATGCGGGCGCCTCGTAGATCCATCTTTCTCCATATCGGGATGGTCGCCGTACTCGCTGCGCTGGCGGGCACCGCGGTCGCACAATCGAAATCCAAGAAACCCGCCAAGCCGGCCAAGGCACCCGCCAAGCAGCCGGCGACGACCCCCGCGCCGACGCCGGCGCCGGCGCCGGCCAAGGGCAGCGGCGACGACACCGAGATCGAGATCAACCCCGACGACACCGCCGCGAAGGGCTCCGGCGCCGGTTCGGGCACCACCGCCGGATCGGCCGCCGCCCCGGGCAATCCCGACGAGATCGACATGAGCGAGCCCGAGAAGCAGCAGGGCGATCTCAAGTCCGATCTCGCGATCACCGGCAATGCCGCGCCGGTCGTGGCCGCGCCGGTCAAGAAGACGCCGCTGTCGTGGCAGGACATCGTCGTCGTGATCCGCAAGCCGTTCCTCAAGGTCCGGCGCACCGAGCTGTTCCCGTTCGTCGGCACGACGATGAACGACAACATGATCCGGCACTACACGGCCGGCGGCGAGCTCGCCTACTACCTGACCGACGTCCTGGCGGTCGGCGTCGAGGGCCTGTACTACGCGCACTCGTTCCAGGAGCCGTACGATCTGGTCGCGCGCCAGGCGCGCCGCCTGCCGACGCTCAACGAGTACAAGTGGAGCGCGGCGCTCGACTTCCACTACGTCCCGATCTACGGCAAGTTCGCGATCCTCGATCACAGCCTGGTGACCTGGGAGTCGTTCTTCACCGCCGGGATCGGGGCGGGCGAGAGCGAGGTGATCCCGCGCGACACCAAGTTCCCCGGGTTCACCAACCTGCTGATCATGCCGAACGTCGGCGCATCGATGCGGTTCTTCATCACCAAGTGGGTCACCGTCAACCTCGGGATCCGCGACTACATCTTCTACGATCACTTCGAGCCGCGGGACCGCTCGGAGACGATGTTCGCGACCGCGCAAGACGCCAAGGATCACGCCGAGGGCTCGCTGATCAACAACCTGATGTTCCAGATCGGCGTGAGCTTCTGGGTCCCGACGTCGTTCGAGTACACCACCTTCCGCTGAAGGGCATGACATGAAGACCCACTCCGTCCTGGCCGTGGCAGCGGCGTTCGCGGTGTCCGGCTCGGTGTCGGCCCCGGCCCACGCCGAGCCCCGGAAGAACAGCCTGGCCGCCGACGTCGCGGTTCGCCACCGCCGCCTGCTGGTCAAGAACCGCTTCGAGTTCACGCCGCTGTTCGAGTCGACGATCAACGCCGACTTCCGCCACATCCTCGGCGGCGGTGCCAAGCTGGAATACCACCTCGGCGACATGCTGTCGGTCGGCGTGATCGGCGTGGCGTCGACCTCGCTCGACACCAAGCTGGTCGACAAGATCGTCCCGACGCTGATGACCCAGCAGCAGAAGCAGCAGATGGTCGGCTCCGGGCTCAACGTCCGCGAGCCGAGCCAGGACGAGTTCCTCGATCGGCTCAACACCATGCCGTTCCACGGCGCGGTGTACGCCAGCCTGACGCCGTGGTACGGCAAGCTCGCCGCGTTCGGCCAGGCCTACGTCGCGTTCGACTTCTACTTCCAGGCCGGCGTCGCGTTCGCCCAGCTCAAGTCGGACTGCCCGGTCATGATCTGCTCCGACCGGTTCCCGGGTCAGTCCCACACCATCACGAACCCGGACGGCACGACCGACACCGCCCCGGCCGACCTCAACCCGAACAACGATCCGCCGCTCAACAACGGCGGCCGGGTCGGGCTCTACCTCGGCGGCGGCATCCACGTGTTCCTCAACGACTTCCTCGCGCTCGACATGACGGTCCGCGACTACGCGTTCACCGACAACCCGTCCGGGGCCGACTTCAACGCGGACCTGTTCGTGTCGACCGCCGACAACCGCTTCCTCCACCACCTGTTCTTCGGCGCCGGCATCTCGGTGATGCTGCCGACCGCCGTCAAGCGGACTCCCTAGGCGTACTCCTTCGACGTACCCTCTGGCGCCGCGCCCGGGACACTGGACCAGCATCGGAGTTGCCTCCGCCAACCGCGTTGGCAGCTCGCGAAGCTATCTATGCAAGAACACGCGAGTCCGCGTGGATCGCGGGACACGGCCTCGGCGCGGCAGCCTCGGGATCAGTACGAGATCGCCGTCGGCCACGCCACCAGCGTCGGCCGCACCGTCAGCCGCTCGCCATGGCGCTCGACCAGCAGGGTCGTCATATCGCCCGGGTGGCACTCGAAGATCCGCTCGGTGAGATCGGTGCCCGGTGAGGTCAGCGCGACGTGGTTCACCGCGATCACGTGGTCGCCGGGGCGAAGGTCCACGGCGGCCGCGGGCGTCCCCGGCAGCACCTGCTCGATGTCCGCGTAACCATTCCGCGGATAGTAGGTAACCCCCAGGAATCCGTGATCCGAGCGGGCGTCGACCTGGGGCACGATCTGCGCCTCGCGGTACGGACACCCCCGGGAGGACATGCTGTCGGCGACCTGCATCGCCATGAGGGTCGTGGCAAGCGCAAGTCCCGAGGCCACGCCGGCCATCGTGCACACGATGGCGACCGTGCCCAGCCCGCGGCTCCGCTCGCTCGGCAGCAGCGCCTCGCGCCGGAGGACGGGGGCGGCAGGCGCGTGGTCAACGGGGGCGATCACATCGGGCAGCTCGTCGGACATCTCGATTCCCTCGCTTTCGGTCAAGTGTTCGACCCGGTCCATGGGGGTCGCTTCGGCCGTGCCTACGTCGAGTATAGGGGGGGCCCCCCAACATGACCACGATGAAATGCGCCGCGAGGACGCAATCGTGAAGCCGCGCACGCCCGAGTGCGTCGAACGACCATGGTAGATTCCGGAGCTCCGGTGAACACGCCCGTCGCTCGACGCAGGCGCCGGTGGCTCGCTGCCATCGGCTTGGCGCTGGTGGTGGTCGTGACCGCCGCGTACGGCCTGCTTCGCGCGAGGTTCTCGGGCGCCGAGCTCGGCGACAACATCGCGTCGATCCTCAACAAGCGGATGCGCGGCCGGATCGAGATCGGATCGATCGAGTGGTCGAGCGCGTCGCTGCAGAACGTTCTCACCGGTGGCTGGGTCCCTGTGACGATTCGCGACGTTCGCGTGTGGGACGATTGCGCACTGAGCGCGGCGATCACAGGCGATGCGGGCAACGAGCTGCGCACCGGCGACCCCAACGAGGACTGTACGCCGGATGACCGGCCGGATCTCGATCCGAAATCCCGGCGCAAGCCGCGCAAGCTGCTGCTGCGCACCGACCTGGTGACCGCCGAGATCGAGATCCACGCGGTGATGTTCGGCCACCACGACTTCGTGTTCCGCAACCTGTGGATCCACGGCGGAGAGGCGCTGCTCGAGCAGACCCGCGAGCCGTACCCGCTGCACGCCTACGACCGCACCATCGTCAGCCTGGTCACCGCGTTCTACCCGCGCCAGGCACCGGGGTTCCGCGCCGGGATCACCGCCGAGGCCCCGCCGCCGATCTTCGACCTGCGCGACATCCACATCGCCGGGCTCAACCTCACGCTGCACATGTCGCCGTACACGCTGTCCCGGCCGACCTCGATCGGCTACGGCTTCACCGCGCGGCTCGAGGGCGTCGACGTCGACGCCGGCACCGACCCTGCGAACAGCTCGTATCTCTACATGGACGCGACCGACCCGCTGGTCGCCAAGTTCTACGTCCGGCTCGCGGTCGCGGCGCGGCGCGGTACGGTGCGTATCCTCGACGAGGGCCCGCGCGCCGCGTTCCGGCTGCCCGCGCGCGGCGCGATCGGCGGCGGCGGCGCCGAGGTCTATCCGCCGGCCGGACGCAGCGCCCGCTACCAGCTGTCGCTCGCCGACATCCGGCTCGATCGGCTCGCCCAGCTGCCCGCGCAGTGGGCGCGCCGCGACTTCGTGGCCAACACCCTGGAGCTCGAGCTCCACGCCCGCACCCTGCCCTGCGCGAGCGCCGCGGACCCCACCCCGGATCCGGACGCCGGCGCCGAGCTCCACCTCGCCGGGGAGCTGTTCAGCTACTGGGACCGCCCGTACGACGGCGCATGGAACCTCAGGCTCGACGCCCACAACCTCGGGCCGACCGTGCGGTCGTGCATCCACCCGATGATCGGCGGCGATCGGCTCGACGGCACGATCTCGCTGACCGGCCCGTTCGTCGCCCAGCCCGCGGTCGGGCTCGACCTGACCGGGGTCGACGTCGACGTCCCGCTGGGCAAGGCCCAGGAGCCGCTGCGGCTCACCCTCGCCGAGCTCCACGGCAAGATCGATCTGGTCAACGACGAGGGCTACATCGAGAAGACCAAGGCGCTGGTGCGCGGCGGCAAGGAGCCCGGCGAGGTCGATCTGTCGGCGACCTTCGGGCTCAAGCCGCTGTACTCCAACGCCCAGGTCGAGATCGTCAAGGCGATCGACGTCGGCCGGTTCCTGCCTCGCACGGTCGGCCCGCTCGGCAAGTTCCTGCAGGGCCGGCTGCGCGCGATCGGTGACGTCGACGAGGGCTTCGAGCTCCGCGAGTTCGACCTCGCGCTCGGCGCGACCCCGAGCGAGAAGGCGCTGCGGGTCCATCACGGCCGGCTGTTCACCAAGGACAAGTTCGGCTCGATCCGGATCGAGAACGTGTTCGCCGACGCGGGCAAGAGCCACGCCGAGCTCAACGGCCTGGTCGACGTCGACAGGAACGACATGAACCTCCGGATCGAAGGGACGTTCCCCGATCTCGACGTCTGGCTGCAGCGCTTCGGGCTGCCCGTGGTGGTCAAGAGCGCCGGCGGCGGGGTGATCGTGATCCAGGGCCCGCTGACCCGGCCGACGGTTGACGTCAAGAACACCACGCTCGCCGGCGTGCCGTGCATCGACCAGCTCAGGCTCGAGAACCTGGTGTACCGCGGCGACACGATCGACATCCAGAAGCTGAGCTCGCCGGGGCTCGGCGGCCAGCTCACCGGCACCGGCCAGATCCGGCTCGGCGGCGCGGCTCCGGTGATCGAGCGGCTCCAGCTGACCGGCAGCCGGCTCGACGCATCCCGGCTGTGCGGGCTCAAGGGCATCAAGGGCACGATCGACGAGCTCGCCGTCGACCTCCACGGCGAGATCAACCCGCGGCGCAGCGTGCTCGACTACCTCGGGCTCGGCCAGGTCTACGCGCGCGCCGACCACCTGAGCGTGCTCGACGACCACTACTCGGCGATCTCGGCGTGCCTCAACCGCCGCGACGACGCGCGGTGCCGGGCGCGCCCGGCGGCCGCCAACCCCGAGGATCGCGCCGAGTGCGAGGATGGCAAGCGCGCCGCGGCGGCCGGCGGCAACGGGTTCTGCGTGGTCGCGTCGGCGACCCGCGACGCCGGCGGCACGCTCGACGCGACGATCGCCCAGCTGCCCGCCGCCCGGCTCAACCCGCGCGTCGTCCAGCCCGCCCGGCTCGGCGGCGCGGTGTCGCTGTCCGACCTGCCGCTCGCGCTGATCGACCAGCTGCGCGGCGCTCCGGCCCGCGCGGTCGGCGGGCTGGCGTCGCTGACCCTCCACCTCCAGGGCCTGCCGAGCGCGCCGCAGGCGACCGGCGCGGTCCAGCTGCTGCGCGCGTGGCTGGCCAACGGCTTCCTCGGCGATGCCCAGCTCGCGGTCAAGCCGACCACGGTCGGCGGCGCCGCCGGGATCGAGTTCACCGGCTCGGCGCTCGCCGGCCGGCTGACGATCAGCGGCTCGCTCGGCACGGCGGCGCCGTACGCGCTGGAGCTCGCGGTCAAGGGCCGGCGGATCGAGCTCGACCCCTACCTCGATCTCCAGGCGCTGCTCCACCTGCCCGATCCACTCCAGGCCTGGGTGTCGGGCACGGTCACGCTGCGCACCGAGCTCGCGCCCGCCCGGCCGGTCGCGCCCGGGGCGTGGGAGGTGTGGGTCGAGCTCGACGAGCTGTCGGCGCAGCTCGACCACCGCGGGAGCGACGGCCGGGTCACGCCCGTGGTCGTGCGGTTCAAGGACCCGCGCGCCGCGGCGGACGGACCGGCTCCGCCGGCCCAGCCCACCGACCCGCAGCGCCGCTTCGCGCTGTCGATGCGCGCGACGCCGTCGTCGTACGAGCTCGCGTGCCGCGACCCCGGCAAGCCGCGCGAGCGGATCGCCTGCCCGGCGATCCTCGAGACCCCGGCCGGCGATATCACGATCCAGGGCCACGCGACCCCGAGCTCGGTCCAGGTCACGGCGGAGGGCCCGCTCGACCTCGGCAAGCTGGGCTTCCTGCTCGACCTGCTCGACCGGCGGTTCGACTACGTCGCCGGCCGGGTCCGGCTCGCCGCGTCGCTCACCGGCCAGTTCGACCACCCCGCGTACACCGCCGAGATCGACCTCGATCCCGACCAGGTGTGGACCCGCAACGAGGCCGAGCGCCAGGCCCGGCGCGAGGCGGCGGCCACCCACCACCCCCGCCGCGAGGTGCCGATCCTGCCCGACGAGAAGCCGGTCGTGCTGCGGCCGAGCGGCAGCGACACCGTGCTCACCGCGCCGCGCGGCCTGATCAAGCTGGCCAACGACTCGATCGGCTTCACCGACGTGCTGGTCCAGGTCAAGGACGAGCGCCATGTCGACGAGCAAGGGGATCTCCACATCGCAGGCAACATCGCGCTCAAGGGCCTCACCCCGGTCGGCTGGTCGATGCTCTTGTCGGGCCGGCTCGCCGGCAAGATGCTGCAGATCGCGCTGCCCAACCTGGTCGCCTATGCCGACGGCCTGATCGAGATCGACGACCAGCTCCGGCTGATCGGCAAGGGGTCGCAGCCGGCGGTCAAGGGCGCGTTGCTGTTCGACCGGACCGCCCCGCTGTCGCTGATCCCGCGCGGCGTGCGCCGCGAGCTCACGTTCCGCGACGGCAAGATCGACATCGACACCTCGGACGACCAGCGGACCTACACGATCGCGCTCGACGGCATCGACGGCACGCTCGACGACGGCAAGCTGAGCAAGATCTCCGGCACCCTGAAGATCCAGAACAACGAGCTGACCGGCGCGTCGTTCCGGCTGTCGGCCGACAGCATCCCGTTCCACATCCCCCAGACCCTCGATCTCGTGCTGTCGGCGAGCAACGTCAACGTCACGCTCGACAGCAAGGCCGCGCCGTGGCGGGTCCGGGGCACGCTGCGCGTGATCGATGGCGCGTTCCTCCGCAACTTCGAGATCACCGACCGGATCCAGGCGATCGGCGTCAACGTCGCGCCGACCCGACCGTTCTGGGAGGAGTACCCGACGCTGGGCAGCGCCGAGCTCGACCTCAAGCTCGACGTCGGGCTGTTCGCGGTCAAGAGCAACATCGCGACCATGGAGTTCCAGGGCGACGACCTCCACATCGGTGGCTCGCCGCGCGATCCGCGGCTGGGCGGCGAGATCCGGGTCACCCACGGCGAGTTCCACATCCCGGGCGCCCGGGCGTCGTTCAACCGGACCACCGGTTCGGTCGACTTCGCCGAGAACCAGCCCGCCAGCAACCCCGAGCTCCACGTCACCAGCGAGGCCGACTACCGCGACCTGTCGGGCCAGGACCACGTGATCACCGCGACGATCGCCGGCACGCTGCAGCAGCTGACCTGGGACCTCCGGACCTCGACCGGCTACAACAAGTCGCAGACCCTGTCGCTGCTCGTGCTCGGCCGCAGTCCGGATCAGCTGCGGCGCTCGCTCGGCGACCAGGCGATCGGCACCGATCCGACCCGGATCGATCCGACGACCAACCCCAGCCAGGGCATCGCCGACCAGATCGTCAAGGACCTCGCCGGCGACTGGGTGTCCGACCTGCTCGGCAGCTCGCTGACCAAGCTGACCGGGCTCGATGTGCTGCGGATCGAGATCGGGTTCGGCTCGATCGGGTTCCACGCCGAGAAGAAGGTGCTCGAGAACCTCAAGGCGTTCGGCGACGCCGAGCAGACGATCCGGGGCACGACGATCAAGCTGCGCGCCGAGCTGCGCACCCCGTTCGTGGTCAGCCTGCAGGGCGGCTACCTCAACCAGAACTACTACGATCCCGCCGAGCAAGACATCGTGGACTACGACGTCAAGCTGGTCTACCGCTATCGCCTGTTCATCCCGTGATCCGGCTGGTCGGCTTCCACCTCGTGGCGCTCGTCGTCGCGCTCGTCGCGGGATCCGCCGCGGCGCAGCCCGCGCCGCCGGTGACCTGGAACGAGTTCGACATCGAGGGCGACCTGCAGGATCCGCCGGCCACCGTGCGCACGCTGCTGGCGCCGGTGATGACCCGGCGAACCTCGCTGACCGACGAGGCGCGCGCCGACATCACCGCGACCGCGGGGCAGTTCGGGTACCACGTGGTCAGCCTGACCACGCGCGACACGCCGGCCGGCACCCACGCGGTGCTCCGGCTGTCGCCGCGCCCGCGGGTCCGCAAGGTCGACATCGACATCAACCAGCGGCTGTTCACGATCCTGCTCGACGACCAGGTCCGCCGCCGGATGCGGATCCGGACCGGGAGCTACCTGGTGTGGGACCCGGCCGAGCGCCAGCGCGAGCTCGACGGCGAGGCCCGACAGCTCGCCGACTACCTGCACTTCGACGAGGGCTACTTCGACGCCACGGTCGCGCACGAGGAGCGCGAGGACGGCAGCGGGATCGAGCTCACGATCCGGATCAAGCTCGGCGACCAGTACCGGACCGGCGTGATCCGGGTCGCCAGCCCCGAGGCCCTGACCGCGACGACGATCGATCGCGCCAGCGTGATCCTGCAGTTCCAGCACCATGCGGTCCTCGACTTCCTGTTCGGCGCCGAGCGGTTCACCCGCGCCCGCCACCTCGAGGACATCCAGCACGTGGTCGAGCTGTTCCAGCGCCGCGGCTACCCGGCGGTCCGCGTCCATACCAGCTTCGAGCAGGACCCCGCGTCGGCGTTCAACCGCCGGACCCACACGGTCGACTTCACCGTGACCATCGATCCGCGGCGCCGGATCGACGTCCGGTTCGAGGGCAACCCCGAGTCGGTGACCGACGAGCAGCTGCGCGGCCAGCTGACGTTCAACGCGACGGCGAGCTCGGACGACGTCGAGGCCGCCGCGTCGGCGCGCGCGATCATGTCCTACCTGCAGTCCCGGGGCTGGTTCGACGCTCACGTCACCTGGGTGCGCGTGCGTAACCAGAACCTGCCGCTGGACCAGGTCACGTTCCAGCTCGATCTCGGCCGGCAGCGCGCGGTGCGCTCGATCGAGTTCACCGGCAACTCGGTGTTCCACGCCGACCAGCTCGAGAACGTGATCGGCACGACCCAGGAGAAGCTGACCACCAGCCTGTTCGGCGGCAACACCAACGCGACCTCCGCACAGCTGGCCGCCGACGTCGACCGGATCTCCCAGTTCTATCGCAGCGCCGGCTACCGCGAGGCCCGGGTCCGGGTCGAGGCCGCGGCCAACCCGGCGGCGTTCGGCAGCGCGGCGCTGACCGCGGCGCTCGCCGTGACCGATCAGGGCGACGGGCTGTACGTGCGTTACGTGATCGAGGAGGGCGAGCCGACCCTGCTGACCGGCGTCGAGGTCGGGCTCACCGGCGGCGACCCCGCGATCCGCGACGACGACCAGCGCCGGCTGTGCAAGCTCGTGCTCGGCGAGCTCGCGACCCTGTACGGCAACGACGAGCTCGCGGTCCCGACCAACACCGCGCGCTGCTCGGCGTCGGCCCGCAACCTGACGTTCCGCGAGGACGTCGCCGCGGCGACCCGCGACCAGCTCAAGGACCGGATGTTCAGCCACGGCATGCCGCGCGCCGAGGTCGGCTATGCCGCCCAGGTCACCAGCCAGCGCCAGGTCACCGCGCACTACACCCTGGCCAATACCCAGATCCTGCGGATCGGCACGGTCGTGGTCCGCGGCAACTTCAAGACCCGCGACGGCATCATCCTCGGCGAGCTCGGGCTGCGGCGCGGCGCACCGCTGACCCAGGACGCGCTCGCCGACGGCGCGCGCCGGCTGCGCAACACCGGGCTGTTCGACGCGGTCAGCGTGACGCTGCCCGACCTCGAGAGCACCCGCACCGGCGAGGTCAACGCGGTGGTCGAGGTCGTCGAGCGCTACGACTACCTGGCCCAGCTCGACGCCGAGATCGGCTACTCGAGCTACAACGGCGCGTTCGTCCGCCTGATCCCGTCGCTCAAGAACCTGTTCGGGATCGGGCTGTCGTTCGACGTCGCCGGCACCGTCGGCTTGAGCCTGTCCGAGCTGGCCCGCGCCATCCAGGACCAGACCGTGCCCAACTTCCGCCAGCTCAGCATCGAGGCCACCCTGCGGATCCCGCCGTGGCTGTCGCGCCGGTTCTCGCCGGTCGAGTTCCAGACCGAGCTCACGGCGTTCCAGCGCCGGCAGGATACTCCGCGGTTCGGTCAGGTCACGACCGACGGCGTCACCGTCGCGCTGTCGCGGACCTGGGACCGCAAGCGGACCGCCACGCGCGACGCGCGCGCGATCACCACCGGCCTGCACTACGACTTCCGCCGCCGCTCGCGCCTGATCGACGTGCTGCGCCCGCTCGGCGCCGACGACGACCAGACCCAGGTCCCGATCCGGACCGACACCGGCTCGATCGGCGTGACCTTCGAGTGGGAGCAGCGGGTCGATCGCCAGCACGCGCTGTCACCGCTCGCGGCCGAGGCCGGCTACCGGTTCGACGCCCAGCTGGCGATGGCGAGCACCAAGCTCGGCGGCCAGGACGACTTCATCAAGATCTCGACCGGCGGGACCCGCTACCTCCCGGTCGGCCAGAGCCTCGTGCTGCGCGCCGACCTGCGGTTCGACGAGGGGTTCCCGCTCAACGGTGCGGTCCTGCTCCCCGATGTCGAGCGGTTCTTCGCAGGCGGCGACGCGAGCGTGCGCGGCTACGACGACGACCGGCTCGCCACCGAGATCGTCCAGGTCAGCGTCCCGCCGGTCGGCAACGTCCGCCAGATCCGGATCCTGCCCGCCGGCGGCAACATCCGCGTGATGTCCAGCCTCGACGCCCAGATCCGGATCTGGCGACTGCTGGCGACCGGCGTGTTCGTCGACGCCGGCATGATCGCCAACGAGTGGCGCGCAGTCACCACCAACGACATCCGCCCGTCGATCGGCATGGCGCTGCTCCGGATCGTCACGCCGTTCGGGGTCGGCGCCGCCGAGTACGCCATCCCGCTGCGCCCCCAGCTCGGCGACGACCCGCGCGGCCGCTGGCACATCAGCTTCGCCGCGCGCGCCCAGTTCTAGCGGCAGCCGTGACGGAGCAGGAGGACGGCGTCGGCATCGGTGATCACAAGGGAGTCACCCACGATCGCCAGTCCTTGCGGGAACGCAAGGCGTGGCGTTGCGCCGAGGAGGATCCCGGCCTGACCGGGAATGCCCGCGAGCGTCGTCGTGGTCCCATCAGGCGTGATCTTGCGGATCGCGTCGTTGAAGCGATCGGCGACGTAAACATTGCCCGCGCTGTCGACCGCCAGACCGGCGGGGAAGTGGAAGCGCGCGGCGGCTCCGGCGCCGTCGTCACTCCCTGCTGTGCCTGCAATACCGGCCAGCGTCGTCACTTCCCCGGCGGCCGTGATCTTGCGGATGGCATGCTCGTCGGTGACGTAGAGGTTGCCAGCGCCGTCGATCGCCATGTCCGAGGGACGGCTGAACCGCGCCGCGGCACCCATGCCGTCCACGCTGCCGGCCATGCCGGCGGTGCCGGCCAGCGTCGTCACGGCTCCCGCGGCGGTGACCTTGCGGATAGTGAGATTGCCCTGGTCCGCGACGTAGACGTTGCCAGCGCTGTCGACCGCCACGCCAGCAGGGAAGCGGAAGCTCGCCATGGCGCCCGGGCCGTCCACGCTGCCGGACAGACCCGCGGCACCTGCCAGCGTCGTCACCGCCCCCGCGGCGGTGACCTTGCGGAGCGTGTGGTTGAACTGGTCGCTGACGTAGAGGCTCCCGGCACCGTCGAGGGCGACGCCTGTGGGCATCTTGAAGCGCGCGGCACCGCCCGCGCCGTCGGTGCTGCCCGCCGCCCCGGCGCTGCCCGCCAGCGTCGTCACGGCTCCCGTGGGCGTGATCTTGCGGAGGGTGTGGTTGTATCGGTCGGCAACGTAGATGTTGCCGGCGCCGTCCACCGCGGTACTCGCGGGTGCACTGAGCCGCGCCGTAACGCCCGTGCCGTCCACACTACCGGCCAACTGCGACGTACCTGCCAGCGTCGTGACGGCCCCTGAAGACGTGACCTTGCGGATGATGTGGTTCCCCTGATCGGCGACGTAGAGAGTGCCGGCGGCATCTATCGCGATGCCCGAGGGGAAGCGGAACCGAGCCGCGGGACCCGCACCGTCCGCCCGGCCAAACAGCCGCGCCGTGCCCGCCAGTGTCGTGACGACCCCCGCCGGCGTGACCTTGCGGACGCTGTGACTCCCTCGGTCGGCCACGTACATGTTGCCTGCGCCATCGACGGCGAGCCCGGCCAGCGAGTTGAAGGGCGCCCCTTCACCCGGGTCATCGCTCGCGCCGCAGCGGCTCGGGTCGCCGACCGGCGTGGCCGCGCCGCCCCCCGCCGCGATCTTCTGGATCATACAGCCCGCGGCGACGTACACGTTGCCGACTCCATCGACAGCGATACCCACGAAGCCCGCTGCGCCGGGCATCGTCGTCACAACCCCGGCCGGTGTGACCTTGCGGACCAAGCCGCTGCCGCTGTCCGCTACGTAGACATTGCCGGCGCCATCGACCGTCACGCCGGTCGGTAACTTGAAGCGCGCCGCGGCGCCCGTGCCATCCGTGGTCCCGGACATGCCTGCGGTGCCCGCTAGGGTCGTCACGACCCCCGCCGCCGTGACCTTGCGAATCGTGCTGCTGCCGCGGTCGGCGACGTAGATGTTGCCTGCGCCGTCGACCGCGACGCCAGTCGGGAAGTTGAAGCGCGCAGCCGCGCCTGTGCCGTCCACGCTGCCAGACATCCCCGCGGCGCCCGCCAGCGTCGTCACGACCCCATCGGGGGTGATCTTGCGGATCGTCTGGTTGCGCTGATCGGCGACGTAGACGCTGCTTGCACCGTCGACCGCCACGCCGGTCGGGAAATTGAAGCGCGCCGCTGCACCGCTGCCATCCGCACCTCCAGGCCCACCGATCGCACCGGCGAGCAGCTCTAATCCTCGCTGCAATTCACCAGCATCGACATGCTGCGGCGAGCCCGAGGAGTTGCACGACACCACGGCCAGTGCCGCGAGGCAGGTCAGATGGACGAGTCCGGACGGAGTGGAGCGCACGACCCACAGGCGAGGCCAGACGCGTTCTCACAACAAGAAATCGTCCGCCCCCGAAGGTCTCATCAGCATGCAGATTGCATGCAGAAACGAGCATGTCGTAGCGATGTGAAGAGCGTCGCCATCCACGTGCCGACCTCCGACATCACGACCGGGTGGGCTCGAGCAGACGCATATTGTGCGGAACAGGACGGGAGACGGTATGAAAGCGAGCGCAACTCTTTTCGCAGTATGTCTTGTGGCGTGTCAGGACCTGACGATGGGCGGCGACATGCCGCCCGGTGGCCCGGGATCGGATGACCCGATGGGTCATCCCATGGACGATCCACGCGACAATCCCTTTCTGGCGGACATCAACAACAGCTGGACTGGCCCGGCGGCACAGGCGTTCTCCAGCTTCAATTTTGCAGCATCCCCCTCGGGAAAGATCTCATCGGCCGTGGTTCGCGGAAATGCGTTCGGTCCGGGGGGCAGCAGCTTTCAGCTCGACGGATTGTTCTATGATCACGTGGTTCACGTCATTGCGATGCAGGACGGGAACGTGGTGGCGCTCGACGGCGCCTTCGTCAACTTCGAGACGATGGATCTCACCGTCGAGCAGAGCCAGGCTCGTGTCGTCCTGATTTGCTCTACCGTCGGGGGGCGCTGCATGTAGCGGATCGGTGCTGGCTCATTGCCGTCACTTGCCGTCTGCTTTCCGAACGGTCGCCGGCGGAGCTGCCGTGGCCGCTGCCGGGTCACCGAACAGCCGCTCATCGAGCGATGCGAGCCACTGCGTCGAGCGCTTCTCGAAGCGATCTAGCCTGGGCAAGGTCACCTCGATCACGGTCCGGCGCGCTGCCTGCACCGCGGCCCGGGAGGCCTCGGGGCCCGGACACTCCGGCCGTTTTCCGATACAGTCGTTGATCAGCGTGTTCATGCCATTCAGCGTGTAGATCCCCTGCTTGTGAATCTCCAGCGCCTCGTCGATCAGCGCCCGGAGCTCGGCCGACACCCCGGGGTTCCAGGCGTCGCCAGCATCCTTCAGGTAGGAGTCCGCGCGTTCACTCAGCTCATCGAACACGGGATTGTAGGCCAGGTACGCCTTGTTCATCTCGTCGAGCTCCCTCCGGTCGAAATGGGAGAGTACCCGCTCGGCGTGGCGGTCGAACCGGTCGAGCACCTCGCGAGCCTGATTGACGAACCTGCGGAGCAGGACCGAGGCCCGGCTCGCGGCCGACACCTGCCGCTCCTTGCGGAGCAGCGTGCCGAGCAGCTGCGCGTAGTCCGAATTGGTCTCGCGGCCGAGCTGGCGCGCATAGTCTGCCCACTCGCGAAAGAACGCTTGCTTCTCGGCCGCGGTCATCGCCTGCGTCCGCGGCTGCGCCTTCTGGATCAGCGCGGCGATCTGCTGGGTGGTGAGCTGGTTGCAGTCGCGCCCGACCTCGCAGACCACGATCTCCGGCGAGCCCTCGCGGCTGAGCGGCAAGTGGCCGCGCAGTGGATACAGGATCTTGAAGCTCGCTGACGCGACTTGCACTTCGACCATCTCCCCCGACCTCGCGTTGAAAAGGCAGATCGAGACGCTGCCCGAGGCGGAGACCGTGTCGGCTCCATGGCGAACCCCCTTCTCGCCTCCCGCTTCCACGAGCAGCTGCAACCCCTTGGCAGGGGTGGCGTCGGGCCGCGTGACGTGGAAATCGAAGCTATCGTTGCTGGCGCATTCCGTGGCGGACGGCAGCGTCGGGCCTGCCACGGCCACCTGCGCAGCGGTGATCAGCGCGACGGTAAAAAGCGCGACGATCCGGAACCTCATGGCTCCCACCGCAGCGTGAACGCCCCCGGCGCCGTCAGGTTGTCTCGAAAGCCGACGACGCCCCTGAAGTCCACGATCACAGAGACCATGGTTCCCGGGGGCCGAGGCACCACGAGGCGAAAGCCACCGCGCGGATCGGTCTCCGCCGAGACCAGGCCGTGGTCGACGTCGATCACAGCACCTGCGAGCGGCTGGCCCCGGGCGTCGAGCACCGTGCCGGTGACCACGCTCGTCACCTCGGCCCTGGCGAGCGCCACGCTGAGCACGCCGCTATCCGGGACGACCTGGCGCTCGGTTCGTGACTGGAAGCCCGCGACGCCGTCGACAGACACCTCGACCGCGTGGCCCGCCGTGCCAGCTGGAAGGTCATCGAACACCGCCTCGCCGTCGGCCAGCGGCCGGGACCGGACGGCCGTGTCGGGCCCGGTCAGCGTGACTTTGCCTGCGATGCCGGCGATGCCGTCGGCAGCTCCCTGCTCGTGGACGCGAACGACCAGCTTGTCCGCGGCGAGCGGATGGTGGGTCAGGGAGCGCGCGCCGAGCATCGCGAGCCCGAGGGCCGCAGCGCCCCCCCAGCGGACTGCTGGCCTGCGCATCGCGGCCGCCAGGCGCTGCCACCAGGCTCCACCGGCGAGCTCGGCGGCGTCGCCCACTGCGAACACCATCTTCGACGCATCGACCTCGGCCCGCACCCGCATGCGCGGGAGCTCCTCTTCGGCCACCGGTCCGGCCTCCACCACGTCGCGAGACCGTGTGCCGGCCTCCGGGAGCTGGCCAAGCACGATCCCGCGCGCGATCTCGAACGCGGTCTGCACCGACTTGCCGCCCGCCAGCTGCTGGTAGAACGCCGGCGCGAACTGGATCGCGGCGTCGTCGGAGATCGCGTGGGCCATGCCGACGACCACGTCCACGTGCTCGGTCAGCGCGTCGGCCAGCGCGTCGGAGTAGCACGCATTCAGCACCACGAGGCGGACCTGGTGCGCGTAGCTCTCGAACAGCCTCGCCAGGCCATCGGGTCGGATCCGCTGCGGCTCGCCCTCGTGAGTGCTGAACTCCAGGCTGCCGT
>DATAPF010000310.1:0-27913 GCA_036265355.1 Kofleriaceae bacterium | reverse complement strand
CATGACAGGCGACGACGACAACGACGACGTGCCGATCCGGGTCGACTTTCGCGACCCCGCTTCTGCACGCACATGGATCGAGGACACCCGAATCAAGCGTCCGTATCGGCCGCGCTTCTTCGCCGCGTTCTGCGCCGCGCTCGCCTCGCGCCCGAAGCTCCGCATCCTGGAGCTCGGCTCCGGCCCTGGACAGCTCGCCCGCGAGATCCTCCTCCACTGCGACGTGCATACCTACGTCGCGCTCGACTTCTCGCCCGCCATGCATGCGATCGCCGCCGAGCATCTCGGCGAGCTCGCGAGCCGGGTGACGTTCGTGACGCGCGACTTTCGCGAGCCCGCCTGGCCAGGCGACCTCGGCACCTTCGATGCGATCGTCACGCTGCAGTCCGCGCACGAGACGCGTCACAAGCGCCACCTGGTGCCGCTGCTCGAGCGCGCACGCACCGTGGTCGCTCCGGGCGGGATGCTGCTCTACGCCGATCACTACCTGACTCCCGAGACGAAGCTGCCGGCACTCGCACCTGCGCGCGCCGACCAGCCGCTCGCCCTCGAGCGCGCAGGCTTCATCGACGTCCAGCTACGTCACGAGGAGGGGAACATGGCGCTGTGGAGCGGAACGAGCCCGGTCGCCGCCGCGAACTGCTGAGCCCTCCCCCCCGCCGCGAGGACCGGCGTTGGGCGAGACTCGCTCGTCGGCGAGGCGCTCGTCACACGTCCGTTGCCGCTGTCAGCCCTGGCGCGTTCGGGGCCGTCGCCGTGGCATCGATCCATCGCGGTCAGGTGACCCCAGCCGGGTCCATGTCCCGGCTGGGACGCGTGTGGTCCCCAGCCTGCGTCCGCGAGGTCCCGGTGCTCGGCAGCAACCCCCCGAAGATCTCGGCGATGCGCTCGGCGATCATCGCCGACCGTGCCTCGGGGTCGAGCCCGACCGGCAGCGGTGGGCCATACACCCAGTGAACCTGGATCCCGTACGGCGCCTCCCCTTGCATCATCAGCAGGCCATCGTGCAGCGCGTGGTGATGACCTGAACACAAAAGCGTCATATTCCACATATGATGCGGCCCGCCCTGGGCCTGCGGCACGATGTGGTGGATGTCCAGGTTGCGCGCCGACCGGCAGCCGGGCACGGTGCAGCGGTGATGATCGCGCGCGAACACCTGCTCGCGCAGCCGCGGCGTCACCGTGGTCGTCGCGCGCTCGGGCGCGGTTGCATCGAGCGAGCCCAGGACCTTGGCATCGCAGGCCGCGCGCTCGAACACCTGGCGCTCGGCCTGGCGTCTGCCCGGTCGGATCAGCTGGCCAGCGCTTGCGGCTGCGCACCGACTGCTCAGAGCGGCGGGATCAGCTGGCGGTCCGCCAGCGCCTGGAGGATGCGCGCTTCGCAGCTCGCGCGGTCCTCGCGGTCGGTGCGGACCTCGACGTCCGGCGCGGTGGGTGGCTCGTAGGGATCCGAGATCCCCGTGAAGCTCGGGATCTCGCCGGCCTGGGCCCGCCGGTACAGGCCCTTGACGTCGCGCTCGATCACGGTCTCGAGCGGCGCGTGGACGAACACCTCGACGAATGGATGGCCGGCGGCGCGGCTGAGCTCGCGCAGCCGGTCGCGGGTCGCGGCGTACGGCGAGATCGCGGCGACCAGCACCAGCACGCCGTGCCTGGCGAGCAGCCGGCCGACGAACGCGATGCGGTTCACGTTGGTGTCGCGGTCGGCGCGCGAGAACCCGAGGCCGGCGGACAGGAACGTGCGGACGTCGTCGCCGTCGAGCAGCTCGACCGGCCGGACCGGCGCCAGGCGCGCCGCGAGCGCGGTCGCCAGCGTCGACTTGCCGGCGCCCGACAGCCCGGTCATCCAGACGATGCCGCCGTTCACGCGGGGTTTATAGCGCATGCGGTCGCGCCGGGGGTCAGGTCGTCCAGCCGATGAAGGCGAACATGCCGCCGGCCGCCGCGGCCTGGATCACGCCGTAGCGCAGCCACAGCCGCCAGCGCGGCGTGCGGTGCGGCCGCAGCGGCTTGACGCCGAGCCAGTTCTCGACGAGCAGCAGCGTGCCGTGATAGGCGCCCCAGGCGAGGAACACGAGCGAGAAGCCATGCCACAGGCCGACCACGAGCATGGTGCCCAGGACGGTGGCCGCCAGCTGCACACCCTCGGCGCGCAGGCCGCCGAGCGGGATGAACACGTTCTCGCGCAGCCAGTCGCCGAGCGTCGCGTGCCAGTTGCGCCAGAACTGGGTCAGCGTGGTGGCGGTGAACGGCTGCTTGAAGTTCTCCGGGACGTCGAAGCCGAGCAGGCGGCCAAAGCCGATCGCGATGTCGGTGTAGCCGGAGAAGTCGAAGTACAGCATGACGTACAGCGCGACGAAGGTCAGCGGCTGCCAGGCCAGCGGCCGCGCGTGGAGGTCGGCGACGACGGCGCCGAGCGCGCGGACCACCACGACCTTCTTGCCGGCGCCCCACAAGCAGCGCACCAGGCCGTCGTGCACGGCGTCCCAGGTCAGCTGCCTGGGCGCGTCGAGCTGCGCGACGAACGTGTCGAGCCGGTAGAGCGGGCCCGAGGTCAGGGTCGGCAGGAACAGCACGTAGTGCAGGAGCTCCGGCGCGGTGGGCGGCGCGACGATGCCGCGCGCCGAGGCCCGCATGACGTGGATGCACTTGAGCAGGAAGTACGAGAAGCCGATCCAGTGCAGGATCGGATCGCCCAGCACGGTGGTGGACAGCACGACGTCGGGCAGGAACGCGTGGCCGCGCAGCGCGATCGCGAAGGCGATCAGCAGGGCGACGCCGGCCCAGCCGATCCGGCTGGCGCGCCGCTCGTCGCCAGCGGCGCGCGCCCGCGCGGCGAGCGTGGCGACCGGCCCGACGAGCCCGAGCGCGATCGCGGACAGCGACAGCAGCGTGGCCGGCGAGAACCAGCACAGCCAGCCGAGGTTCGCGGCGAGCAGCACCAGGCGCTGCCACCGGCCGGCGGCCCAGTACGCGGCGACGAACACCGGCACGAAGGCGAGGAAGCGTGGATCGAGGAAGTACATCCGCGTCTACCCGACGATGCGCCGACCGGCGGTCAGCGTCCCTGGTTCGCCGCGAGCCCCGGAGAGCGTGCGCCGGCGTGCAGCGCCCCGCGCATCGCGTCGCGCGGGGAAGCTCGCCGGGTGCTGGATCCTCGCGATCATCGCTAGAAGTTCTCGTAGATGAACAGCCCGCCGCCGTGCCACAGCAGCAGGATCGCCAGCAGCAGGAGGTAGAACCACAGGGTGCGGAGCCCGATCCGGGCGATCTCTCGCCAGTCGATCCCACGGGGCGCCCTGCCCCCCGCCCCGCCGGCGGAGCCGTCGGGGTCCCCACCCCCCGTCTCCCTCCGGTCGATCACGGCGCCTCCAGGTCGCGCGCGAGCCAGTCGACGATCTGCGCGGTCAGGCGCCGCCGGCCGGCCTCGTCAAGGTGGCCGACGTCGTCGAACAGATCCTTGGGGTAGCCGGCAACGCTCAGGTCGAGGCTTCCGGCGGGGAGCCGATCGCGGATCGCCGCGACGAGGGCCGGGTACTCCGCGAAGCCGGTGGCGATCGGGTTCATCGGCAGCAGGACGGCATGGACGCGGATGCCGCGATCGGCGGCCCGGCGCAGCAGCACCGGGAGCTGGTCGAGCAGCGGGAAGTCCGCGGCGATGTGGTGCGCGAACAGGCCGATGAAGGTGTGGGCCTGGGTGGCGAGCTCGTCGGGGGTGAGCACGGCGTTGGCGAACTGCGTGTACGGCCGGGCCGGCCGCGGCGCGATCAGCTGGGTCAGGCGATCCCGGATGCCGCCCCACAGGTACTCGCGATGAAAGAAGACATAGGGCGAGCGCCGGCGATGCCACGGGTACCGGCTGTCGGACGGAACGTCGCGGATCGAGTACAGGTTGACACCGAGCAGGATCGCCCTGGGCGCGATGCCGCGGCGCGCGAGGTCGTCGAGCAGCGCGACCTCGTCGTCGAGCCGCGCGGTGTTGAGGCCGAAGTTGTAGACCCGCCAGCCGCCGCGCGCTGCGAGGCCGCGCTCCACCGCGTCCTGATCGATGCCGGACCGCACCACCGAGTTGCCGATCACGAGCATCACCGGCGCGGCCCCGGGCGGCGAGGCGCGGTAGCGCTCCATCGCGCGGTCGAGGTTGCTCGCATGCGAGCGGTTCACCGGATCGAGCCGGGTCAGCACGAGCTCGGTCGCGATCAGCAACACCGGCAGGTTCACGAGCAGGTAGTAGCGCCGGTACCACGCCGCGAACGCCGAGCCCACTGCGCTAGCCTCGCCGCATCTGCACGAGCTCGGGGACGAAGCCGAGCTGCTCCCAGAACCGACGGCCGCCGGCGTTGCCGACCAGCACGTGGAGCTCGATCGAGCCGACGTCGGCGCGCCGGAACCAGTCGAACGCGGCGTCGACCAGCGCCCGGCCGGTGCCGCGGCGGCGCGCCTCGGGCCGCACGAACAGCTCGCTGATGAAGCCGACCCTGGGCTTGTCGCCGGCGAGGTGGGGCGGCAGGCGCTTGACCTGCGCGGCGAGGAAGCCGGCCAGCCCGGCTTCGCCGGGGGCATCGGCCGGCGCGACCAGCACGACCGACACCGGCGAGTCGAGCCGGCCGGTCAGCTGGCGCTTCCACAGCCAGGCGGCATCGTCGCGCAGCGGCAGGGTCATGCCGTGCGCGCGCTGGTGGGTGTACATCGCGTGCCACAGCCCGGCGATCTGGTCGAGCTCGGCCTCGGTCCCGGGCCGCACGCTGGCGTCACCCACGGGCCTGCCAGCGCTGGAAGTCGTCGCGCAGGTCGGCCGGCCAGCCCGCCGGCTCGACGCCGAGCTGGGCGAACATCGCGTAGATCCAGCGCTCCAGCCCGAATGCGGTACAGCCGGTGCAGGCCGGGCGCGTGCCGGCCGTGATGTGGAACGCCTTGCCGAACGTCACCGAGTGGAAGTTCGACGACGCCACCGCGACGCTGCCGCCGGGCAGCGGCATCCGCAGCTCGTACTTCATGTCGTTCTGGCGCTGGAACGCCGCCTTGACCTCGTGGTCATTGGTGAAGAACGGATCGTTGGCGGTCTCCATCCAGCACGCCAGCCCCCAGCCCTCGACCAGCGCGCGGACGCGCTGCACCGCGGCCTCGCGCTCGCGCTTCACGAAGTCCGGCTTGCCGACGTAGATCACCTCGCGCATCGTGAAGTCGAGCAGCCGGGCGAGCGTCCGGTGGTTGCCCGACTCGTAGCGGTGGCAGCGCGAGCGCGCGGTCGCCACGAAGCCGTCGCCGTCGATCCGGGTGCCCTCGGCCGACGCGTAGCAGTGGTAACAGACCGCGGGGTTGAGCGCGATCACCGGCGCGGCCATCGGGTGCGGCAGCTTCGCGAGCACCTCGGGCGTCCAGCCGCCGGCCTCGCGCAGCTCGCGGGCGAAGCCGTCGAGCAGGTCGAGGTCCTCGCGCAGGTGGGTCACGAACTGGACGTGCTCGGGGAACGAGCTGAAGTGGCTGGTGCGGTCGAGCCGCTCGGTCGCCATCACGCCCGGGTAGTACTCGGGCCGCGCGCCCGCCGGCCCGCCGACCCGGCGCACGAACGCGTCGTCGAGGAACTCGAGCAGCTCGAGCGCGAGCCCGCGCAGCGCGACCTGGCCGCGGCCGAGCTCGACGACCCAGCCGCGGTGGATCAGCTCGCCGTACGGCTCGCGGACGGCGGGCGCGGCGCCGATCCGGAACAGCTCGCGCGGCTCGAACTCCGCGGTGCGCGCGAACCGCGCGACCAGCCGCTCGAGCCGGGCGCGCAGCACGCCGGGATCGACGCCGTCGCCGAACCGGACCACGAGCTGATCGCCGGCGGCCTCGACGCCCTGGATCCGCTCGTCGGCGAACCACGCGGCGTACGCCATGTGGCTACGCACCGACGGCGACGCGATCGACAGGACGACGTCGGTCACCGGACGCCGGCCTGCCGGTCGACGACGAACCGGCTGATCTCGTTCACCGTGTTGAGCGGGTACTTGATGAGGTCGTCGTCGGCGATCTTGATCCGGTAGGTCGCCTCCACGTGGTGGATCAGCTCCTGCGCGCCGAACGAGTCGACGTAGCCGTGGTCGAACAGGTGGACGTCGGGGGTGAAGTCCGGGTCATCGGCGGCGATGTCGAACTTCGACCGCACGAACTGCTCGATCTGCGCGGGGACGGTGGCCGGTTGGGTCATGGCGGGGCTCGGCGTCGGGGACGACGGCGATAGGCGATTAGTGACCGCCGGCCCCGATCTGTTCGTCCCACATGGACAATGGCGCGCGTCACACCCCTGGGCGTGCGCGGGCGCACGGGCGGGAGTGATGCGCTACGATGAGCGCTGGCGCCCGGGGTGTTTCGGGCGAACAGCATGAGTTTCCGTAGTTTCAAGGCGCGCTTTGTGTTCGTCGACGCGCTGCGTGGTGTAGCCGCGCTCGGGGTGGTCCTGTACCACGCGTACAGCAAGAACCTCGTGCCGATGTCCGGCTACGCCCTCCCCGAGCCGCTGCATGCGATCTGCAGCAACGGCAACCTCGGCGTCTATATCTTCTTTGTGATCAGCGGCTTCGTGATCACGCAGAGCATCCGGGGGTCGGCGATCACGCCGCGGTTCGTCGGCTGGTTCGCGCTGCGCCGCTCGCTGCGCCTCGATCCGCCGTACTGGGCCACGATCGCGGCGATGATCGCGCTGTCGTACGTCGCGGGCAGCGTCCAGCGCGATCACGCCGCGCTGCCGCTGCCGGCGTGGGACAGCCTGGTCGCCCACCTGTTCTACCTCCAGGGCTTGCTCGGCTACCCGCAGATCGTCGGGGTGTTCTGGACCCTGTGCTACGAGTTCCAGTTCTACCTGACGCTGGTCGTGCTGGCCGGCATCTGGCAGCGGCTGGGCACCGGGCTGCGCTCGCGGTGGCTGGTGTTCGGCCCGCTGTGGATCGCGTCGCTGGTGTGCGTCGCCCGCTCGCCCGACCCGGCCCAGGAGGTCGTGTTCGTGTACGCGTGGCCGTACTTCTTCCTCGGGGTGGCCGTCAACTGGGTCCACAACGGCGAGGAGTCGCCGCGCGCGCTCGCGATCATCGCGGCCGGCACCGCGGCGGTGCTGCCGTTCGCGCCGCTCAAGATCGGCGTCGCCCTGGTGACCGCGCTGGCGATCTACCAGGTCTCGATCGCGGGCCGGCTGACGTCGCTGACGCTCGGGCGCGCCCTGCAGTACCTCGGCCGGATCTCGTACAGCCTCTACCTCGTGCACATGCTGGTCGGCACGCCGCTCCTGCGGTTCGGGCTGCGCCACCTCGGCCCGGTCCACTTCACCACGGCGGTGATGCTGACCGGCCTGGCGGTGGCGGTCAGCATCGCGGCGGCGCACGTCCTGTACGTCTTGATCGAGCGGCCCGCCGTGCGATGGAGCCACCGGCTGCGATCTACAGCGCGGTGACGGTGAAGTCGCCGCCGCTCGGGAAGCCGATGTTCATGTTATTGCCGTCGGCCCGGTACACGAAGATCCGGTTGATCGCGCGGTTGGTGCCGTCGAGGTCGAACGACATCGTCTGGCTGGGCTGCAAGGTCTGGTTGACCGGGATCGACTGCACGGCGCCGCCGATGAACTCGATCCGGACCTCCTTGATGAAGTTGCGGCCGCCGTCCTCCTGCAGGGTGACCTCGTTGAACCGGCCGCGGCCCTCGAGGACGATGTCCTTGCGGTACTCGCCGGTGTTGTAGGTCAGGCCGTCGGCGAGGACGGTCGCTCGAGGCTGCCGGCCGTAGCTGCGGCCGTCCCAGTCGCGGTCCACCGGGCGGGGCAACGGGGGCTGAACCACGACGCGGACGGGGGGCGTGTACGTGCGGTGGTCGCGAGCGACCTGGGGCTGGACCTCGGTCGCGTAGCCGCGGGCCGGGGTGTAGGAAGCGTTCCACGACACGGTCGCGCGGGCCGAGATCGGCGCCGGGTCGTGAGCCGGGTTGGCCATCGCGAGCGACGACGTGGACCCGAGGACAGCGAGCGTGGTGATGAGCGCCTTGGTGTTCATGACGATTCTCCTTGGTCGGCAGCGCCTTGGCCCGCCGATGACCGGAGATAGTGCAGCCGCGGGGCCATTCCCAAATACGCGGAATCGCGGGGTATTACACCTCCTACCTCTGCGGGGATCGCAGCCGCGCTGCAGGATCCGCAGCCGCTGCGAAGCTAGGCGAGCAGCTCGCGGACGACCTCGCCGTCGCGCAGGTAGCGGCGGGGGTCGATGCCGAACGCGGCGACGAACGTCGCGAGCAGGTCGGGAGGGGCGATCGGACGGACGCCGCCGGCGAACCGCCGCACGCCGACCGGCAGCAGCTGGTCCGGGTCGGTCTTGCCGTGGACGCCGGGCCGGAACCGCGGCGAGATCACCAGCGCGGAGTTGTTCGGGTAGTGGTCGCGGCCGCCGGCGGGGTTGAGCTGCGGCGTGCGGCAGAACTCGCTGACCACGAGGATGTGGGTCCGCTCGGACAGCCGGGTGGCGTGGCGGGTCGGGTGCGGGGTGGCGTCGAGCCGGCGGACGATCGCGGCGATCACGCCGAACAGCTCCTGCAGCCGCCGCGCGTGCTGGCGCTGGTTCGCGGTGTGGGTGTCGAAGCCGCCGAGGCCGAACCCGACGCAGCGGGCGATGTTGCGCCGGAACGCCTCGAGCGCGAACGGCGCGGCGACGACGGGATCGCCGAGCAGGCCGTGGACGTCGAACTCGGGGTACGCGGCCCGGAGCTGGCGCGGGCTGAACGCGCGGGTGAAGTCGCCGCCGACCAGCGCCGGCAGCGCCTGGTACTGGCTCGCGATCCGGTCCGCCGCGTCGGGCTGGGCCGCGCGCCGGGCGAGCCCGCGCGCCTCGTCGGTGAGCAGCGCGGTGATCGCGTCGCGGTCGGCGGCGTCGAGCGGCCCGGTGCCGCGCTCGAACGACTTCGTGATCGCGTCGACCGTGCCGACGCGGAGCGGCGCGCTGCGGCGATCGAGCCGGTCGCCGGTGAACGCCGACGGCCAGCGCACCGCGATGTCGGGCATCAGCTGCGCGGTCCCGAGCTCGCTGGCGATCACGACGTCGACCGATGCCGCGGCCGCCGCGCCGCCGCTGCGGTGGCGGCCGGTCGTCGAGTACGCGGTGCCGTCCTCGTGGCTGACCGTGTTCATCGCGATGCCGTTGATGATCGCGATGCGATCGCGGAGGTCGAGCAGCTTGCCGATCGCCGGGCCGAGCGCGAGCGACGAGCCGGCGGTCACGATCTCGAAGCTGTCGCCGGCCGGCTTCCAGTGCTCGAGGCCGCCGGTGTCGGTGTTGCCCGGCGTCGCGGGCTCGATCAGGCCGCGGCGCTGGTTGCGCGGATCGGCCCACAGCGTGACGTCCCAGCCGCCGCCGGCGTGGATGAACAGGAAGAAGTCGTCGGGCTGGGTGGCGGCCGCGCTCCAGGTCGGGCGCAGCGCGACCGCCGCGGCCCCACCGGCGAGCAGCTTGAGCGCGTCGCGCCGCCGCATCAGTAGAGCTCCGCCTCGGGGTGCTGGACCAGCGCGGTGCACACCGCGACCCACGCGGTCTCGTCGGCGGTGAGCCGGCCGCGCGGGTGGCGGGCGGCGACCTGGCGATACAGCGCATGGAACCGATCGACGCGATCGGCGGGCGCGAGGCGCGCCGGATAGCCGAGGAACGTCTGGTGCAGCACGTCGAACCCGGCGGCGAACGCATCGCGGGTCGGGCCGGCGACCGGCTCGAACGCGAACACGGCGCGGGCGGGTAGCGGCGGGTGGTCGTGGAGGTCGTGCTCGGCCGCATACGCGCACAGCGCCTCGCCGAGCCGGCCGAGCGCCGCGACCATGACGGTGTTGCTCTGGCTGACCCGCGGCGCGTCGACGTGGTGGTCGGGCAGGCCGAGCGCCGCGAGGTAGTACGACCAGGCGTCGAACCGATCGTCGCCGTGCGCGCGCTGGACGACCTGCTCCGGCGTGAGCCCGCCGAACCACGTGAGATACGCGCGCAGCATCGCCTCCGCCGGCAGCATCTGCGCGCGCGGCGCGCCCGGACCGGCGATCGCGGGATGCCCCGGCGGTACGCTCGATGCGCTCGGGGCGCTCGCCGCACCGGAGGTCGCCGGCGCACTCGGGGCGCCGCTGGCTCCCGGCTCCGGCAGCGCGCCCGCGCGATCGCGATAGCGCGGCGAGGTGACGATCGCGCGGACCAGCGGGCGGACCCGGTAGCCATGCGCGACCAGCGCGCTGGCCAGGTCTGCTTTCCACGCATCGTCGTCGGGGGTCAGCGCACGGCCGAGCAGTCCCTGGGCGACGTTCTGCACCACGCACGACGCGAACAGCGGCGACGCCGTGATCTCGGCGGCCAGGCCGCGCGGCCCGGCCTCGACGTGGGCGGGATCGCCGTGCGCGCCGCGCAGCTCGGCCGTCCGCGCGTCGGTGAACGCCGGGTCGTAGAACGTCCGGCACGCGCCGGCCATCCGCGCCGGATCGCCCGACGCGCAGCGCGGCTGCACCACCGGGAACTGCGCCGGCGGCAGGTAGGTCCAGTCCGACTCGCGGATCCGCGCGAAGTACGCGGCGAGCGGCTCGAGCCGGCGGTGGCAGGTCGCGCAGCCCGGGCGCCGGGTGAGGTCGGGCTCGTCCGACGGTGGCAGCTGCGCGGTCTCGGCGACGAAGTCGCGGCACAGGAACGCGCTGTAGATGGCGTGCGCGCGCTGCCGGCGGGTCGGGTACTTGAGCAGGAAGATCGGCATCGTCATCACGCCGGCCGCGTGCGGCCCGCGGCTGGCGACGGTGGCCCAGGTCGAGACCTGGTAGGGCAACAGGTTCGCCGGCACCGCGGCCGGATCGAACAGCGGCTCGGCCTCGCGGTAACCGAGCTCGGCGCCGTCGCCGCAGCACGTCGCCCCGGACAGGAAGCGGTAGAACTGCGCGAGCGGCCCGTTGATCGTCGTCGCCGGGCTGGTCAACAGCTCGCGGACGTCGCGATCGTCGCCGAAGGTCCGGTCGAGGAAGTGGATCGCCTCCTGGCTCCACCAGGTCCGCATCCACAGCGCCGCCGGGCGGGCCGCCCGGTCAAACGGCTGGTCGACCCCGAGCGGGACCAGCCAGGGCTGGACGAACCCGGCCGGGGCGGCCGGCAGGCAGCGCTCGAGCCCGACGCCGCAGCCGCAATCGAGCGAGCTCTCGAACCCCGCCGGGGACAGGCACGACACCGCGCGCCCGGCGTTGGCCCGCGCGAACGGCGTGTCGGCCGGCAGCCGGGTCAGCCGTCCGGGCAGCAGCGGATCGGACTTCTGCACGATCCGCCCCGACGCGTAGACCCGGCCGGTGTCGGCGGTCTGCGCCTCCTCGCGGCACACCCGGACGCCGGTCATCGGGGTCTTGCCGTCGGGCTCGGTGAACAAGGGCCACGCGAGCTCGTAACCGAACCGCCGGATCCAGTCCGGGCCGGCGCGGTCGTGGGGGTCGCGGTCGCGGTAGTCCGCGTACAGCCACCACGGCTTGACCACGACGGTGCGCTCGTCGAGCAGCGCGCGATCGACCGGCCTGGGCGTCCCGGTCGGCGGTCCGTCGGCGCCGGCTTGCAGGCCGGTCTCGGCCGACGTGAAGCAGACCTGGCCGTCGATCGCGGGCAGCTTGCGGCGCTGGTTGTCGCGGAAGTACAGGTCGATCATCCGCCCGTCGGGGCCCTGGATCTGCGTCCACCGCAGCACGACCGACGGCGGCGTGAACGGGTTGGCGCCCTCGGGGAGGTCGAGCTTCAGCAGGTCGGCGTAGATCCGGCGGATCCGCTCGGCGTACCCCGGGCCGGCGAGCCCGGCGTCGATCCAGGCGCCGAGGTCGAACCCCGGGCGAGCGAACGCGGCGAGCTCGGCGCGGGTCGGCGGCCGGCCGAGCAGGTCGATCGCCAGGTGGCGAAACGTCCGGTAGCCGGACAGCGCGGGCTCGGCGCCGGCTTCGCGGGACAGCGCGGCAACCGCGATCGCGACGGCCAGCGCTGCCCGCATGTCAGCACTCGGCGACGGCGCGGGCGATCCAGCGCACGCCCTGGGCGAGCGCGTAGAGCGCCTGGTCCTCGCTGACCTTGAGCCGGAACGGCACCATGCGGAGCAGGTGGAGCCCCATGTAGAACCAGCCCTTGACCCGGACCTGGTCGTCGGGCGCGCCCAGGATCTTCGCCCACGCCTCGACGCAGGTCGCCAGCAGCTCGGGCTCGGGTGCGGGGACCTGGTACTGGCACGCGAGCTCGGCGCCGTGCGCGCGGTCGACCGCAGCAAACAGCGTGTGATCGGAGTGCGCCCAGTCCTCGTAGCGCGCGACGATCGACTGGAACAGCTTGCCGAGGTCGAGCTCGGGGGCATCGACGAAGTCGGCGCCGTCCATGTCGATCAGCCGGACGTCGCCCCGGTCGTACAGCACGTTCTCGAACGTCAGGTCGCCGTGCACGGTGCAGAACGCGCCGGGCGCGAGCTTGTCGATCACCGCCGGGGACGACACCCGGGCCAGCAGGTGGCGCAGCCCGGGGTACGCGACGCCGTCGATCGCGACCTCGCGCGCGCTGACCAGCGGCGCGAGCCGCGGGTGGGCGGTCACGGCGTCGAGCCGGGCGTGGATCTTCGCCGCGAGGTGCGACTCGAGCCAGTCGGTGCCCGACCGCCCGAGCCGCGATCCGCCGGCGTAGACCCGCTCGCCGAGCACGCCGAGCAGGCTGCCGAGCGCCGCGTTGCGCTCGCCGTTGCCGCACTCCGACAGCAGGCGGTGGCCCGGCAGGTACTCCATGTCGTAGTAGTACTCGATCGTGTTGTCGTGCTCGCCGTACAGCCCGGCGACCAGGTCCGGGCTCATCCGCGAGAACCGCTCGAGCGTGCGGTACTGGTTCTTGAGCTTGGCGTAGCCGAGCGTCAGGTTCTCGCGCTTGGTCACCCGCTTGCGCACGAACAGCTTCTCGTCGTCCTCGACCAGCAGGGTCTCGGCGAACGAGCCGCCCTTGAACCGGCGCAGCACCGACGGGTACGACTGGCTGATCGACAGGTGCTGGATGCCCTGGTTGCGCTCGACCTCGATCGCATGGGCCTGGCTGACCAGCAGCGCCGACGGCTTGCGATCGTTGATCAGGAACCGCGGCCCGCTCGGCAGCCCGACGACCAGCTGGTCGTACGGCACCCCGGCGGCATCGAGCGCAGCGCGCAGCGCGGGCTCGCTCGCGGCGTCGCGCGCGGTGGTCAGCACGACGAAGTAGCCCTCGGTCCGCCACTCGCGCAGCCGCTCGATCGCGCCGGGCAGCGGGCGCAGCGGCCGGGTGTAGTCGGGCAGGTCCTCGTGCTCGACCAGCACGCCGTCGATGTCGCAGAAGATGCTGCCGAGCCGGACGTTGTGCCGGGCGCGCGCGGTGCGCAGCTTGCGCGGATCGCCGAAGAACTCGGCCCGCTCGATCGGCACCGCGATCACGCGATCGCCGCGCGCGATCAGCTTGCGGATCACGTCCGACAGGTAGGCGTCCTGGCCGGGCTCGAACAGCTGGGCGGCGCGCCGGACGTCGGCGAGGTACGAGCAGCCGATCACGCCGACGAACTCGCCGTTGCTGTCGGGCAGCCGCTTCTCGGCGATCCCGGTGACCCGGTGGTCGGACACCGCCGCGACGCTCCACGCCCGGAGGTCCTCGCCCTTGAGCTTCCAGGTCGGCAGGATGCAGTCGGCGGCGCCGTCGCCGATCGCGCGGAACACCGGGTCGACGTCGATCGAGTGATCGCAGTCGCACACGATCACGCGGCCGGTGACGCCGGCGTCGTCGAGCCCGCGCATCACGGTCTCGGCCGGCCCGCGGGTCGGCCGGGGCAGCCGGACCACCTGGTGCGGCCGGTCGGCGAACATCGCCGCGAGCCGCGCCGTCACCGCGTGCTCGGCGTCGTGCTCCTCGAGGCAGACGAACACCAGCTGCCGGATCGCGTGCGACCAGGCGCGGAACGGACGGGCCGCGGCTTCGATGAAGGTCCCGCCGCCGAGCTCGAGGAACGGGCGGAACTTGAAGCCCGAACGCGCGCCGGTTCCGGCGATCGGGAACACGATGGTGATCGGGTCGGTCACAGCTGGAAGCCGGACGCCTTGGCGTCGGTGTAGAACATCTTCACGGTGTCGAGCGACACCGCGTCCAGGTCGCGGCCGAGCCCGCCGAGCTTGCCCAGCATGTCGTTGGGCACGGTGATGACGTGGCAGCCCGCGTCGGCGGCGAGCACGACGCTGAAGATCTCGCGGCAGCTCGCCCACAGGATCTCGACGTTGGGCCGGTCGCGCACGCGGTCGACCGCGTAGCGGATGGTCGGCTGGGGATCGACGCCCGCGTCGGCGATCCGGCCGGCGAAGATCGAGACGATCGCGGGGGTCTTCGCGTCGAACAGCGGCAACAGGCCGTCGATCTGGGGCCGGGTGAACACCGCGGTGACGTTGAGCTTGACGCCGTCGCGGGCGAGCCGGCCGACCGCGTCGGCGGTGGTCTCGCCGGCGGTGTTGGTCACCGGGACCTTGACGTAGACGTTGTCGCCCCAGCTCGCGAGGATCCGGGCCTGGCGGATCATGCTGGGCACGTCGTCGGCGAACACCTCGAGCGACACCGGGAGGCCGCCGGCGGCCTCGAGGAACCGGCGCGCGAACCGCTCGTAGTCCTTGACGCCCGCCTTGGCCATCAGCGTCGGGTTGGTCGTGAACCCCTTCACCTTGCCGCCGGCGAGCAGCCGGGGGACGTCGTCGAGCACGGCGCCATCGGCGAAGATCTTGATATCGGGCGTCATCGTCGTGTCCTGGCTCCTGTTGTGGCTGTCTCGAGGCGCGCCGGGTCGCCGAAGAACCGGGCGTGTTCGATGCGCGCCGCGCGGACGATCCCGCCCTCGGCGAGCACGGCGGCGATCGCGTCGGAGAAGTTGGTCGCGCGCAGCGCGTCGGCGCGCGACGCGACGGCCGCGATGTCGGGGAAGCCGTAGCAGCCGATCACGCCCATCGGCACGCCGGTCACCGCACCCCGGCCATCCGGGATCCGCTTCTCGGCGACCGCGAGCACGCGGCCGTCCTCGACCCGCGCGACCGACCACGCCGCGACGTCCTCGCCGTCGAGCGGCCACACCGGCAGCAGCGCATCGAACCGCTCACGCGCGAACGCGGCGAACAGCGGCGCGACGTCGAGGCTGTGGTCGCAGTCGCAGATCAGCGCCCGGCCGCGCGCCCCGATCTGCGCCACGGCGCGCGCGATCGTCTCGGCCGGCCCGCGGGTCGGGGCATCGAGCCGCACGGTCTCGATCTTCACCTCGGCAGGCACGCCCGCGAACATCGCGGCGAGCCGGGCGCTGACCTCGTACGCGCGCTCCTGGTCTTCGAGGTACACGAACACCAGCCGCGAGATCTGCGATGCGAACTGCCGGAACGGCTGGACCGCAGCCTCGATGAACGTCGTGTCCTCCAGCATCAGGAACGGCTTGAACCGGTGTCCAAACCGAGCTCCTTGACCGGCCATCGGGAAGAAGACGTTCACCGGATCGTTGGTTGTCGCCCCCCGCCGCGCCGTTCAATGCACACACCTTGCACACGCCCGGGGAACAGTGACGGACACCGCGTTGGGCGGCAAGCTACGATTCTCGCTAGCGAGCCCGTAAGAGCCCGTAGCAGACCGTAGATCTGTGCCAGGACCGGTCGACGATCGGCCTCTCGAGGGGCGATCGCGAGACGCCAACGCGAGGTCGCCGTGGGCGACCGCGAGCAGGATGGGGTCGGACGCCGCGACCGTGATTAGGATTCGCCCTCGTTGCCCCCGCACATACCTAGCGCCGCCCGCACAGGCGGCGGTGGTGATTCGGCGGGCGCGGCTCCGACGCCCATCCGCGCAGCAGCCCACGGCGAACCGAGCGTGCATGCGTTCTCCCGGGTGCTACGCTCCACTGGGCCGGCTCTCCTGCTCCTTCCACCGGCGCTCGATCCGCGCGCGCAGCGCCGCGGCGACCCGCGTCCCGACCGGCCCGAGCGCGAGCAGGGCGCGCAGCGCCCACACCTTGCGGTTGGCGCGCAGCAGCTCGGGGTACGCGGCGCGGCCGAAGTCGATGCCCCGGCGCGCCATCGCGCGGCGGCCCTGGGACAGCGCGACCAGCCCGCGCAGCGCGACGTCCTGCTCGATGAAGGCGGCGGCGAGCACGTCGCGCGAGACCCCGGCCTTCTTGAGCACCTCCTCGGGCAGGTTGAACGTGGAGATGTACTCGTCGGCGAGGTGCTTGAGCGCGCCCGAGCGCAGCTCCTGCGGCCCCTGCCCGGCGTCGTGGACCCGGTACTCGAACAGCGGGTGATCGATCTTGTAGGCGGTCTCGGCGGCCGACAGCACCTTCCACAGGAACCACTTGTCGGGGTTCATCAGGCGCCCGCCGGCGTAGCTGCCGACCGCGTCGTGCAGGGTCCTGGGGTAACACGTGGTGAGGAACGGCAGCGGCGAGCGCAACAGCTCCAGCGACCGCCGGAGCAGCGCCGCCGCCGGCATCGAGCGCACCGGAAAGCCGACCGCCTGGCTCAGCTCGGGCTCGTCGCGGCCGTCGCGCCAGCACTTGGGATCCGGATCGAACTGCACGCCGGTGCGCTGGCCCTTCGAGTCGATCACCGCGGTCGCCGAGCCCCACACCGCGGTGTCCGCGCGCGGCCCGAGCGCGGTCTCGAGCCGCGCGTACGCCGCGAGCGCGCCGGACGTCATCTTGTCGTCCGACGACAAGAGCAGCATCCGCCGGCCGCGCGCCATCGCGGCGACCCGCTCGAGGTTCGACGAGAACCCGACATTGCACGGGTTGACCGCGAGCCGGATCCGCGGATCGCGAAAGCCGCGGACCACGCTGACCGAGTCGTCGGTGCTCGCGTTGTCGCACACGACGATCTCGAACTGCGGTCGGTCGTGGGCACCCTGGGCGAGGACGCTCTCGATCGTCTCGCCGATGTACCGGGCGTAGTTGAAGTTCGGGATCATCACCGAGAGCGCGACGGCGCCGTCGGGGTTCGCTGCGGGCTGCATGCTGGTCGTCACGATGCTCCTGTTCGCCGCGCTCGCTCGCCAGGCTACCAGCTCCGATCCCGTGAGGCGATCGCAAGGCGAAACCCGGCGAGTGCCGTTCGTGTGTTGCACTCGCCACACGCGCTCGTGACGATCCGTGGCCGCACACCCGCTGCGCGCATGCGCTCCACATATGTAAGTCATTGAAACTCAGAGCCCAGGCGGCTTTAAGGCAGCGTTCACCGCGGCGGTTGAACGCCGGGCGAGATGGCATCGACTAACGGTCCAATGCCTCGGTTCCTGGGCCGCAGTATCCGGATGGTCTTCGACCTGGGCGTGGCGTCGCTGGCGTACTGGCTCGCCTGGCTGTTCCGCTTCGAGTTCCAGATCCCGCTCGCCGCGCTCAAGGTCGCGACGCTGACCTGGCCCTGCGTGATCGGCCTGCAGTACGGCGCGCTGCTCGTGTTCGGCGTCGAGCGCATCGCGTGGCGCTACATCAACATGCGCGACGCGATGCGGGTGCTGACCGCGACGACGATCTCGTCCGCCGTGCTGATCGCGCTGCGCATCGCGCACCTGCTGCCGATCACGACCAGCATCATCCCGCTCGGCGTGCTCGCGATGGACTTCGTGCTCGGGCTGGTCGGGCTGATCGGCGCCCGCGCGGCGTGGCGCTGGCACCACGAGCTGCGGGCGCGGCGCCGGCACCCGAACAACGGCGATCGCCACCGCGTGTTCGTGATCGGCGCCGGTGAGGCCGGCGTGATGGTCGCCCGCGAGATCGTGCAGCGCCCGGACCTCCACCTCGAGCCGGTCGGCTTCCTCGACGACGACCCGTTCAAGGTCGGCAAGATCGTCGGCGGCTTCCGGGTGCTCGGCATGACCCACGAGGTCGGCGCGCTCGCCGCCCGGCTGCGGGTCAAGCGCGCGCTGATCACGATCGCCAACGCGACCGGCGGCGAGCTGCGCCGGATCACCGAGCTGTGCCGCGACGCCGGGCTCGACACCCGGATCATCCCCGAGCTGCACGAGATCGTCGGCGACAAGGTCAGCGTGTCGCGCGCCCGCGAGGTCGCGATCGAGGACCTGCTCGGCCGCGAGCCGGTCAAGCTCGACGAGGCGGTGGTCAGCGCGTGCCTGGGCGGCCGCGTCGTGCTGGTGACCGGCGCGGGCGGCAGCATCGGCTCCGAGCTGTGCCGCCAGATCTGCCGGTTCGCCCCGCGGCGGCTCGTGCTGGTCGAGCGGTTCGAGAACGCGCTGTTCGAGATCCACCGCGAGCTGACCGCGGCGTTCCCCGGCGTGCTGATCGACCCGCGGATCGCCGACGTCTGCGACATGGACCGGGTCGCGCAGGTGTTCGAGCATACCCGGCCCGAGATCGTGTTCCACGCCGCCGCGCACAAGCACGTCGCGATGATGGAGTGGAACCCGGGCGAGGCGGTCAAGAACAACGTCGGCGGCACGCGGGTGGTCGCCACCCTGTCGGACCGCTACCAGGTCGAGCGGTTCGTGCTGGTGTCGACCGACAAGGCGGTCAACCCGTCGTCGGTGATGGGCGCGACCAAGCGGGTCGCCGAGATCTACCTGCAGGCGTTCTCGCAGCGCTCGGCGACCCGGTTCGTCACCGTGCGGTTCGGCAACGTGCTGGGGTCGGCGGGCAGCGTGGTCCCGATCTTCCGCGAGCAGATCGCCGCCGGCGGCCCGGTGAGGGTGACCCACCCCGAGATGCGCCGTTACTTCATGACGATCCCCGAGGCCAGTCAGCTCGTGATGCAGGCCGGCGCGATGGGCGAGGGCGGCGAGATCTTCATCCTCGACATGGGCGCGCCGGTGCGGATCGTCGACCTCGCGCGCGACCTGATCACGCTGTCGGGGCTGCGCCCCGGCGACGACATCGAGATCGAGTTCACCGGCATGCGGCCGGGCGAGAAGCTGTTCGAGGAGCTGTCGACCGCCGCCGAGCACGCCGAGAAGACCCGCCACCCCAAGGTGTTCATCGGCAGGATCAAGCCGCACGTCTGGGCCGAGGTGGTCGACGGCGTCAACCACCTGCTCGACGCCGCGGGCGAGACCGACACGGTGGCCGGGGTCGGGACCGGGGACCTGGTGCGCACGGCGCTGGTCGCGCTGGTGCCGGAGTGCCGGTTCGCGCGGCCGCACGTCGCCGGGCGGAAGACCTCGCCGCGCGGCGAGCGCGCGATGACCGGGCCGCACGACCTGCCGCTGGCGGCCGACGCGATCCGCAACTGAGCTCGCCATGCGCGACCACTTCCTCCCGTTCGCGCTGCCCGACATGGACGAGGCCGAGGTCGCCGCGGTGGCCGAGGTGATCCGCTCGGGCTGGCTGACCACCGGCGCCAAGGTCCGCGCGTTCGAGGCCGCGTTCGCCGAGCGGGTCGGCGCGCGGCACGCGATCGCGGTGAACTCGTGCACCGCGGCGCTCCACCTCGCGCTCGAGGCGGTCGGCGTGGCGCCCGGCGACCGCGTGGTGACCACGCCGTACACGTTCGCGACCTCGGGCGAGGTGATCCGCTACCTCGGCGCGCACCCGGTGTTCGTCGACGTCCGCCCCGACACGCTCAACATCGATCCCGCGCAGGTCGCGGCCGCGCTGCGCCGCGAGCCGGCGGCCGCGATCCTCCCGGTGCACATCGCCGGCGAGCCGTGCGATCTGGACGCGCTGCGCGAGGTCGCCGGCGACACCCCGATCATCGAGGACGCGGCCCACGCGCTGCCGACCCGGCTCGGCGACCGGATGATCGGCGCGCTGTCGCGGGTGACCTGCTTCTCGTTCTACGCGACCAAGACGCTGTCGACCGGCGAGGGCGGCATGATCACGACCGACGACGACGCGGTGGCCGACCGCTGCCGGATCATGAGCCTGCACGGGATCAGCCGCGACGCCTGGAAGCGCTACACCGCCGAGGGCTCGTGGCGCTACGAGATCCTCGCGCCCGGCTTCAAGTACAACCTGACCGACGTCGCGGCCGCGCTCGGCCTGGTCCAGCTCGGCAAGCTCGACGCGATGTGGCGGCGGCGCGCCGAGCTCGCCGCGCGCTACGACCGCGCGTTCGCCGGCTGCCCCGAGCTCGAGCTCCCGGCGCGCGGCGCCGGCAACCAGCACGCCTGGCACCTCTACATGCTGCGGGTCGACAACGACCGGCTCACCGGCGGCCGCGACGCGCTGGTCACCGAGCTGCGCCGGCGCAACATCGGGGCGAGCGTGCACTTCATCCCGCTCCACCTCCACCCGTACTACCGCGAGACCTACGGGTTCGCGCCGTCCGACTTCCCGATCGCGACCCGCGAGTTCGGCCGCGAGGTGTCGCTGCCGATCTACAGCCGGATGACCGATCGCGACGCCGACGACGTGATCGCCGCGGTCCACGACAGCGTCGCCGCGCTGCGCAGGTGAGCGATGCGCCTGGTCGACAGCCCGTTCGACTCCGCGCACTACGGCCTGGCGATCGGCCGGCTGGTCCGCGACGCCGGCGACGGACCCGGCGAGCTGTGGGCGGCGATCGCCGCCGCGCGGCGCGAGGAATACGCCGTGGTGTTCGTGAGGCTCGCCGGCGACGACCCGCTGCGCGGCGCGCTCGAGCCAGCCGGGCACGCCCCGGTCGACACGCTGGTGACGTCGACCCTGGGGCCCGACCGCCCGGCGATCCCGCGCAGCGCGCAGCTCGCGATCGAGCCTCGCGACCGGCTCGACGATCCGTTCGACATCGCGGCGATCGCGGCGATCACCAGCGAGGCGATCCGGACCTCGCACCTGCACGCCGACCCGCGGCTGTCCGCCGAGCGCACCCGCTCGCTGTACGCGGCGTGGGCGACCAACGACGTCACCGGCCGCGCCCAGCAGACGATCGTCGCGCGCGCCGGGCGCGAGCTGATCGGCTACCTCACCGTGGTCGCCGGGGCGGAGTCGGTGATGATCGACCTCGTCGCGGTCGCGGCGGCCTGGCGCGGGCGGGGCGCCGGTGCGAGCCTGGTCGCCGGATTCGTCGACTGGCTGGGCGCCTGGGCTCGCGATCGCACGGTGACCGCCACCGTCGGGACCCAGGCCGACAACCCCGCGCTCCGGCTGTACGCGCGGTGCGGCTTCGTGCCCATCGCGACGCATGTTACCTATCACCTGTGGCTCGACCGATGACGCTCGGCTATGCGATCAAGCGCGCGCTCGACTACGGCCTCGCCGCCGGCGGCCTGCTCGCGTGCGCGCCGGCGATGGCGGTGCTCGCCGCCGCGATCGCGCTCGATAGCCGGGGCGGCGTGTTCTACCGCCAGGACCGGCTCGGCCGCGGCGGCCGGCCGTTCCGGCTGCTCAAGTTCCGCACGATGCGCGACGCGCCGATCCGCTTCCACGCCGACGGCTCGACCCGGATCGATCCCGGCGACGACCGCGTGACCCGGGTCGGCCGCTGGCTGCGCGGCGGCGCCGACGAGCTGCCCCAGCTGGTCAACGTGCTGCGCGGCGAGATGAGCCTGGTCGGCCCGCGCCCGGACATGGTGTCGCAGCGCGCGCTGTACACCGGCCAGGACGAGCTCAAGCTCGCCGCGCTGCCCGGGCTGACCAGCCTCGCGGTGGTGCTCGGCCGCAACGACATCCCGTGGAAGCAGCGCGTGGCGATGGACATCCGCTACATCGAGCGCTGGACGCTGTGGCTCGATCTCCGGATCCTGGTGATGACCCTGGCGATGCCGCTCGGGCTGCGCGTGTTCGCGTTCTCCGACGTGCTGGACGGCCTGGACCTCGCGCCGGCCCCGGACGCGAGCGCCGCGCCGGACGCGACCGCCGCACCGGACGGCAGCGCACCCCGCGCGCGGGGTGCCTAGCGATGCTGTTCAACATCCAGGTGCTGCGCGCGATCGCCGCGCTGCTCGTGGTCCATGCCCACGCCGCGGGCCCGACCGGCCTGGGGCTGCGCTGGGCCGGCGGCGCCGACGGCGTCGACCTGTTCTTCGTGATCAGCGGCTTCATCATCGCGTACGTCGCCGCGCTCGATCCGAGCCAGTTCATGACCCGCCGGCTGATCCGGATCGTCCCGATCTACTGGACGTCGACGCTCGCGCTGTACCTGCTGGTGGTGGCGATGCCGCGGCTGTTCCACACCACGTCGTCGGATCCGGTGCTGCTGGTCCGGTCGCTGGCGTTCCTGCCGACCGCGTCGGGCGTCCACACCGAGGACGGCATCCCGCACCCGACCCTGAGCGGCGGCTGGACGCTCAACTACGAGATGTACTTCTACGCGGTGTTCGCGGTCGCGCTCGCGTGGTCTCGGCCGCGCGCGACCGGGCTCGCCATCGCGCTGCTGCTCGCGGTGCTCGCCGCCGTCCAGCTCACGCCGCTGCGCGACCACCCGGTCGCGTACTTCTACGGCCACCCGATGATCCTGGAGTTCGCGTACGGCATCGCCGCGTTCCACACCGTGCGCTGGCTCGAGGCCCGCCGGAAGGCCCGCCCGCGCCCCGCGCCGCCGGGCGAGCCGGCGTTGCTGGTCGCCGGTGTCGGCCTGGGCCTGGCGGCGATCGCGCTGCGCCACGAGCTGTTCGGCGCCGCGCCGCGCTGGCTGGCCAGCGGGATCCCGGCGTTCGTGGTCGTCGTGTGCGCGGTCGCGCTCGAGCGCGTCCACGGCCTGCGGATCACCCACCGCTGGGCGATCGGGGTCGGCGATGCCTCGTACGTGCTGTACCTGATCCACGCCTACGTCGTGTTCGGCGTGCTCCGCCTCGCGATCGGCCACCCGCAGGTCGGCGAGCTCGGCGGCCAGCTGATCACGCTCGCGCTGATGGCGGTGTCGGCCGCGGCGGCGATCGCGATCTACCGCTGGTACGAGCAGCCGATCCTGCGCGCGCTCAAGCGGCGGTTCATCGTGCGCAACCCGCGCGCTATCCGAGCTGCAGCGCCTGCAGCATCTGCGCGTTGACCTGGCGGACGTCGAACCTGCGCTCGGCGAGCGCGCGGCTCGCGCGGCCGTGGCGCTCGGCGAGCGCAGGATCGCGCAGGTAGCGCTCGATCCGGTCGGCGAGCGCGACCGGGTCGCGCGGCGGCACCAGGAAGCCGTTGACGCCGTCGTCGACGGTGTCGCGGCAGCCGACCCAGTCGGTGGTCACGATCGGCCGGCCGACCGCGAGCGCCTCGAGGTTGGTGCGCGGCACGCCCTCGCGGTAGTACGACGGCAGCACGAACACCGTGGTCGCGGCGAGCACGCCGGCGATGTCGTCGGAGAACCCGGCGTACTCGACCAGGCCCTCGGCGACCCAGGCGTCGAGCTCGGCGCGCCGCACGCCATCGGGGTGGCCCTCGGCCTCGAGCTGCCCGACGATCCGGAACCGGGCCTGGGCCAGGGGATGACGGGCGCGCACCATGCGGGCCGCGGCGACCAGATCGCGCACGCCCTTGGACACCAGCAGGCGCGAGATCAGCGTGAACGTCGGCGGGCCGGCGTGCGGCGGCCGGGCCGCGAGCCGCGCGAGGTCGACGCCGGTCCCGGGCACGACCCGCCAGCGCGCCCGCCCCGACAGCAGACCCGACGACTGCAGCAGCGCCGGATCATCGGCGTTCTGGAACACGATCTCGTCGACCAGCCGCAGCGACATGCCGTATGCGCGGCGGGCGATCCGGGCCCGCGCCGTCGCACCGAACCCGTGGGTGTCGAACACGGCGCCGAGGCCGTTGACCAGCGGCACGATGCGCCCGACCCGCGCCAGCTTCGCGGCCAGCGGCGCGAGCAGCACCGCCTTGATCTGGTAGACCAGCACGACGTCGGGGCGCTCGGCGCGCAGGATCGCGTGCAGGCGGTGGGCCGAGCGCAGGTCCTCGGCCGGATCGATCCCGGTCCGGTTGACCGGCCACTCGCGGTAGGTCCCGCCGAGCGCCGCGAGCGGGCCCTGCATGACGCCGGCCGGTTCCGGTGACACCACCGTGACGCGATGGCCGCGCGCGAGGACGGCCTCCAGGAGCTCGCGACGCATGTTGCTCGGCGTCGCGTACGTGGTCACCATCGCCAGCTTCATCAGGACACGGTCGGCCTTTGGTTCCGCTCAGTTACGACCTCGGGGGTGTGCAATCCTCGTCGGATCGAACACGCTGCCGGCGGCGGGCTACTAACCGCAGAACGCCCTTGTCGGTCCCGCGGATTCATAGCGACACCTGGCGTCAGGTGATGCGCAGGCCCGCGCTGGTCACGTGGGCAATCTACCTCCTCCTGATCCCGCTGTACATCTTCCCCAGCGGGCTGCCGCAGCCGGGCGACCTGCTCGTGCTGCTCGTGATCCCGCTCGCGCTGCAGCACTGGAACGGCAAGCTCGGCCGCGACATGCGCTCGACCATGCGCGCGCTGATCTGGTTCACGCTGTGGGTCGTCGCCGTCGATCTCACCTGGATGTTCCTGATGGACAGCTTCACGCTGTCCGGCCCCGACGCCTTCCTGCTGTTCCCGCTCTATTACATCTACAACGCGCTGATCTTCCTGGCCGCGCTCGTGCTGGTTCGCCGGCACGGCGATCTGTTCCTGCGGGTCACGGTGTTCGCGGTCACGCTCACGGTGTACGCGCAGGTGCTGGCGTCGATCGCGCTGGGCTGGGGCGGCAACCGCGGCACGCTGTTCTTCAACAACCCCAACCAGCTCGGCTACTACGCGCTGCTCGCCGCCACGCTGATCGCGCTGACCCATCGCCGGCTCCAGCTCCGGCTCGTGACCTCGAGCCTCACGCTGGTGTGCTGCGGCGTGCTGGCGGTGATCTCGGCGTCGCGCGCGGCGGCCGGCGGGGTCGCGGTGCTGCTGGTGTTCCTGCTGTTCTCCAACCCCAAGATCCTCGTGGCCGCCTGCCTCGCCGGCGCCGCGGTGGTCAGCGGGATCGGCCCGTTCGCCGACGCGATCGAGGCGTCGCAGGACCGCGTGCTCAATCGCGGCGCCCACTCCGACGCGTCGTTCTTCCAGGAGCGCGGCTACGACCGGATCTGGCGCAACCAGCAGTACCTGCTGCTCGGCGCCGGTGAGGGCGGTCTGTCGCGGTTCGACGACACCGCCTACGTCAAGGGCATGGAGATCCACTCGTCGGCCGGCACGATCCTGTTCAGCTACGGGATCGTCGGAGTCCTGCTGTTCCTGGGGTTCACGTGGCGGCTGATCCGCGGCGCGGGGGCGCGGCTGGTGATCACGATGTTGCCGCCGCTGCTCTACACGGGGGCGCACCAGGGCTTGCGGTTCACGACGCTGTGGGTCGTGCTCGCCGTGTTCGTCGCGCTCAAGGCCGACCCCGACCGGCGTCGCCTGGACGGCCGCCTGGGGGCCATGTGATCACGATTACCGCCGCGCGCAGCGCCGTGCGCATGCGCGCGATCACGCGCGCCGGCACGCCGCCGGCGCATCCATTGACTTGCCGATCGCCGGACCCGATCATCGAGGAGCAGCCATGTCGATCAAATCGCTTATGAGGTCGTTTGTCGTTGTCGCGGGTGTGCTGTCGGGGCTGAGCGCGTGCGCCGGCCTCCACCTGTCGTCGACGGATCAGAGCATCGACGCTCCGGCCAACGTGACCGCGACGGCGGTCTCGGACACCCAGATCTCGGTATCGTGGAGCGCGGTGCCGGGCGCGTTCAAGTACTTCGTGTTCGACAAGCTGTCGTCGGACACCAGCTTCGTGTTCGCCGGCACCACGCTCGATCCCGGCACATCGCAGACGGTGATCAACCTGACCCCGAACACGAGCTACGACTTCCAGGTCGTCACCGAGTCGACCGACGGCTCGGACTCCGGGCCGTCGGCGACGGCGACCGCGACCACGCTCGCGGTGCCGCCCGGCGCGCCGACCAACGTCACCGCCGCCGCGGTGTCGAACACCGAGATCGACCTGTCCTGGACCAACTTCCCGACCGCGACCAAGGTGTTCGTGTTCGAGTCGGTCAACGGCGGGGCGAACGCGTTCCGCGCCACCGTGCTGGCGCCCGGCAGCACGTTCGCCGCGACCGGGCTGACCGCGAACACGACGTACTGTTACCAGCTGCAGAGCACGCTGCCCGACGGCAGCGAGTCCGGGCTGTCGACACCGCCGGCGTGCGCGACCACCGGCGCCGGCCCGCAGCCGCCCGGCGTGGTCACCGCGACCGCGATCTCCGACACCCGGATCCTCGTGCAGTGGCAGGCCGTGGCCAGCGCGGCCAAGTACAACGTGTTCCAGTCCCAGGCCGGCGGCCCGTTCACCGCGCGCGGCGTGGCGGTCGCGCCCAGCACCGAGTTCCTCGACGTCAACCTCCAGCCGTCGACCCAGTACTGCTACCGGGTTTCGACGGTGCTCACCGACGGCGGGGAGTCGGCGCAGTCCGGCCAGGTGTGCGCGACGACGCCCGCGACCGGCACCGGCGGCGCCCTCGAGGGCTACTGGAAGCTCGACGAGCGCGGCGGGACCACCGCGGTCGACTCGTCGGGCTTCGGCCGCAACGGCGCGATCACCGACGCGGCGTACGCGCTGCAGGACCGGCCGAACATCGACGACGACCGCTCGGCGCTGTCGTTCTCGGGAGCCGCGGACTCGGCGATCACCGTGCCACCGGCGTCGGGCTTCGACCTGATCACGGCGTCGTCCAGCGTCGCGTTCTGGGTCAAGCTCCCCGCGGCGGGGAGCTTCCGGTTCATCGGCAGCCGGGCCGCCGGCTGCGGCACGCCCAACTGGGAGATCGGACAGGACGCCACCGGCCTGTTCTTCTCGCGCGGCGACGCGCATACCGCCGCCGGCACCTCGATCCCGGCCGGCGTATGGACCCACGTCGCGGTCGTCGAGCTGTCGACCTCTCCCGCCCTGCACTTCTTCGTCAACGGCGTCGAGGTCAGCGCCACCGATCCGGTCTCGGGGAACTTCACGCTGGGCAACCCGCTGTCGATCGGCCACGTCGCCGGGTGCGCCAGCGACGCGGTGATGATGGACGATGTGCGGATCCTCAGCCGCGCGCTGTCCGCGGCCGAGCTCGCCGATATCGGCACGCTGCCGCCGGCGCCGGCCAACCTGGTCGTGACCTCGACGACGTCGGTGTCGATCAACCTGGGGTGGGACGCCGTGCCCGGCGCGACCGCGTACATCGTGTCCAAGGGCACCGCGCCGGGCAACGAGCAGTTCTTCACCCACTCGCCGGCCAACCCGCCGACGTTCGAGGGCGACCACCTGACGCCGAACAGCACGTTCTCGTGGACGGTGCGCACGGTCGCCCACGGCCTGTTCTCGAACCCGTCGAACGAGGCGATCGGCACCACCCAGCCCCCGCCGGACGCGCCGGCCAACGTCACCGCGACGGTGATCGCGCCCGACCGGATCCAGGTCTCGTGGAGCCCGGTCACGGCCGCGGTCAAGTACCTCGTGTTCGAGTCGGTCGGCGGCGGGCCGTTCACGTTCGCCGCCAGCCTGGTGGCGCCCGGCACGACGTTCACGGCGGTCAACCTGAGCCCGGCGACGACCTACAGCTTCGAGGTCCAGTCCGAGGACGCGGTCCAGACCGACGGGCCGCTGTCGGCGCCGGCGAGCGCGACGACGCCGTGAGCTGGGCGGTCGGCTTCGGGTCGGCCTCGTCCATCGCCTCGGGGCCGTTCCGCTGGTCGCTGCGCTCGGCCGCGCCCGATCGCTGGCGGCTCGCGCTCCACCGCTCGGTGATCGGCGCGACGTCGGCGCTGCGGCTGCGCGGCGGGCTCACGCTGTCGCGCTGGCTGCAGCGGATCGTCGGCGACTACGCCGCGCCGCTGACCGCCGAGGCCGGGCGCGACATCCGGCTCAGCTTCCCCGGGTTCGACCGCTACTGGATGCGGGTGTTCTTCCGCAACGACTCCTACGAGCCCGAGCTGTACCACTGGTTCCGCCGGATCGCGCGGCCGGGGGACTTCGCGCTGATCGACGGCGGCGCCAACATCGGGTTCTGGAGCGCGCTGCTGACCAGC
>DATAPF010000309.1:0-9539 GCA_036265355.1 Kofleriaceae bacterium | reverse complement strand
TCCTCGATCATCGTCTGGAAGTTGATCAGGGCCTCGAGCCGGCCCTGCGAGATCTCGGCCTGGTACGGCGTGTACTGCGTGTACCAGCCCGGGTTCTCGAGCACGTTGCGCAGGATCACCGGCGGCGTGATCGTGTCGTGGTAGCCTTGGCCGATGAACGAGCGCAGCACGACGTTGTCGGCCGCGAGGTTCTTCATCTCCTCCAGGAGCTCGTGCTCGCCCAGCGGCAGGCGCTCGCCGAGCGCGAGCGGCCTGGCCAGCCGGATCGCGCCGGGGACCACCGCGGTCGCCAGCTCGTCGAGGCTGTGGTAGCCGAGCGCGGCGAGCATCTGATCGATCTCGGCCTGGCCGGGCGAGATATGGCGGCGCGCGAACGTGTCGGACGGAGCCAGGATGTCGGGATTCACCGGCGCACCCTACCGCGGCGGACCGGCGATGAAAATACCCGGGGACCGTCGACGCAGCGCGTGCGAGCCGGCGGACCGATCGGAAGGTGGTCACGACTCGCGCGGCGCGTCGGCGAGGAAGGTATGGAACGAGGCGGATCGGCCGAGCTCGGTCGCGCGGTGGCGGACGTCGAGCAGCGCGATCACCTCGGTCATCACCTCGGGCTCGAGGTCGATCACGAACTGGTTGCAGCACGCATAGGCCAGCGCGAGGCCCATGCCGGCGTCCCCCGGCGCGCCGGTCGTCTTGACCCGGCCGGTCGCCAGCCGGCTCGCCACGCTGCGCGGCTCCAGCGTGCCCCAGCGATCGCGGACCTCGATCGCCAGGCAGCGCGCGTCGGTCGCCCACCGCACGGTCACCACGTCGCGGCCACGCAGGGGGCGGCTGCGCCCGCGCGCTTCGGCCGCGCGATAGCGCTCGTGGTTGTCGTCGAGCGGCGCCAGGTACAGCGCGTTGGCGATCAGCTCGTCGGTGATCACGCTGACCAGCGAGGCGATGCGATCGGGCAGCCCGACGCCGAGCACGTCGCGGGTCACCAGGCCGACCGCGTCGTCGCGCTCGTCCGCGTCGCCGAGCGTATAGCTCCGGGTCTCGGCGCCCCACGCGACGTACTTCTCCAGGCCGAACACCTCGCGCCGGCGCAGCTTCTGCACCGTCGCGAGCAGCTCCTCGGCGAGGATCGGCATCGGGTGTGCGATGATGTGGCTCCATCCGGTGGCGAGCAAGCGCTCGACGATCTGCGGCTCCGCGGGATCGCTGCCCTCGCCGGGCACCGCGATCCAGGCCCGCGCCGGACGCTCGTGCAGCCCCGGATGGGCCTGCGCGAGCGCGAGGTCGACGATCGCGATCGTGTCGGGATCGACCGCCGCGATCAGCGCGTGATCGTCGGCGACGACCTCCACCGGGGACAGCGTCGCGCCGGCCAGCTGCTGGAGGATGCGCTGCGCTCGGCGCTCGGCGTGTGCGACCACCAGCTTTCCCACGCCCCGAATGTATCAGCCCGGCCGGATGGTAGGGCCGTACGGGCGGCGCCGCCCCACGACGGCGATGACAACGATGTCAGCGCGCCGCGGCGACAACCTGTGTGCATGCACGGCGCTTGCGGTACATCTGCTACCCGTTTGCGGTCGCATCAGTACAGCAGCGTGAGCGTCGCGGCCCCCCCGATCGAGCGATCGGCCAGTCCGCCCACGTCCGCCTGGCCGTTGCCGTCGGGGTCGGTCAGCGCACCGGCGCCGAGGAACGAGAACCCGATCTGGGTGAACTCGCCGGAGAGCCGCAGCCCGAGGTGCTGGCCGAGCACGATATCGAGCGCGGCGAGCCCCCCGGCGCCGTAGACCCGGGCCTTGCCGTACGAGCTCGCCGTCCCGATCGGCCCCGCCTTGGTGACCACCATCCCGCGGCCGCCGAGCGCGAACGCGACCATCCGGGTCACCGGCAGCCGGAACACCACGCCGGGCTCGATCATCGTGTACTCGGTCTCCGGCGTGTTGGCCTTGAGCGCGGTGCGCACGGTGTCGTCCATGCCGGCGGCAGCCAGGTCGGTCGAGAACAGCTGCTTGCCGTAGTCGACGCCGAGCGTGAGCGTCGAGCTGGTCTCGGTCCTGCCGAACGCCAGCCGGTAGCGCAGGCCGAACGCGTAGTGGCTCTGCTTGGCCGCCACGCTGACCGCCGGCATCCCGGTGCGGGGGACGTTGATGTGAAGGCTGAGCGTCTTGTCGTAGTCGAAGCCCACGCCGAGGTTGGCGGCTGCACCCTGCGAGCCACCGATCGCCAGCGGGTAGATCTCGCCGTCGAGCCGGGCCCCCGGCACCGGGGACAGCGACGTGTCCCGCGGCGCGGTGGGCAGCTGGCGGGTGTTGAACTTGAAGCTGCGCTGGACCACCGAGCCGCCGACATCGAGCCGGATCGCGGCCCGGTTGGCGCCGCGCGCCGGCTCGGCGATCGGCGCTGCGGTCGCCTCGACCTCGGCGTCGTCGTCGGCGGCCGCGACCCGCTTCTTGGCCTTGCGCGGCGCCGCGCCGTCGTCGGACCGCCTGGACCCCGCATCGTCGTCGCCCGCCGCGCGGGCATCGCCGTCCGCATCCGCCTGCTTCTTCGCCGGACGCGCGTCGTCGTCCTCGGCCGGCTTCTTCCTCGCCGGGCGCGCGTCGTCGTCCTCGGCCGGCTTCTTCTTCGCCGGGCGCGCGTCGTCGTCCTCGGCCTTGGCGGCGCGGGTCTTCTTGGCCGGGCGCGCATCCTCGTCGTCCGCGTCGGCCTTGGCGTCCTTGGCATCCTTGGCATCCTTGGCCTTCTTGGCCTTGCGGTCCTTCTTGGCGAGCGGATCCTCGTCATCGTCCGCCGGCTTCTTCTTCTTGGCCGGTCGCGCGTCTTCTTCGTCGTCGCCGCCCGAGCCGGCCGAGCCGGCCCCGATCTTGTCGAGGATCTTGTCGTGCAGCAGGGTGCGAAACTTCTCGGACTTGGCGTCCTTGAAGCTGACCGTGAAGCCCTTGGCCATCTTCTTGTGGATGAACATCCGGAACTTGAGCGTCTTGGCGCTGCCGACCTTGTCGAGCTTGCCGGCGACGACCGCGTCGGCGTCGAGCTCGCTCGCCAGCTTCTTGAAGTCCTTCTCGGTCAGATCCGAGAGGTCGCCGAGCTTGTCGACGGCGCGGTTGACCTCGCGGCTGGCGATCAACGACAGCTCCTTGCCCTCGAGCGCCTCGGCCACCGCGTCGCGGACGTCGCCGGTGGCATCGCCTTCGATCTGGGTGAGCGCGACCCGGCTCGGCTTGGCCGATGCAGCGTGCGATGCCAGGAAGCTAGCGGCGCAACATATCAACGCCAGGGCTCGGGTCATACGTGTCTCCGCGATACGAGCTCAGTCCCGGGACGAGCTGGAGCGACGAGTATACACGTAGATGACACGGGCCAGCCACTTTGCGGTGTCGCTCACACACCGCTTGCCAAGTGACTAAAGCCATGGCCAGCTCAACGCGCATGGACCCCGTCGATCGCCGCAACCTCACCATCACCGGCCGCCACCGCGCGGTCACCGGGCCGCACGTCACCGTCGAGGATGACGTCCTGGTGATCGTGACGCAGGCGTTCGGCCCGCGCGGCGACAACCTCGTCGGCATCTTCGATGTGCAGTTCGACGAGCACCCCGCTGTGACGGTCGGGATCCGCGCGCTCGGCAAGGAGGGCCTGGTCCACCTGTCGCCGATCCACGGCGACGGCCGCAAGACCAAGCCGTTCGACATCCCCGCGGGCACGCGGTGCGAGCTGTTCTGTCCGGTGTCGCGCCAGCCGCTCGACCTCGTCGGCGACGTCGAGGATGGCTCGGGCGCGCGCTACTACGCGATCTACCTCACACCCCAGCTGTCACAGGGCTCGATGGTCATGGTCAGCGACGTGTGGGGCCACTACCACTCGCGGATCATCGACGACTTCGAGCTGATCTCGGCGTGGGCCTCGCGCCATTGATCGATCCAGAGGGGGCTTTCCCGCCCCCTCTCGGCCGGCAAAGCCGGCCGATTCACCCCTCCGCGCGTCGCGTCGCGCGGCCCTGCACCTGCTGGGTCAGCGCTCGTTTCGATCGGATCGTATGATCTCAGCATGCTCCGCGCGCCATTGATCTCAGCCTGGGTCACAGCTCGTAGAGATAGAAGTAGGCGCGCAGGTTGGCATTGGCGAGCGGCTTCTTGATCCGCGGCCGGCCGATCGTGCGCAGGAACACGCGCTCGAGCTCGGGGCTGCCGACCAGGAACCCGGCGCGCCAGCCGGCGAATCGCCGGCAGGTCTCGGCGATCGCGGCGTAGAGCTCGCCGAGGTCGGCGTCATCGAGCCGCTCGCCGTACGGCGGGTTGGTGAGCAGCACGCCGGTCGCGCCCGGTGCGCGGCCGCGCTCGCGCGCGATGTCGTCGACCAGGCCGGGCGTGAGCCGCGCGATGTCGGTGCGCTGCCAGATCACCTGGTCGGCGACCCCGGCGGCGCGGGCGTTGTCGCGCGCCGCGGCGAGCACCGCCAGATCGATATCGCAGCCGATGACCAGCGGCGCGGCGTCGGGGAACAGCGGCGGCGACGGGCGCGCCAGACCCAGGCCCGCGAGCGCCGGCGTCGGCCGCGGGATCGTGCGCGCGGCGCAGATCGCCTCGATCGGGATCGTGCCCGAGCCGCACATCGGATCGACCAGGACGTCGCTGCGCGGATCGAACCGGCACAGCAGGAGCAGCGCGGCCGCCAGGTGCTCGCGCAGCGGCGCCTCACCGGCGTCGCGCCGCCAGCCGCGCTGCGACAGCGAGCCGCCGCCGAGATCGATCGACACCACGAGCTCACCGCGATCATCGCAGCGCGCGATCCAGCGGGTCGCGGGCTGCGCCGGATCGACGTGCAGCCGCACACCGCGCCGCGCCGCGCCCTCGATCAGCGCGTTCTTGACCGTGCCGACGATCTGGCGCTCGCCCGCGGCGAACGGCTCGACCCGGCGGACCTCGACCGACACGCCGTCACCGTCGCGGACCAGCGGGCGCGCCTCGGCGGCGACGTCGGCGACCAGCTCGTCGTACAGCGGCTCGAGCCGGCGCGCGCGCGAGCGGTAGACGTCCCACACCACGCGGGTCGGCGTGCGCAGGTAGGTCACCGCGGCCCATGCCAGGCCGCGGTCGAACGGATAGACCAGCTGGCCGAGCCCTTCCTTGCGCGGCTCCGGCGGCCGGACGCCGAGCGCCCGCCGCGCGACGCGGGTGAGCTCGGCCGCCATCACGACGTTGGTCTGGGTCGAGCCGATGATGCGGAGATCGTCGCTGTTCACGCGCGCTCCGCATCGGGCGCGCCGGGGCCGAGCCCGTTCAGCGTCGCCAGCAGCCCGGCATCGGCGAAGAACCGCTTGTGGAGGTACACCGCGCGCGTCTCGCTGCCGGCCGGACCCTTCGGCCGGTCGTGCAGGTCGCGCCGCGCCAGCCGCGCGATGTCCGGATCCCAGTCGAGCAGGTACCACGACACGATCGTCGCGTCGCGCGCCGGTCCCCCCGCCGCGCCACCGACGTCGCAGCGCGCGAGCCACAGCGTGCGCGCCAGCTTGGCCAGCGCGGGCTCGCCCAGCATCGCGATTGCCGGATCCTCGACCACCCGCCACCACCCGCCGGGGTCGCGCGCGATCGCCACGGTCTTGACCTCGACGTCGCCGCGCCAGTCCGGCTCGCGCTCGCTGCGCTCGATCAGGCCGAGCAGGCGCGCCGCGCGGATCCCCCATGCGCCCTTGTCGCGGCCGCGCGCGCCGAGCCGCACCCCGATCACCCGATCGGCGGCGGCGAGCAGCTCGTCGAGCGCCTCGGGCTCACCCGCCGGGGGCGCGGCGGGGCGCGGCGGCGGCACCGGGCGCGGCCAGTGCGCGCTCGGCGGAAACAGCCCGCGCGGCGCGGCCTGGATCACCAGGTGGCCGCCCAGCACGATCGGCCGCGGCTGCACCGCGGGGCTGACCTCGGCGGCGCCGCGCTCCAGCGCCGCACCGCGCTGCCACAGCGCCGCCCGCAGCGCCGGCGCGCGCACGGCCGGCGACCCCGGCGGCGAGCCCGCCGCCGAGCCCGTCGCCGAGATCGGCCTGGAGCTCGGGGCGGTGGAGATCGGAGATACGCCGAGCTGCGCCGCCAGCTCCGCGAGCTCGCCGCGCGTCATCGCGTTGAGCAGGCCGCACAGGTCCCCACCCCACCGCGCGAGCACGTGCTCGATCGCCTGCTCGATGTCGAGCACCGGCCTGGGTGCCGCGTGCTCCCGGGGCTCGCCGGCACGTTGCCGGCGCACCGCGGCCAGCCGGCGGATCGCCTCGGGCGGCAAGCGCGAGATCATGTGGGCGACCGCGTTCACGGCGAGGCGACGTCGACCAGCATGCACGTCCGCCCCGGGCCCGGCAACCCAGCGATCGCGACGGCGATCTCGCAGCCGGCCTGACCGCCGCAGCTGGCTCCGTGGGTGCGGCTATCGGTCCAAAGACTCGATCGAGATCGGGTCTGCGCCCTTCATCGCGCCCCATACGGCGACGAGAACACTCCGTGCTGCGCGCAGCTCTTGACTGAACAGGTATTTGGCATCCCTGTGCGCGCCACCACGTGCGCTCAGCGCGCGCCTGGCGCTGCGCCTCCGCGGTCATGACGATCCTCACGGCTCAGCGTCGAGCTGATCCAGGAAGCTGTCGAGGTCCATCTCACGACCGGCTTGACCGTCGCGGATCCCGCGTGTGATCGATGCATACAACCGGCGGCGCTCGGCCTCGCTCATGCCGTCGTCATTCAGGACGCCCAGCGCGACCTCGTGCCCATCCGGCAAGGTGGTCGGCTCGTCGACGACGATGCGTCCGTTACGGACGGTGGCGCGGATGACCTGCATTCCTTGCAAGCGTAGCTTACGACAGCCTGCCCTGGCGCGCCGCGCCGCTCCGCCGCGCTCATGAACGCGCCGCCCAGGCCGGCCGACACCTCCTCGGGCGCGCCCCCGCGCGGCGTCACCGCCGGGGGATCAGCGCCCAGTAGTCGAGCTCCAGCACCAGGCGCGGATCCTTGGTCCCCGACAGCAGCGACGCCACCGTCGGCAGCTCGGCCGGGCTCACGTTCTTGACCGCCGACAGCCGGAGCCGCAGCGCCCCGACGTCGCGCCGCCCGGGGAGCTCGGCGCGCTCGACCACCTCGGTGAACGCGCGCAGCGTGTCGCCCGCGAAGGTCGGCGCCACGTGGGCCCCGCCGTTCCGCGCCGCGGTCGCCAGCGCCGCGGCCAGCCCGTTGCGCGCCAGCGCCATCGCGACGCTGATCACGTGACCGCCGTAGACGATGCGGCGGCCGAACCGCGACTCGGCCATGGTGCGCGCGTCGAAGTGGACCTGCGCGGTGTTGTGGTACAGCCGGGTCACCTGGACGTGGTCGGCCTCCTCGATCGTCATCGCATCGGGGTGATCGAGCCGCTCGCCGGGCTCGTAGTCGTCCCACCACGCCGTCGCGCCGAACGCCCAGCCCAGGTCGGCGAACCGCTGCAGGTTCATGGCGTCCGGCACCGGCAGCCGCTCGGCGGTGACCACCGAGGGCACCTGCGGCACCTTGTTCATGCCGCGCGCCGCCGCCTTGTCGCGCTTGGGGATCAGCACCCAGCGCACGAACGTCACCACGTCCTGGCCCTTCTGGTTGGTGCCGCGCGTGCGGACGTAGACCACGCCGGCGTCGCCGCTCGACACCTCGCGCAGCCCGATCACCTCGCTCTCGGCGATCAGCGTGTCGCCCGGGTACACCGGCCGGAGGAACCGCACGTCGGCGTAGCCGAGGTTCGCCGCCGCGTTGTGCGACACGTCGGGCACCGACTTGCCGAACACGACGTGGAACACCAGCAGCTCGGGGACGAGCTCGCGCATGAACCCCAGCGAGCGCGCGAGCTCGGTCGACGACGCCAGCGGCGGCCGCTCCCCGGTCAGCGCCATGTACAGCGCGATGTCGCCGCCGTGCAGCGTGCGCGGCACCGCGTGCAGCAGGCGCTGGCCCAGCGTGAAGTCCTCGAATAGCCGGCCGGTCGTGACCTTCCGCATCGAGCCAACGACCGTATCCCCCGGGCCCGCGATCGACAAGCGCGCAGCCCGGAAGCGCCGGCTCACGTGAGCCTCGGACCGCTCGGCGGGTAGGCGTCAGTCCGAGAGCAGGTAGCTGTAGTCGAAGCTCTGCGCAGCACCGTCCCACGGCGGAACGTCTGGACCACGCGGCGCAAGGGCGCTCGGGCACCCGACCGCGGTCCGCCCGACCCGGTGGAGACGTGGCGGTCCGGACCATGGACGCCGCACCGGCGCGATCTGCCTACGAGCCCGGCGGGACCGTGGCCGTCCCTGGCGAGGCGCCCGTTCGACGACCCGCTCACCGCGGAGGCAGCCAAGGGTCGCGCGGCCTACGGCAAGTGGATTGCCCCGACCGATCGCCGTAGGATCCGGGCCTGCATGGGGGACCCAGCGGGTATCGGCTGGCTTCATCTCTCGGACCTGTACCTGGACCGGCAAGGTGGCCCGACCACGACGTCGGAGATCCGGGAGCTGATCGAGCACGACCTGCGACGCGTCCACGCCGCGTCCGGCCCATGGGACGTCGTGGCGATCTGTGGGAGCATCACCCGGGACGGCGAAGCCGAGGAGTTCGAACGTGCGGGCCAGGTTGTGGACTGGCTATGGGCCGTGCTGCACCGGCTCGGTTCGGAGCCATCGCTCGTCCTCGTCCCCGGCATAGCCGAGCGTGGAGTCAACAAGCAACGGCGCGCGTACCTCGTGGACGAGCGCGACGCTCTGCGGCGAGAGGAGACCGATGAGCCGACCCGGGTGGCAAGTCAGCTGGCCGAGTTCACCCGATTTCGCGCGCGACAGCGCGAGGACCTCCACCAGAGGCATGTACGGTCCGGTATGCTCCCCGGGGGACAGCTCGCTGGATATCGATCGCGACGGGTTGCGCGTGGGAGTCCTGGGTCTGGACACGACCATCGGTCCCGCTGTCGATGCGGATCTCGAAGCGGAGCGGATCGCGGCCGTCTGCGGTGCCGACACCACCGAGTGGGTACGGCGTAGCGATGCAGTGATCGTCATCGCGTCGCACGAGGACACGCTGAGCGCCGCGCGCTTCATGAATCATGGCGTACCGCTGGTCTGGCTGTGCCGCGGGTGTCCGCAAGCGTTGAGCATGAGGTCGCGCAGAGGCAGGACGTATCTCGTGGTCTCGGCGCCACAGCTTTTCGCCGACACGGGCGGAGGGGCGCTCGCATCCGCCGGGGACCCCTTCGGATACTCCGCCGGCCGCCTCTGGGTCTCCGACGACCAAGCGCACGTCCGCATCTGGCATCGCTGCTTGTCTGGCGACTGTACTGGTTCGGCGTGAACGCGACGGCGCTGGTTGAAGGTTACGGACGCAGAATAGGGGAAGCGAGTGGATCATGCCGCCGATCGCGACGGGGGGCTCGGCCGCCGTCTCGCCACGAACATTGCGCTGACCGCTCGGCCCCAAGAACGTCCACGCTCTGCTCGCACGACCAGGCCTGTGGACGCTGGCGTGGCTGCGGACAACCGCGCGATTGTCGCTGGAGAACGCGCGCGATTGGGCAGCGGT
>DATAPF010000308.1:0-11436 GCA_036265355.1 Kofleriaceae bacterium | reverse complement strand
GTGGTGCTCGCCGGGTTCATGCGCGTGCTGACCGCCGGGTTCGTCGATCGCTACCCGCTGCGCATCGTCAACACGCACCCGTCGCTGTTGCCCGCGTTCCCCGGGCTCGACGCCGCGGCCCAGGCGATCGCGCACGGCGTGAAGCTGTCGGGCGTGACGATCCACTTCGTCGACGCCAGCCTCGACGGCGGGCCGATCATCGCGCAGGCCGCGGTCCCGGTGCTGGACGGTGACGACGCGCGCACATTGCACGCGCGGATCCAGCGTGAGGAGCATCGCCTGTTGCCGATCGTCGTCCGGTGCTTGGCGGCGGGTCAGCTGTCGTGCCAAGGTCGACTCGTGAGGGGACGTGCCGAGTAACTCGTACGATCTGGTGGTGCTCGGCGATGACCTCGCCGCCATGGTGTGCGCCACGCTGTGCGCGCGGCGCGGCCTGCGCACGCTGCTGCTCGGCGACGACCGCCCGGCGCGCTACCTGCTCGGCCCGCACAAGCTGCCGGTCGAGCCGGCGGCGTGGCCGACCCATCCGGGCTCGGGCGGCGAGCGCGTGCTCAAGGAGCTGCACGCCGAGCTCGCGCTGCGCCGCAAGCTGCGCGAGCCCAAGATCGCCGCCCAGCTGGTCGCGCCGGACCTCCGGATCGATCTCGGCGCCGATCGCCTGGCCCCCGAGCTCGAGCGCGAGGTCGGGGGCGACGCCGCGGCGTGGCTCGTGCTGTGGGATCGCGCCGCCGAGGTCGCCCGGCTGCTCGATCCCGCGCTGTCCAGCGAGCACGCGTTCCCCGGCGTCGGGTTCTTCGAGAAGCGCGAGCTCGCCCGGATCGTCGAGCCGGCCGGCGAGGCCGCGCGCGCGTGGTGGGCCGACGCCGAGCGCGATCGCCACGCCGCGCGGTGGCGCCAGCTCGCGACGATCGCGCTTCGCCACCCTGCCCCGGCGCCGATCGCGATCGCGCGCGCGGTCGCCGCGTGGCGCATCGGACCGGCCGCGCTGCGCGGCGACGCCGACGCGATCCGCGAGCTGCTGGTCGAGAAGCTGACCACCGCGGGCGGCGAGATCCGCGCCGGCAGGGTCACCGAGCTCGGCGTGTCGTGGGGCAAGCTGACCAGCCTGACGCTGCACAACGGCGACGAGATCGGCGCCGGCCAGATCGTGTCGAGCCACCCGCCGCGCGAGCTCGCCGAGCTGCTCGGCAAGAAGGCGCCCAGGCGGCTCGCCGAGCTCGCCGACGGCGTCGCGGTCGCCGGCTACCGCTACACGCTCAACATCGTGCTCGACGAGGCCGGGCTGCCCGAGCACATGGCGCCGACCGTGGCGGTGATCGCCTCGCCCGATCGCCCGCCGGTCGGCGACGCCGCGTTCTCGATCCACCTCGGCGAGACCGACGAGGCCGGCCGCGTCGTCGTCACGGTCGCCGCGACACTCGCCAGCGACGGCCCGATCGATCCCGATCGGCTGCCGGTTGCATGCGCCGCGCTGCGCGGCGGGCTGTGGCAGCGGCTCGGCGAGGTGATGCCGTTCTTCGAGCGCCACCTGGTGCTCGCCCACTCGCCGTTCGAGGCCACGCCGCCGCAGGCGCCCGGCGGCCGCGGCAGCTACGACGTCCCGCGCCACCTGCCGCTCGCGATGACGCCGATCTGGAGCGGCCAGCTCGCGCAGACCGCCGACACCGGCGCGCTGCCCTACCAGACCGGGCTCAAGAACCTCACGCTGACCGGCGATCAGGTGCTGCCCTGCCTCGGCGTCGAGGGTGCGCTCACCGCCGGCTGGAGCGCCGCGAAGGTCGCGTGCGCGATCGCCGGCAAGAAGAAGGATTACCTGCGCGACGAGGTCGTCGGCGCCGCGTGAGCCCAGGACCGCTCCGCCCGCCGATCACGCGCACGTGACGGTGATCGGATGGTTGTGATTCGGTTCGGTGCTGGACGCCGTCACGCTGTGCGTGTGATTCGCCGCTCCCTGGATGTCATAGGTCCGGGTTGCGCGGCTCACGCGAGGCGCGGCAGGCCGAGGCGCTCGGCGAGCTCGGCGTCGTCGATCACGAAGATTGCGGCGTCGCGCGGAGCCGCGTCGAGCACCGCGCGCAGCATCGGCGCGGCGCCGCGCGCCCGGGCTTCCAGCACGAGCTCGGCGCGAGCCGGCTCGCCGGTGGCGGCGAGGATCTCACCGCCCAGCTGCGAAGCGCAGCGCTCGGCGATCGCGACCAGCGGCTCGTCGCCGGCGATCACCACGCACGGGCCGAGCAGCGTGATCGAACCGGGCCGGCCGACCAGGACGCCGGTCGCCGGTGGCAGCTCGTCGAGCGCGCGCAGCACCGGCGGCGACAGCGCGACCCGCGAGCCGGCGTACTCCGCGACGCCGCGCTCGGCGAGCTCGCCGCGGCCCAGCGCCTCGTCCCACTGGTGATCGAGCAGGCGGGCGACCTCGGCCGGGGCGACGCCGCGCTCGCCGCACAGGTGCGCGCCGTACAGCCGCACCAGCACCGGATGCAGCGCGGGCGCGAGATCGAACCGGGCGATCAGCGCCTCGATCGGCGGCGCCGCAGGGGCACCGGCATCGATCGTGCCCGCGGCGATCGCCTGCGTCCACGTCACCACCTCGTCGCGCCAGGATGCGCCGCGGTCCTCGCGCGCCGCGGCCACGGGGCCGGCCGGGGCGGCGGGCGCAGAGGGTGCTGCACGCGTCGCCGGATCCGTCGCTGCGGGTGGAGCCGCAATCACAGCTCGGGCAGTCGGCGCGGCGGACACGGCGGGTACCGCAGGAGCCGGCACATCCGCAGCAGCGGCCGGAGGCGAGTCGCGGGTGACCGGCTCGTCCGGCGACTGGCTCTGACGGACCAGATTGCGCCACGCCGAGAATCGCGCGCTTGCGGACGGCATCGGCCGGGACTCGCCGGTCGACGCCCGACGCGATGGAGCGCCCGGCGCTGGCACCGGCTCGTCGCCGGCGCCCGCCGCGGATTGCGCGCCCGGCGCTGGCACCGGCTCGTCGCCGGCGCCCGCCGCGGATTGCGTGCCCAGCGCTGGCACCGGCTCGTCGCCGGCGCCTGCCGCGGCCGGCCCTGCTGGCGAGAGGCCCTGCGCCTCGGTCGGCGCATCTGCTGGCTCGGCCGGCGAGGGGCCCTGCGTCTCGGCCGGCGGCGCACCGGCAGGCTCGGCGCTCGGCGCCCGGCGCCCGGCCGGATCTCCCCCGTCGCGGCCGTCGAGGTGCGCGATCATCACCGCGCGCCCGGCCTGCGCGGCGAGCACGCCGGTCATCCGCCCGAGCACGAGCGCGGCCGATTCGATCCGGCCGTCGCCATCGGGCGGGAGGATGCGCAGCCGCTGGCGACCGTCGAGGTCGACGACGTAGACCCGACCGGACTCGGCGCCGATGCAGGCGACCAGATCGCTGCGCGGGTGGCCCGCGGCCGAGGCGATCGGCTCGGGTAGCTCGTGCGCCCGGGGCTGACTGCGGTTGATCATCGGGATGACGTCGATCCGCGACGGCTCCTGCTGCGTGGTCATCCACACGATGCGCTCGCTGCCGCCGACCGCAGTGATCGCGGCGGCGCGCGGCAGCCGCAGCCGTCGCCGGGGCATCCGGCTCTGCGGATCCCACTCCTCGATCGAGGCCGCCATCGCGACGACGAACTGGCCCGCCGCCGCGCCGGCGGTGATCGGCAGCGAGCGGGTCGGGAACGGATACGCGGTCAGGTACGCCTCGCTGGCGGCCAGCACCGCCGCGCCGAGCCCGCCGACGACGAGCGCCGACGCGCCCACGGTCGCGAACAGCCGCATCGGGGTCTCGAGCCGGATCTCGGCGATCGGCCGCGGCCCCTGCGGGTCGAGCAGGTGCGCGGTGCTGTACGCCGCGTAGCGCGACAGCACCAGCAGGCGCGGCGGCGCACCGAGCCATCCGACCTCGCTGGCCAGCGCCTCGGGATCGGCGTCGATCTCGGCGAACGCGACCCCCTCGGGAAGCGCGAGCAGCGTGATCCGCGACGGCTCGCAGACCGCCGCGACCGTGCCGTCCGCCGCGACCGCCACGCGGGCGGACTCGGCCGGCATGTAGTCCCCGGCGTGAGACGGTGAGCGGGCGACCATGGCCGGATCTAACCCCGGTTCGGCCGCCGCGACCACCGGGCAGGAGCAGAACCCCGGAGCGAGGCGCCGCGACCAAGGGCTACCGGGCGGACCTCGAGGAGCCGCACCGAAGAGATCGCGGTATTCGGCCCTGGCGCGAAGCGACAGGCCGACCGCGAAGCGGACGGGGACCTGCGAAGCAGGTCAGGACGAACCGAACGACAGGGAGGAACCTGCGCGGCGAGGCGGGTCAGGCGAGCTCCGGGGGCAGGTTCACGGGTTGAACCAGGCGTGGTGCTCGAGGTCGATGTGGACCCAGCTGACGTTGTTCTCGCCGGCGCCCGGGTAGATGTTGGGGTGGGCCTTGAGCTCCTTGCGCACGGCCTCGGCGGTGATGCCGTCCATGTGGAAGTCGGTCGCCGTGCCGCGCAGGTGCGCCGAGTTGCTCGCGCCGCCGATCTGCTTGTTGTAGGCCGGCGGGCGCAGCCAGCAGTGGACGTGGATCGCCTTGCCGAAGTGGTCGCTGACCTTCTGCAGCGCGGCGGCCTGCTTCTCGATGTTGGCCAGCGCGGTGTCCATCGACGTGTTGGTGACGTCGCTCGGCTTGGCGTGGCGTCCCCACGACGGCAGGAACAGCGCCTGGTGCCAGGTCAGCGACGAGCCGGGGATCGCGGTGTTGAAGTTCTTGGCGATCGCCTCGTACTGCGGGTGCGCCGCCTCCTTGGGCTCGCCGGGCTTTTCCTGGTGCTCGTCCTTGGCGGCGCCCGGGTCCTTGCTGCCGGCCGGGCCGGTCTCGGCCTTGGGCTTGGCCGGCGGGGTCGCGGAGATCTTGCCGGTCTCGTCGAACAGGTGCTTCTCGCTGGTCTGGTTGTTCGAGATCAGCCCGTCGGGGTGCGGCAGGAACGTGGCCTGGAAGGTCTCGATGGCCTGGATCGTGTGCGGCCCGACGTCGCCGTCGATGCCCTGCGGATCGACGCCGCGCTGCTTGAGGCGGGTCTGCACCGCGATGACGTCATGCCGCGCGTTGACGCCGCCGCGGCCGACCGACTGCTGGATGCCATCCGTGTGTGGCGTCTCGTGGACCGCACCGCCGCCACCGCTCGGGCCTCCGCCGCCGGCCGCTGGCCCGCTCGGCGTCTCCTTGCCGCCGGCCGCGAACGGATCGTGGCCGTCGACGTAGTCCATCTTCCCCTTGATCTCCGCGGTGTAGTCGTGGCTGACCGTCTTGCCCGACGGGTCCTTGAACGTGCTGATCATCGACGCGTTGGGGCCGCCGCGGCGCAGCGCCGAGATCGCGCTGCCCTCACCGGCGTTGTACGCGTACAGCACGGCGCGCCAGCGGTGGGGCTCGTCCATCTGCTCCCACGTGCTCGGCACGCCGCCCTTGATCGAGCGCGCCTTGCCGAGCATGGTCTGGGCGCCGGCGGTCAGGTTGGGCTTCACGCTGCGCCAGTTGCTGTGCTGGACGTTGAACTCGACGTCCTTCGAGTTGTCCCAGTTGATCGCCTTGGCCACCCCCGGGTCGAGCTTGCCCTTGTACGGCGTGATCTGCATGATGCCGAGCCCGTTGTCGAAGCTGCGGGTGGTCGCCGGATCCTTGCTCGACGCCTCCTGCATCGCCGTCGCGAGCAGGATCTCGGGCCGGAAGTGCAGGCCGAGCGGCGTGAACTGCGGCGCGAGCTCGTGCGCGACCTCGACCATCTGATCGTAGAACGGCGCCAGCACGTTCTCCTTGTTGCCAAGGGCGTCCTTGCCGCCGGGGTGATGGTTGGTCACGCCGCCCGCCTCCTGCGCCGGCGCCTTGGCCGGCGTCTGGTCGTGCTGGGGGTCCTGGGGGGTCTGCTCGCGTTGGTCCATCGTCCGCCTCGAATTCGGAATCCGAATACCGTTTGTGAAGTCCGCGCGTTGGAGCGGTCTATGACGCCTGGTACGACAAACCCTGACCGACCCTTCCCGGGAGTGCCTCAGGACGTGAGACATGTAACAGGGCGCGGGGACGCGCGTCCTGACCGCTGCGTGAGGAACACCGCACGGACGGCGAGTCCGGGCTAGAGCTTGCCCATCTCCTCCCATTCGAGCGCGGCGGCGCGCTCCAGCACCGCCTGCGAGATGATCTTCTGCTTCGACGTCGCCGCGAGGTAGGCCGCGCGCATCGCGGCGTTCTTGATGTAGCCGCCGGTCATCTCGAACCGCTCGGCGAGCCGGTGGAAGTCGACGTCGGCCCCGAGCGGCGCGGTCTCGGGGATCATCGAGCGCCACAGCTGCTCGCGCTCGTGGAGCTCGGGCGTGGGGAACTCGATGCGGAACCGCAGGCGGCGGCGAAACGCCTCGTCGATCGACGTGTCGCGGTTGGTCGTGAGCAGCACGATGCCTTCGAACGCCTCGATCCGCTGCAACAGGTAGTTGGTCTCCAGGTTGGCGTAGCGATCGTTCGACGACCGGACCTCGGTGCGCTTGCCGAACAGCGAGTCGGCCTCGTCGAACAGCAGGATCGCGCGCGCGTGCTTGGCCTCGTCGAACGCGAGCCCGAGGTTCTTCTCGGTCTCGCCGACCCACTTGGACACCACGCGCGACAGGTCGACCCGGAACAGCTCGAGGCCGAGCTCCTTGGCGATCAGCCCGGCGACCATCGTCTTGCCGGTGCCCGGCGCGCCGGAGAACAGCGCCGACAGCCCGCGCCCGTAGCTGAACCGGCGGCTGAACCCCCACTGGTCCATCACGACCTTCTCGTACTGGACCGTCGACAGCAGCTCGATGATCCGATCGATGATGTCCTCGCGCAGGACGATGTCGTCCCACTCGACCGTGGTGGTGATGACGTCGGCGATGTCCTTGAGCCGGTGGCGCAGCCGGCCGCGCACCGCATCGGTCATGTGCGCGAGCGTCACCGGCGAGCCGTCGCGCATCGCGGCGATGGTCGCCGCGCTCGCCGCCTCGCCGATGTCGCCCGGCGTCAGCTGGTAGCGGCGGACCAGCAGCTCGGGATGGAGGTCGGGCGCGCGCGGGATGCCCGGCGGCAGCGCGCGCTGCCACAGCCGCAGCTGCTCGGTCTCGGTCGGCATGTCGACCCGGAGCAGCTGGGTGCCGGGCGCCATCCGCAGCAGGTCGGCGACCTCGCCGCGCGTGGTCAGCACGACCCAGAGCCGGCCATCGGCCATCGCGCCGGCGACCGCGTGGCGCAGGGCGGCGCGGCGGTCCTCGAGCAGGACCTCGGCGTGGCGGACCACCAGCACCGCGTCGTGCAGCGCGGCCTCGCGCACGATGTCCCCGAGCGCGTCGATCGGATCGGCGGCGTACACCAGGGCGTGGAGGTCGACCTCCAGCACCAGCAGGCCGCGCGCGCCGGCCGCGTACGCCACCGCGGTGGACTTGCCCGACAGCGACGGACCGGCGACCACGGTCGGCTGGCGCGCGCCGGTGTCGCCGGCGCCGCCGGTCCGGAACAGCACGCGGTCGAGCAGCGACGCGGTCGCGTCCTCGAACGTCGCGCCTTCGGCGCCGCGCATCAGCCGCGCGCTGCGCTCGAACCGCGCGCCCTCGAAGTGGGTCTCGCCGCGCAGCCAGCGCACCACGCGATCGGGCACCGCGACCGGCGCGAGCAGCAGCGGCCCCTCGGGCTGCCAGCCGCGCGGCGGCGCGAGCCGGATCAGCCGGTAGCGGACCAGCGGCGCCAGCTCGCTCAGCTCGCCGAGCAGGATCCGCAGGTCGACCGGATCGCCGGTCAGCACGCCGGCGAGGAAGCCGACGTCGCACTGCGGCTGCTCAGCGTTGAGCTCGGCGATCTCGCGGCCGAGCGCGAGATCGAGCCCCGGCGCGGCGGCGCCGATCAGGAGCTCGATCGCGCGATCGCTGAGGTCGAACCGCCGCTGGAGCTGGACGATCGGCAGCACCGCCGGGTCCGAGATCGCGATCCGCGCCGCGATCTCGGCCTCGAACGCGGCGAGCCGGCGCTCGATCGTGAACACCCGCCCGGCGTCGGGGACCGGATCCCGCCGCCGGCGATGGCGCTCCAGCCGGCCGGCGAACCGGCGGAGCAGCAGGTCGAGGTGCTCGGCGGGATCGAACAGCGGCGCGGGCGGCTCGTCCTGCGCGATCGCCGCGTCCTCCTCACCGGGGGCGTCAGCCATGCCGGACGCAGCGGGCGCTTCCGCCTCCGGCTCGATCGGTTCGAAGCGCAGCACGTCGCCGGCCTGCGCCTCGGCGGGCGCGCCTCCATCGGCAGACCCGTCCCCTGGCATCTCGATGGACATTGTAACGGGATCGTACGGGCGGAAGTGCCGACCGCTTCCTGAAAGCGCCGAACTGCCCGGTCGCGCGAACCGATCCAGAAGTTCGTCCCCCGGATCAGGGCTTCGGCGAGATCTTGGCGTAGCAGGCGCGGGTCCGCGCCTCCGCGTCGTGCAGCGCCGCGACGCCCTGCCCCTTGCCCGGCTCGCTGCCCAGGCAGCCGTCGATCCGGTTCCACGCCTTGATCCGCGTGTCCTCGGTCTTCATCACGGCCGCGCCGCGCGCGGCGATCCGGTCGCGGGCTGCGCGGTCGGACAGCGCCTGCTCGAGATGGGTGCGCGCCTCGAGCGTCTTCTGGTGGTCCTCGCACAGCGCCCGGGCCTCGCGCTCGGCGTCGGCATCGGCCAGCTTGGCGACCCGCGCGACCTGCGTGCGGTAGCTGCCGCGCACCGTGTCGGGTGCGCAGCCGGCGGGCTCGGCGGGCGGCGGCACCAGCGCCGCGAGCGCGCCGTCGGCCTCGCGCGCGAAGCTGCAGCGGTCGAGATCGACCGCGTAGTCCGGATCGCCGCCGCCCTCGGAGGTGTGGCGGAGCACCAGCTTCTTGTCGTCGAGCAGCAGATCGATGAACAGCCCGGACGGCGCCGCGCGCTTGCCGCGGACCGGCGCGCCCTCGACCGTGGTGATGCTCTCGACGGTGATCGTGCGGGTCTTCGCGCCGAGCCGGGCCATGCCGACGCTCGCGGTGAAGCTCCAGCGGGCGCCGCCGGCGCCGGCGATGACGCCGTGCAGGGTCGCGGTGCCGCCGTCGGGCGCGGGCGTGACGTCGATCGCGCTGTCGCCGCACCGGGCGATCACCGCCGGCGCGGGCGCGGCCTGCGCCGCCGCGGGGGCCAGCGCCGCGATCGGCGCCAGCGCCAGCAACGCGACCGCTGACCCGCGCGAAGGCCGCGCCGAGCGGCCTGGTTGTCGCCCGTCACCGTCCATGGGGAACCTCGCTCCTGTGCTCGCCGCGCGCTTCGCTCCTGCCATCGCGGCTGGTTCTAGCACTGCGAGCGCGGCGATTCCCACCGGTCCGTCCGCGCTGCTCCGGAGCTCGCAATGGGACCGGCGTTGCTCGACATCGCGGCGAGGTTCCGAGCTAGTCTCCCCCCGCAACCCCCATCCAGGAGGTCTCGATGTCGATCAAGGTTGGAATCTGCGCGTTGCTCGAAGCCAAGCCCGGCAAGGAGGAGACGCTCGCGGAGCTGCTGCGCAGCGCCCAGGCGCTCGCCGTGCAGGAGTCCGGCACGGTGGTCTGGTACGCGTTCCGCTCCGGGCCTCGCAGCTTCGGCATCTTCGACGCGTTCGCCGATGAAGCCGGCCGCAAGGCGCACCTCGAGGGCCGGATCGCGGCGGCCCTGCTGGGGCGCGCCGACGAGCTGCTCGCGTCGCCGCCCGACATCCGCATGGTCGACGTCCTCGCTGCGAAGTGATCGCGCGGTGATGCGCGATCTCGACGCACCGAGCCGCACGCGCCGTCGCAGGGACCGTGCGCGCTGCCGACACACAGCGTGAGAAGAATTTGGAGATCCGGAAGATTGTCACGCCATCTAGACAATTGTAACCACCCACTTACAATTGCCCGATGCGTCGACAGCGCGAGCATCATCGCGAGGGGTGGCTCGCGCTGAGCGGGCTCGTCAGCGCCGGGCTGGCACTGCCCCTGGCGCCGAGCGCGTGGCACGGACCGGAGGTCGCCGCCATCCTCGCAGTGGCTGCGATCGCGCTGCTGGCGGGGCAGCGCTGGGCGGTCGCTGTGATCGTCCTTGCACAGCTTTGCCTGTTGCCCACGGTGTGGCCGCGCGCCGTGCTGGGGGCCGGTGGCAGCCCCCGGCTGATCGCGCTGGCAACGCTCACGGCGATCCTCCCGGGCATGCTGGCGATGCCGCGGGCTGCCGTCGCGCTGGCCGCGATGACCGGCCACGGACAGACCGAGCGCATGTGCCGCTACACGCAGGTCGGCCTGCTCGCGATCGGCGTGTTTGCTGTGCTGGCCCCGCTCCTGTAACTCTGTGTGTATCGTCGACGGATATGTTTGTATCCGGCGTCGCAAGCGGGGTACATTGAGGGATGGTGACCGGCATGCGTCATCCTGTCCTGGTGAGGTGGAACTGCCGAGCAGGTCCGATCGTTGGTGATTGCGTACTTTCGTGATGCGTGCCGAACAGTCCTGGCCGCTGTGTCCTGCCCGTCGTAGTCGTGTTGTCTCGACGACCACTCAAGATTCGAGGCGATCAGCCGATGGTAGGTGTCATGGATCCTAGATCACAGGGCGAAGAGGTACTGGGTACGAGGGTTCCGCGGAATCGCTACGAGCGCTACGTGAGCGCGCGGCGGCGCCGGCATCGCCGCGATGCGTGGCTCGCCGCGACCGCGATGCTGACCGCGCTGCTCGCGCTGCCCCTCGCGCAGAACGCGTGGCATGGGCCGGAGGTCGCCGCGATCCTGGCGATCGCCGCGACCGCGCAGTTCGCGGGTCACCGCTGGGCGATCGCGGTGATCGTGCTGTCCGAGCTCCTGCTGTTGCCCACGGTGTGGCCGCGGGCATTCCTGGACGGCGAGCTGACCTCGCGTGTGTCGGCGCTGATCACGCTGGTGGCGATGGTGCCGGGGTTGCTCGCGATGCGGCGGGCGGCGGCCGCGCTGGTCGTGCTCACCGGCCAGCGCCATCCCCGCCAGATGCGGCGGGTCCTCCACGCCGGGCTGCTGATCAGCTGCGCGATCGCGATCGCCGTGCCCTGGCTGTGACCGCTCAGTCGATCCACGCGCGCGCGTTGTAGAACATGCGCATCCACGGGCTGTCCTCGCCCCACCCGGGCGGGTGCCATGACAGCTGCGCGGTGCGAAACACCCGCTCGGGGTGCGGCATCATGATCGTGATCCGGCCATCGGCGCTGGTCAGGGCCGCGATGCCGCCGGGTGAGCCGTTGGGGTTCGCCGGGTAGCGGGTCGCGATCGCGCCGTGGCCGTCGACGTAGCGAGCGGCGACCAGGCCCTGGGCCTCGAGCGCGGCGAGCTGGGCGGCGTCGAGCTCCGCCCTGCCCTCGCCGTGCGCGTTGGCCACGGGGAGGCGCGAACCAGACATCCCGCGGAAGAAGATCGACGGGCTGTCGC
>DATAPF010000307.1:0-3265 GCA_036265355.1 Kofleriaceae bacterium | reverse complement strand
GTACAACACCGACCTGTTCGAGCGCGCGACCGTCGAGCGGATCGCCGCGCACTACGAGGCGCTGCTCGCCCGGCTGATCGACGACCCCGAGCAGCGGCCGTCGGCGGCACCGCTGGTCGCCGCGAGCGAGCGCGATCGGCTGCTCGCGCTCGGCGCGGCGCGCGGCACCTGCCCCGAGCACGCCTCGCTGCACGCGCTGTTCGAGGCCCAGGTCGCGCGCACCCCCGACGCACCGGCCGCGGTGTTCGGCGACACCCGGCTGAGCTACGCCGAGCTCGACGCGCGCACCAGCCGGCTGGCCCGCCTGCTCACCGCGCGCGGCGTCGGCCGCGACGATCGCGTCGGCGTCTGCCTGGGCCGCTCGCTCGACTTCGTCGTCGCGGTGGTCGCCGTGATCAAGGCCGGCGCATGCTACGTGCCGCTCGATCCCGCCTACCCCGCCGAGCGGCTCGCGTTCATGGCCGACGACGCCGGCGTGCGGCTGACGATCACGCCGGCCTGGCTCGAGGCGGCCGCGGCCGAGCTCGCGCGGCTGTCCGCCGCCCGCCCGCCCGTGACCGCGACCGGCCGCGATCTCGCGTACGTGATGTACACGTCGGGCTCGACCGGCCGGCCCAAGGGCACCTGCATCGAGCAGCGCTCGATCGCGCGCCTGGTGCTCGGCGCCGACTACGTCCAGCTCGGCCGCGGCGACGTGGTCGGCCACGCCTCGAACACCTCGTTCGACGCCGCGACGTTCGAGATCTGGGGCGCGTTGCTCAACGGCGCGGTGCTCCACGGCATCGCGCCCGACGTCGTGCTGTCGCCCGAGGCGCTCGCCCGCGAGCTCGCCGCCGGCGGGGTCACCGCGCTGTTCGTCACGACGGCGCTGTTCCACCAGCTCGCCGCGGTGGCGCCCGGCATGTTCCACGCGCTCGACCACCTGCTGTTCGGCGGCGAGCTGGTCGACCCGGCCGCCGTGCGCCGCGTGCTCGCCGCCGGCCCGCCGCGCCGGCTGCTCCACGTCTACGGTCCGACCGAGGCGACGACGTTCGCGACCTGGCACCTGGTCACCGAGGCCGACGCGCAGGGCGCGATCCCGATCGGCCGGCCGATCGCCCACACCGCGGTGCGCATCCTCGATCGCCACGGCCAGCTCGCGCCGGTCGGCGTACGCGGCGAGCTGTGCATCGGCGGGCCGGGCGTGGCGCGCGGCTACTGGAACCGTCCCGAGCTGACCGCGGAGCGGTTCATCGCCGATCCGTTCGACCCCGGCGGACGGCTGTACCGCACCGGCGACATCGCCGCGTGGCGCGGCGACGGCGCGATCGAGTTCCACGGCCGCGCCGATCATCAGGTCAAGCTGCGCGGCTTCCGGATCGAGCTCGGCGAGATCGAGGCGCGGCTGCTCGAGAACCCCGAGCTCGTCGAGGCCGCCGCGCTGGTGCGCGACGATGGCGGCGAGCCGCGGCTGGTCGCGTATGTCGCGCCGCTCACCGGGGCGACGGCCGACGTCGCTGCGATCCGGGCGCGGCTCGCGGCGGCGCTGCCGCGCTACATGCTGCCGAGCGCGATCGTCGTGCTCGACCGGCTGCCGGTGACCGCGAACGGCAAGCTCGATCGCCGCGCGCTGCCCGCGCCGTCGTCGCGCCGTACCGATCTCGGCAGCGGCTATCTCGCGCCCGACGGTGAGCTGGAGCAGGCGATCTCACGGATCTGGGCCGAGGCCCTCGGCATCGACCAGGTCGGCGCGACCGACAACTTCTTCGACCTCGGCGGCAACTCGCTGCGGCTCGCCCAGGTCCGCGCGCGGATCGAGGAGCTGATCGGCCGCCCGCTGCCGATGGTCGCGCTGTTCCAGCACGCGCAAGTCCGATCGCTCGCCGCCCACCTCGGCGACGCGGGTACCGCAGCCCCGGCGCCCACCGACGCCACGGAGGCCACGCGCCAGGCGCAGCGGACCGCCGGGGCGCGGCGGCTGGCGGAGCGACGCCGCGGCCGCCTCGCCAGGCCGGGCTCCCCGAGCAAGGACGGCGAGCCGTGACGCAACCCGATCCATCCACCGACTCGGCGATCGCGGTGATCGGGATGGCGGTCCGGCTGCCCGGCGCGCCCGACGTCGCACGGTACTGGGCCAACCTCGCCGGCGGCGTCGAGTCGATCACGATCGGCCCGGCGCCCAGGGGCCGGATCGCGGCGGCCGGCGTGCTCGACGGGATCGAGCAGTTCGACGCCGCGCTGTTCGGCTACACGCCGGGCGAGGCCGCCGAGATCGACCCGCAGCAGCGGATCTTCCTCGAGTGCGCGTGGACCGCGCTGGAGTCCGCCGGCTACCCGCCGCAGTCGGCGCCGCTGCGCGCCGGGGTCTACGGCGGCGCGTCGTTCACCACATACCTGTTATCGAACCTGCTCCCGGCCGCCGGCGACGCCATCAGCGTGCTGTCCAACCGGTTCGGCTTCGCCGATGACTTCCTCGCGACCCGGGTCGCCTACGAGCTCGGTCTGACCGGGCCCGCGGTGACGGTCCAGACCGGGTGCTCGACCTCGCTGGTCGCGATCCACATCGCGTGCCAGGCGCTGCTGGCCGGCGAGTGCGATCTCGCGCTCGCCGGCGGCGTCCGGATCGGGGTCCCGCAGCTCGTTCCGTACATGTATCACGAAGGCGGGATCCTGTCGGCCGACGGCCACTGCCGGGCGTTCGACGCGCGCAGCACCGGGACCGTGCCGGGCAACGGCGCGGCGATCGTCGTGCTCAAGCGGCTCGCCGACGCGCTCGCCGACGGCGACCCGGTCCGCGCCGTCGTGCTCGGTACCGCGATCAACAACGACGGCAGCGCCAAGGCCGGGTTCGCCGCGCCCTCGGTCGACGGCCAGGCCGGCGCGATCCGCGACGCGCTCGCGATCGCCGGCGTGGCGCCCGCCGAGGTCAGCTACATCGAGGCCCACGGCACCGGCACGCCGCTCGGCGATCCGATCGAGCTCGCGGCGCTCAAGCAGGTGTTCGCCGGCGCACCGCGCGGCGCGTGCGGCATCGGCACGGTCAAGCCCAACCTCGGCCACCTCGACGCCGCGTCCGGCGCCGCGGGTTTCATCAAGGCCGTGCTCGCGATCGAGCATCGCACCCTGCCGCCGACGCTGCACTTCACTGCGCCCAACCCGCAGCTCGGGATCGAGGACAGCCCGTTCCAGGTCGTCGCCGAGCTCCGGGCGTGGACCGGGCCGCGGCCGCTGCGCGCCGGGGTCAGCGCGTACGGGATAGGCGGGACCAACGCCCACGTCGTGCTCG
>DATAPF010000306.1:0-6159 GCA_036265355.1 Kofleriaceae bacterium | reverse complement strand
TACCCGGCGAAGTCGACGCCGAACGCGCGGTGCATCAGGAGGAACAGCCGGTTGCGGGTATCGTCGTCGAGCCGTTGCTGGCGCCGGGCGGCGATGTACGGGTGCTGGGACAGCCAGATGAGCTCCTCGGCGATCTGCTCGGGGCGCAGCACGAAGTCGGCGACCCCGGCGTGGCGCGCGCTGCGCGGCATGTCCGGCCGGCGCGCGGTCGACGGATCCTGGACGAACGCGATCCCGTCGGCTTCCCGGATCGCCTGCAGGCCGAGCGTGCCGTCGTCGCCGGCACCCGACAGGACCACGCCGATCGCGCGGTTGCCGAGGTCGGCGGCCAGCGTGTAGAGCATCGCATCGATCGGCTGTGGGTGTCCCGGCCGCGCCTCGCCGAGCCGCAGCACGCCGTGCCGGATCGCGATCTCGGTGCGGTGCGGTGCGACGTAGATGTGATCGGCCTCGACCGGCATGCCGTCCTCGGCGGTGATGACCGGCAGCGCGGCGTGGCGCGCCAGGATGTCGGCCAGCGCCGGACGCCTGCGCGAGATGCGCTCCATGATGACGAACGCCAGGCCGCTCCCGGTCAGCCGCCGGGTCAGCGCCTCGAGCGCCTCCAGCCCACCGGCCGCCGCGCCAATGCCGACGATCGCAGGCCGGGATCCGGCTGCTGCGTCCTGCCCCAGTCCGAACGTCTGCATGTCGTGGCCGGTCGGCGACATGTCTCGGTGAGCCACTCCTTTCGTCGACGCCGTGCGCGCGCAGCGCTCGCGAGTCAGCTGGAGAAATACCGGGATTTCCTGGGATTTTCAAGGGCGCCACGGAAGGGGCGCAACCATTGCGCATTCTTACCTGCGATCACAGCGCGCCGCGATGGCGGCGTTCGAGCTCGGCTTCCTGGGACGAGCTGCCGGGGTCGGTGAGGACGATCGCGCCGGCGAGCCAGCCACCGGGTCACGGCGAGCTTGCCGCGATCACAGCACCGCGATCACAGCAGCACACCGCCGGTCGGCGTGCCGGCGTCGGGCGGTGGCGTGGCCGGCGGTGGCGAGCGCGGCGGACGGTCGAGCTCGGCGGGCGGCGCGGCGCCGGCGGGGACGCTGGCAGACCCGGCCGAGCCGGTGGTTGCCGCGGGAGCGGGTGAGGGCGCCGGGGCCGACGAAGGCGGTGCGGGCGACAGCGGGGCCGCCGGGCTTGCGGCGGGCGCGGCCGATCCGGCGTGGAGCTGGTCGGCGAGTGTGCGCGCGCGTGCGGCCCACGCCGCCGCGTCCAGGACGTGGCGCGGGTGGCGGGCGACGGCGGTGTCGAACAGCCGGGCCGCGTCGCCGAGCGCGGTCAGCGCGTCGTGCACCTTGGCCTGACCGCGCCAGAACGCGACGTCGCCGAGCAGGCGCTCGATCTCCTCGTGCTGCTCGCCGCGCTGGCGGGCGAGCGGCTCGGACTCGCGCTCGGCGGGCCGGGTCAACAGCAGCGCCTGCTGGAGCAGCGCCTCGGCATCGTCGACCCGGTTGACCTCGCGCGCGGTGAGCAGCGCCGTCGCCTGGTCGAGCACCATCGCGAGGAACACCCGCTGCAGCACCAGCGCGTCGTCGGTCTCGTGCGGCTGGCAGCGGGTCTCGGGGGCGATCTTCACCGGCCGCCACGCCGCACCGGTCAGCGCGCGCGTGCCCCACGGCGGAAAGCCGCGGCCCTGCTCGGGGACGGCGCGATCGGGCTCGCAGGCCAGCACGTAGCGATCGCTGTTGAGGTAGCCGAGCAGCACGGCCACCGCGATCCCGGCGGTTCCGATCGCGAGCGCGGCGGCGAGCAGGAACGTGCCCAGGCTGCGGCGCGGGCGCGGCTCGTCGTCGCGGTCGGCGTCGTCGCGGTCGGCATCACCGGGCGGCGCGGCGCGCTCACCGGACGCGGCAGCGGGCAGTGCGCGATCGTTGGGCGACGCGCTGGCGGACGGCGCGGCCGCGGGCGCCGGGGTCGCCGGGGCGCCGGGCTTCGTGCTCGGGACGAACACCGGAAACGACACGCCCGGCGGTGGAGACGTCGATCGAATCGCCGGCCACGGACCTGCCGGCGTCGTCGGCCGAACGGTGGCCGGCGCGGGCGCAGGTAGTGCCGCTGTCGGCGCGGTCGTGGCCGATGACGGCGCGGTGGCGGCCGGTGCCGATGCTGGGGCGGTGGCGGCCGGTGCGGCCGGCGGAGCAGCGGATGACGACCCCGATGGCGGTGGCGAGGGCGCCGCGGCGGCCAGGGGTGCGTCGGTCGTGGTCGCGGCGGCCGGGGGCGCTGCCGGCTTCGCGGGCGGCTCGTCGTCCCAGCCGGTGCTCGAGGCCGGGCGGTACATCGCCTCGTCGGGGTCGTGGCGATCCGGGCGATCCGGTGGCTTGCCGCCGCCGGCGCCGCCCTCGGTCACGGCGCGACCTCGACGCGGTTGCGGCCGCGATCCTTGGCGCCGTAGAGCGCGGCGTCGGCGCGCTCGATCAGCCCGGGCATCAGCTCGCCGGAGCGCCACTGCGCCACGCCGACCGACACCCGCAACAGCAGCGCGATCCCATCGCCGACATCGAACGCTCGCTCCGACACCCGCTGGCGCATCCGCTCGCCGACCTCCCAGGCCCGCCCGGCGTCCGCCTTGGGCAGCACCGCGAGGAACTCCTCACCGCCGTAGCGGACCAGCAGGTCGCCGCCGCGGATCGCGCCGCGCAGCCGGCGGGCGACCTCGGTGAGCACGGCGTCACCGACGTGGTGGCCGTGGCAATCGTTGACCGCCTTGAAGCGGTCGACGTCGACCAGCGCGAGCGACAGCGGGCGGTCGAGGTCGCGCGCCGCGGCGATCTCCTGGGGCAGCCGCTGGACCAGGAACTCGCGGTTGAACGCGCCGGTCAGCGGGTCGGTCACCGCGACCCGGTGCAGCCGCACGTTCTCGATGTCGAGCGCGATCGTCCGGGCGATGAACCGGACCAGCTCGAGGTGGTCGGCGTCGAACGCAGCGGTCCGCTCGCTGGTCGCGGTGACCACGCCGACGCGCTGGCCGCGCGCGATCAGCGGCACGCACAGCATCGACGCGATCGGCGTCTGGTTGCCGGGCAGCACGACGAACCGCGGATCGGCGGCGACGTCGGCGATCAGCGCCGGCTCGCCGCGCTCGACGACCCAGCCCGCGACGCCCTCGCCGACCCGGAACGACAGCGACTGCATGCGCTCGGTCCGCACGCCGTAGGCCGCCCTCGCGAGCAGGCGGTTGCGGTCGGCGTCGAGCAGCATCACCGAGCACGCCCGGGCGCCGAGCAGCTGGCAGACCAGCTCGGCGATCCGCGACAGCAGGATGCCGGGGTCGAGCTCCGATCCGATCAGCTTGCCGATCTCGAACAGCGCGGCGGGGAGCTTGTGCAGCCCTTCGGCGTTCATGGCCCCTGTACGTAGCCGATGAACGGTAGGTTCCGGAACTGCTGCGCGACGTCCAGGCCGTAGCCCACGACGAACTTGTTGGGGATCGTGAAGCCAAGGTAATCGACCTTGACTTCCCGCTCGGACCGGTCGGGCTTGTGGAGCAGCGCGCACAGCTTGATGCTGGCCGGCCGGCGGGTCGCCAGGTTCTCGAGCAGGTAGTGCACGGTGTGGCCGGTGTCGACGATGTCCTCGACGACGATCACGTGCTTGCCCTCGACCGGCCGCGACAGGTCCTGGGTGATCTGGACCACGCCGGACGACACCGTCGCGTCGCCGTAGGAAGAGATGCCGATGAACTCCAGGTACACCGGGGCCGCGATCTGACGCACCAGGTCGGCCAGGAAGATCACCGAGCCCTTGAGCACGCCGACCACCACGACGTCGGTGGTGCGTGACAGCGGCGCATAGTCCGCCGTGATCTGGGCCCCGAGCTCGGCGACCCGGGCGGCGATGGCGGCCGCGGAGATCAGCTCGGCGAACGGCTCGGACGGACGGTTCCACGCGGGGGTCAAGACCATGTCCCGAATGTATCCCAGGCGAGCTACAATTGGCCGGAATGGTCGGAACGGCCACGGACGTCGATCCGCAGCTCGGCGTGCTCTTGGGGGACACCACGACCGAGATCGATGTGGCCCGCAAGAACCGCGTGTTCTGCAACCGCAACCTGCGCATGGACACGATCGAGATGATCGGGTTCGACATGGACTACACGCTCGCGCTGTACCACCAGGACCGGCTCGAGCAGCTGTCGATGGAGCTCACGCTGCAGAAGCTGGTCGACAAGCACGGCTACGCTCCGGACATCCTGCAGCTGACGTACGACCCGCGGTGGGCGATCCGCGGCCTGGTCGTCGACAAGAAGTACGGCAACGTGTTCAAGGCCGACCGCCACTCGTACGTCGGCCGGTGCTACCACGGGTTCCGCGAGGTCAGCCACGACGAGCGCAAGGCGATCTACCGCAACGAGAAGATCAACCTGTCGAGCGACCGCTACGAGTGGATCGACACCCTGTTCGCGCTGCCCGAGGCGGTGATGTACCTGACGCTGGTCGACTGGCACGACCGCCAGGGCGCCACGGTCGACTACAACAAGCTGTTCAGCGACATCCGGACCGCGATCGACGAGGCCCATCGCGACGACACGCTGAAGAGCGTGATCAAGGCCGACCTCGGCGCGTTCATCATCAAGGACCCGCTGCTCGGCGAGACCCTGCACAAGTTCCGCAGCTCGGGCAAGAAGCTGTTCCTGCTCACCAACTCGCTCTACGACTACACCGCGAGCGTGATGAGCTACCTGCTCGACGGCGAGCGCAAGGCCTACCCGTCGTGGCGCAACTACTTCGACATCGTGATGGTCGCCGCCGGCAAGCCGGCGTTCTTCAACGAGCTGCGGCCGTTCGTCCAGATCGATCCCGCGACCGGCGCGGCGGTCGGCAACGGCAACGGCGAGGCGATCAAGCACCTGGCGCGCGACAAGGTCTACCAGGCCGGCAACGTGATCGCGTTCGAGCAGCTCACCGGGATCAAGGGCGAGCAGGTGCTCTACATCGGCGACCACATCTACGGCGACATCCTGCGGCTGCGCAAGCAGCACATGTGGCGCACCGCGATGGTGCTGCAGGAGCTCGAGCGCGAGATCTCGGTCAGCGACCGGCTCGAGGCCCAGATCAAGGATCTCGACCTGCTCGACCGCCGCCACCGCAACCTCGAGTCCGAGATCGACTACCAGTCGCTGCGGCTCAAGAAGATCCAGCGGCTGCTCGACGACACGGCCACCGCGCCCCCGGTGCGGACCCGGCTCGAGGAGGCGCGCCGGGTGACCCGCGAGTCGCTCGATGCGCTGCGCGACCGCGCCGAGCTGATGGACGCCGAGGTCGACTCGCTCGAGGACCGCGTCGACCGCGCGTACAACCCGCACTGGGGCTCGTGCCTGCGCGAGGGCAACGAGAACTCGCGGTTCGGCGAGCAGGTCAACGACTACGCCGACCTCTATACGTCGCGGGTGTCGAACTTCGGCCCGTACTCGCCGCTGCGCTACTTCCGCGCGCCGCGCCGGCCGATGCCGCACGAGATCTGAGCGGCTTTGCGGGTGCGGCGGGTGGCTGTATTGTCCCGGGCCTCGATGTCCGCGCCGCCCTCGCCGCCGCGGCCCGCTGTCCGGGCCGCCTCGCTCAAGGTCGCGATCGCGGTGATCGGCGTGGCCGTGCTGGTGTGGCGCGCGTCGCGCTACTGGCCGTTCATCGCCGACGACGCGCTGATCTCGCTGCGCTACGTCAAGCGCCTGGTCGCCGGGCACGGGCTGACCTGGACCGATGGCGATCGGGTCGAGGGCTACTCGAACCTCTTGTGGGTGATCGCGTGCGCGGGGCTGCACGCGCTGGGCCTCGATCCGATCACGGCGGCGCGGCTGCTCGGGCTCGCCGGCCATGCCGCGGCGATCTGCGCGATCGCCTGGACCGCCGCGGTGCGGTCGGTCGCGCAGGCAGCGGCGCTGCTCGCGATCGTCCTGGGGTTCGCGCTGACCGGGCCGATCGACGCGTGGGCGATCGGCGGGCTGGAGCAGCCGCTGCTCGTCGGGCTGCTGGCGTGGGCGGTGGTGCTGTGTCTACCTGCCCTGGACGGGGCGCGGCGGCCGTCGGCGATGCTCGGCCCCGGGCTGCTGCTCGGGCTGGTCTGCCTGACCCGGCCCGACGGGATCCTGCTGGGCGGCGGGCTGTGCCTGGGGAT
>DATAPF010000305.1:0-8539 GCA_036265355.1 Kofleriaceae bacterium | reverse complement strand
CCGGATCACCTCGCCGGCCGGCGTGGCGTCGGCGTGCGCGATCAGCTGCGCGAGCTCGCCGGCCAGCGCCGCGGTCTCGCCGTGCGGGCCGATCAGCGCGCGCAGCGCGGCGGCCCGGCGCACGGCCGCGGCGGCGACCCGCGCCGACGGATACTCGCCGGCGATCCGGTCGTAGAGCGCGACCGCGCGGCCCGGATCGCCGAGCTTGTCCTCGCACGCGCGCGCCGCGGCGAACAGGACGTCGGGGTCGGCGTCGCCGGGTGCGGCGACCGCGGCGACCGCGCGCTCGAGGCGGCCGCGGTCCTCCGAGCTCAGCGCATCGAGCACGGCGGCGCGCTCGGGGGCGCCGGAGGCCACGCCCGCGAGCGCCGCCGCGGCGAGCAGCGCGAGGACCGCCGGACCGCGCACGTCAGCTGCCGCGAGCAGTGTGTAGCCCATAGGATCTGCCCCAGATTGGACAGCCATGGGGGCGATCGCGAGACGCCAACGCGAGCTCGCCGTGGGCGGCCGCGAGCAGGATGGGGTCGGACGCCGCGACCGTGATTAGGATTGGCAGGTGTTGCCCCCGCACATACCTCGCGCCGTCCGCACAGGCGCCGGTGGTGATTCGGCGGGCGCGGCTCCGACGCCCATCCGCGCAGCAGCCCACGGCGAGTCTCGCGTGTTCGCGTTCTCCCGGAGCCACGCCCTGCAACCTCCTAGTCATGGTCGCCGCCGGCGCCCTCGCCGCGGTGGATGCCGAGCGCGCGCAGCTTCTTGTGCAGGTTGGTGCGCTCGATGCCGAGCGCCTGCGCGGTCCGCGAGATGTTCCAGTCGAACTCGGCGAGCCGGATCCGGATGAACTCGGACTCGACCTCCTCGCGAAACTCGCGCAGGCTCTTGCCGGCGTAGCGGCCGAGGTCGATCGCGGTCTGCGGCCCCGTGATGCGCGCCTGGCCCGGCGGGCGCGGGCCGCCGAGGTACGGCGGCAGGTCCTTCTCGCGGATCATGTCGTCGGACATGATCACCAGCCGCTCGACCACGTTGCGCAGCTCGCGCACGTTGCCCGGCCAGTCGTAGAGCTTGAGCCGGTCGAACACCGGCTCGTCGATCGGCTTGTAGCCGACGCCGTTCTCGTCGCAGCACTCGCGGACGAACGACTCGACCAGCAGCGGGATGTCGTCGGCGCGCTCGCGCAGGTCCGGCGAGCGGATCGGCATGACGTTGAGCCGGAAGTACAGGTCCTCGCGGAACGTGCCGTCCTTGACCATCTGCTCGAGGTCGCGGTTGGTCGCGGCGACGACCCGGCAGTCGGTGCGCAGGCTCTTCTCGCCGCCGACCCGGGTGAACTCGCCGGTCTGCAGCACGCGCAGCACCTTGGCCTGGGCGGACTGCGCCATGTCGCCGATCTCGTCGAGGAAGATCGTGCCGCCGTCGGCGACCTCGAACAGCCCGCGCTTCTTGGCGATCGCGCCGGTGAACGCGCCGCGCTCGTGGCCGAACAGCTCGCTCTCGATCAGCTCGGGCGGGATCGCCGCGCAGTTGACCTTGACGAACGGCCCGGCCGACACGCTGCTGTTGCGGTGGATCGCGCGCGCGATCAGCTCCTTGCCGGTGCCGCTGTCGCCGGTGACCAGCACGCGGCTGCGGGTCGGCGCGACCTTGGCGATCTGCCGCCGCAGCTCGAGCATGATCGGCGTCCCGCCGAGCAGCTCCCAGCGCGCGTCGACCGCGCGGCGCAGGTCGTGGACCTCGCGCCACATCCGGCGGCGCTCGAGCGCGTTGCGCGCGGTCACCATCACGCGGTTGCGATCGAGCGGCTTCTCCATGAAGTCGAACGCGCCGAGCCGGGTCGCCGCCACCGCGTCCTCGATCGTCGCGTGCCCGGAGATCATCACGACCGGGATCTCGGAGGTCACGGGCGACATGCCGTCCTCGCCGCGCGCCTTGAGCGTGCGCAGCAGGTCGAGGCCGTTGTCGTCGCCGAGCTTGACGTCGAGCAGGATCAGGTCGATCGGGTCGCGCTCGAGCACCGCGCTGGCCTCGGCGATCGAGCCGGCTTCGTGGACGACGTGGCCCTCACCCTCGAGGACCATGCGCAGGGTCCGGCGGATGTTCTTCTCGTCGTCGACGATCAGGATCGGCTCGAGCGCGGTGTCGGTCATGGGCTGGACTTCCGGGGTAGGCGATCGGGCGGCGCCGGTTCATCGCCGCGGGCGGCGGCGTGGAGGTCGTCGGCGTCGGCGTCGGCGTCGCGGGCGGCAGCGCGCCGGTCGCGGCCGCGGCGCGGCGCGGTGCCGTCCTCGGTCTCGCTGCGCGAGAACCGATCCCGCTGGCGACGGTTCCACCAGAACGCCACGGCGAGCACGATCAGTCCGGCGCCGAAGTAGACCGGGCGGCGATCGGCGGCCGGGCGATCCTGCGGGATCACGATCGGTGGCAGCCTGATCCGCGCCCCGTCGTCGAGTCGCGGCGGCGGCTGCTGCGAGTCGGGCGGCGGCGCCATCGTGGGCGGCTCCGCCGCGGTGGCGGGTCCGGCCGCGGTCGCCGGCGCGCTCGCTGGCTCCGGCGGCGCCGGCGCGAGCGCGACCCGATCCGCCGGCGCGATGCCGGGATCGAGCGAGGCGAGCTGATCCATGCACGCGCTGGACGCGGCGAGCTCGCCGCCCGGGCCCGCCAGGCACTCGCCGGTGACCGCCGCGATCCGCCGGCCGTCGCTCGCGATGACGATCCGCGCATTGCCCACCGTGTGGGTCACCGGCTCGCGCCAGTGCAGGATCGCGGTGACCTGCCGGGTGTCGGGCTCGACCCGCTCCTGCCAGTACATCTCCTCGGCCGCCGCGCCGATCAGCACCGCCCGCCGCGGGGTGGCGCGCAGCTCGTCGAGCGCGGCGCGGGCGGCGGGGCCGGCGGCCGCGGCATCGGGCAGCACCGCGGTCGCACGGGTTGCGCACAGCGCGACGCTGGACCGCGGCGGGACGTGGACCTCGGCCGCGGTGGTCGCCGCCAGGCCGCCGAAGTGCGCCACCACCGCGAATCGCTGCGCCAGCTCGGCCTGCTGCTCGGGATCCGGGCGCCACCCGGCGGGCGCGGTCACCAGGCGGCCCGGCGCGGCGAGCGCGGCCCCGGTCGCCAGCACCAGCCCTGCCAGCGCGGCGCGCGCGGTCAGCCGAAGCACAGCCACACCCGCTGTCCGTCCTCGACGCCGAGCCGCCGCCGCGCATCGTCGGTGATGCCGATCCGATCCGCCGCCATCGGGATCACGCGGGTGCCGACCGCGCGGAACGCCGGCCGCGCGCCGGCGGTCTCGATCGCGAGCACCGCCCACGGCCGCTCGCCGTCGGCGTGCTCGACCGTGGTCACCGCGATCTCGCGCGCCTCGCGGACCAGCGTGATGTCGTCGGTCCGGGCGACGAAGTGCGGGCCGCCGTCGAACGGATCGATCTGGTCGGCGTAGTCGAACCCGATCCGCCGCAGCATGCGCTCGACCACCTTGGTGTCCGGGCCGACCTGGCCGATGATCGCGCGGACGTCGTCGGGCAACAGCTCGGTGTGGATCGGATCGTCGGGGAACAGCGCGTGGATGAATTCCTTGTTGTCCTTCGACAGCAGGTCGGCCTCCTGGTAGCTGAGGCCGGTGAACTTGCGGCCGAGCGCCTCCCACAGCCGCGACGTGCCGTCGGACTCGAGCGGCGGCAGCAGCTCGGACAGCACGTGGCCGCGGAACCACGGCCGGTGCATCCGGATGAACAGCAGCCGGACGTACGACAGCGCCTTGCCGAGCGACTCGCTGTTCCGCCGGTACTGCGGCAGCAGGATCAGCCCGCCGATCTCGGTCGGTCCATTGTAATTGTAGCCGATGCGCAGCGTCGGATGGACGAAGTGGCGGTCGAGCGTCACCGAGTAGCGCTCGTCGTTCTCCACCCGGTAGAAGATGTGCGGCGCCCGCTTGGTGCCGTGCTGGGCGTAGATCATCGACGTGCCGATGATCCGCCTGGCCGACAGGTCCTCCAGCACGAACAGGAACTCGCGCTCGACGACCGGCACGGCCTCGGCGAACGACTTGTCCGACAGCTCGAGGATCTTCTCGATGTGGCCGCGTTCGGCGGGCAGGTTGACGGTGTCGAGGTGCTCGGCGACCGCCAGCACCTGTTCGACATCTTCCCGATACGATTGGCGAATCCGAAACATGGCCCCGACGCCTCCCACCGTACCACGGCCGGCGCCGCCGCGGCTCGCCCGGCTCACCCGCCGGGGGTCAGCGGCGAAACGTCTTGACCTCGAGCCCGAACCGCCGGAGCCAGCGATAGACCTGGGCGCGGCGGGTGTTGAGCGCGCGGCTGACCGCGACGACGTTGCCCTCGTGCACGGTCAACAGGCCGACCAGCTGATCGCGCAGCTCGTCCTGCCGGTCGCGGCCGGCGGGGGGCGGAGCCGCGGCGGCAGCCGGTGGGGTGGACCCGGCGGGCGCGGCTCCGGCGGGTGCGGGTCCCGGGCCCGGCCCGCGGCGCAGCGCCTCGGGCAGGTGGGTCGCCTCGATCGCCCCCTCGGTCGCCAGCGCGACGGCGGTGGTCAGCACCTTCTCGAGCTCGCGGATGTTGAGCATCCAGTCGTGGCGCAGCATCGCGCGCAGCGCGGCGGGGGACAGCCGGACGTCCGCGCCGCCCGGGATCCGCGCGAGCAGCCGGCGGGTCAACAGGCCGAGGTCGACCCGGCGCTGGCGCAGCGGCGGCAGCGCGATGGTCAGGCCGAACAGCCGCGCGTAGAGGTCGCGGCGGAACTGGCCGCTGTCGACCAGCGCCTCGAGATCGCGCAGCGTCGCGGCGCACAGCCGGACGTCGACCTTGACCGGGTGGTCGACGCCGACCGGGACGACCTCGCGCTCCTGCAGCACGCGCAGGAACGCGGCCTGGGATGCGGCGGGGAGCTCGCCGACCTCGTCGAGGAACAGCGTGCCGCCGTCGGCGCTGCGCACCAGGCCCAGGCGCTCGCCGACCGCGCCGGTGAACGCGCCCCGGCGGTGGCCGAACAGCTCGGCCTCGATCAGGCTGGGGGGGAGCGCGCCGCAGTTGACCGCGACGAACGCGCCGCGCCGGCCGGACAGGTCGTGCAGCGCGCGGGCGACCAGCTCCTTGCCGGTGCCGGTCTCGCCCTGCAGCAGCACCGAGACCTCGGTCGGCGCGATCCGGCCGAGCGTCGCGAGCTGATCGGCGAGCGCGCCGTCGTAGGTCTGCAGCGCCGGCGCGCCGCCGGGGAGCGCGGCGTCGCCGACGTCGGCCGCCGCGCCGGCCTCGACCGGCGCCTCGCGGAACACGAAGAAGCTGTGGCCGAGCTCGACCACCGCGCCGTCGCCGATCATCGCGCGGCGGGTGATCGTCCCGCCGACGATCGCACCGTTCTTGGAGTCCGGATCGTCGAGCACCCAGCCCGACGGCCCGCGCACCAGCCGGCCGTGGTCGGCCGACATCCGGCGATCGGGGATCCGGAGCTCCAGCACGCGCCGGCCGTCGACCAGCGTCCGCACCGCCGACCGCTCGCCCCGCCCGAACCGCACCTCGTCGACCTCGTCCAGCAGGTGGCGCGACGACGGCTCCCCCGGCACGTCGCAGATCGCGATCTGCACCAGCTGCGGGCGCCCGCGCTCGCCGGGCGCGGCCTCGGCGACGCCCATCGAGATGCTGGTGATCGTGGCCTCTTGACCCACGCGACTAGTCTATCCCTCTCTAGGGCAGCACGCTGGCCAGCGCGGCGGGCAGCGCGCGGGCCCCGGCGGTCGCGTCGCCGAGCCAGCCGGCGAGCCCCCGGGGCAGCCGCTCGACCGCGAGCGCGGGGGCATCGACGATCCGGATCGGCTTCCTGTGCGACTTCTCGCGCCGCGCGTTCTCGGCGTCGATCCAGTCCAGGATCTCGGGCAGCGCCCGGGTCGTCGCCCGCTTGATGTCGTGCATCAGCAGGACCTCGCGGCCGGAGGCGCGGTCGAGCTCGCCGGTGACGTAGCGGACCGCGCGGGCGGCGTCGTTGTGCTTCCACTCCTGGGGATCGAGGTCCCAGTGGAAGTGCGTGAGGTGGCGCTCTTCGAGCATGCGCTCGAGCCGGGGGCAGCGCACGCCGAACGGCACACGGAACCACGCGGTCGGCACGCCGGCCGCCTGCTCGACCGCGGCCTTGCCGTCGTCGATGTCGGCGACCGCCGCCGGCTCCGACACGCGGCACAGGTCGTGGTGCTTCATGGTGTGGCTCGCGATGACGTGGCCGTCGCGCAGGATCCGCTGCAGGATCGCGGTGACCCGCGGGCTGCGGTTCGCGGCCATCTCGCCGACCAGGAAGAACACCGCGTGGATGTGGTGCCGGGCGAGCGCATCGAGCACGAGCGGCGTGGTCTTCGGGTTGGGGCCATCGTCGAACGTGAACACGATCTCGGGGCCGCCCGACGCCGAGTCACCGGCGGCCGGCGTCGGCCACGCCTTGGCGGCGGCGCGGCCGCCCGACGCGAGCGACAGGACGATGCCGAGCAGGAGGCCGAGAAGGATCCCGAGGACGCCGGGACCGCGCCCCAGGGCACACCGGCGCACTCCGTCGATCCGCGCGTGGGTTGCTGCGCTGCGCTTCACCCCCTCGATCTAACACGCCCGCAGCGGGCGTCATGTTTCGGGCGATCGCAGCGCAGCGGCGCGGCCGGTCGTCTACATTCACCGCATGATCGAACCGCTCCACGAGCGCGAGCCGCCCCGCGTGCGGCTCGCCAACCTGCCGACCCGCGGCCACTGGCTGCGCCACGGGCAGACCGATCGACCGCGCGGCGAGGCCGAGCGCTTCCGGATCTGGGTCAAGCGCGACGACCAGACCGGCAGCGAGCTGATGGGCAACAAGGTCCGCAAGCTGGAGTACCTGATGGCCGAGGCGGTCGCCGAGGGCGCGACCCACGTGATCACGTGCGGCGGCGAGCAGTCCAACCACGCGCGGGCGACCGCGTTCGCCGCCGCGCAGCTCGGCCTGAGCAGCATCCTGATCCTGCGGACCGACGATCCGGAGAACCCGCCGGCGGCGACCGGCAACATCCTGCTCGATCGGCTGGTCGGCGCCGAGCTGCAGTGGATCTCGCGGGCGGCGTGGCGCGATCGCACCCAGCTGCTCGCCGAGGCCGCCGACCGGGTCCGGCGCGCCGGCGATCGGCCCTACGTCATCCCCGAGGGCGGCTCGAACGCGCTCGGCAGCTGGGGCTACCTGCGCGCCGCGCACGAGCTCGCCGACGACCTCGCCGGCATCGCATCGCCCGACCAGCCGGTCACCGTGGTCTACGCGTGCGGCTCGGGCGGCACCGCCGCGGGCCTGATCCTTGGCGCCAAGCTGCTCGGCTTCGCCGAGCGCGGCATCCGGCTCGCCGCGATCAACGTCTGCGACGACCGCGCCTACTTCGTCGACGTGATCAGCCGGATCTGCGCCGAGGCCGAGGCGCGCTGGCAGCTCGGCGCGCACGTCACCGAGGCCGACATCGACATCGTCGACGGCCACGTCGGCCGCGGCTACGCCAAGAGCCGCCCCGAGGAGCTCGCCACGATCCGCGACGTGTGCCGCAGCGATGGCATCGTGCTCGACCCGGTCTACACCGGCAAGGCGTTCCACGGCATGGTCACCGAGCTCGCCGCCGACCCGAGCCGGTTCGGCAGCGCGATCGCCTTCCTCCATACCGGCGGACTGTTCGGCCTGTTCGCACCCTCGGACATCGCCGAGGTCCTGTGATCGCCCGCGGGCAGGGGCTCGTCAGTTCTGCGCGACCAGCTGCCCGAGCAGCGAGTCGAGGTCGGCCTCGCGCACCGCGCCGACGTGGCTGAACACCTGCTTGCCGCCCTTGTCGTAGATGAAGGTCGTCGGCAGCGCGTCGGGATAGTTGAACGAGACCATGAGGTCGGAGTTGGCGCGCACCACCGGGTAGCTCATCTCGTAGTCGGACTGGAAGTTGAGCAGCTGCTGGCTGTCGGCGTTGTCGGTCATCACGCCGAGGAACACGACGCCCCTGGCCTTGTACTTGTCATAGACGTGGGACAGCGCCGGGATCTCGCTCTGGCAGGGGTGGCACCAGGTCGCCCAGAAGTTGACCAGCACGACCTTGCCGGCGAGCTGATCGCGCTTGTAGGCCACGCCGGCGGTGTCGGTGTAGTTGACCTCGGGCAGGCAGTCGGCCTGGCCGCGCTTGCACCCGGCGTGCGCCGCCGTCGGGCCGGGATGGATCCGGCCGTCCTTGGACACGTGGACGAACAGGAAGATCACCATGCCGGCGATCCCGGCGAGCAGGACGCCGATCAGCGCCTTGGTGCTGCCGTCGGTCGGCGCATGTCGCCAGCGCGGCGCGGAGGTCGGGGATACCACCGCGGGTGCGGCGGGGCGGTCGTCGTCGGGGCGATCGGAGTCTGTCGTCATCGAAACCTCAGCAGGGAAGGCTCCAGGTCGTCGGGCGGGGTCAGGCCGAGAAGCTCCAGGCAGGTGGCGGTCACGTTGGCGATGCCAGCGGTTGCGGCCCGCGCGGGGTCGATCTCGTAGCGGTCGGACCGGGCAGGGTCGT
>DATAPF010000304.1:0-11548 GCA_036265355.1 Kofleriaceae bacterium | reverse complement strand
AGCCGGAGCTCGCCGACCACCGCCCCGCCGCTGGAGTGCTCCGGACTGTCGAAGATCGGATCCTTGATGAACCCGGTCGCGTGGACCTCGAACCTGGGGTCGATGTACTCGACCGCGGCGCCGTAGGTCTCGCCGTAGAGCGGCGTGCCGCCCCAGCGCCGGATGTACGTCAGGTGCTCGGCCAGGCGCAGCCCGAACACCGGCATGAACCGCCCGACGCGCACGTATAGCCCGGTGTTCTCCCCCGGCTTCTGTTGCCACGTGAGGTAGTGCTCGCGGGACCATATGTGGGTCGCCGCCTCGTTGCCGAACTGCGACTCGCGCGCGCCGAGGTCGACCTGCAGCGAGAGCCTGCCGAACGTTGCCCGGCCGTAGGCCTCGATCTGCATCGGGAAGCTCGCGAGCAGCTGCTCGGGCGACTGGACGTACCCGCTCGCTCCGCGCAGATCGCCGCCCAGCATCAGCCAGTCCGGCCGCGGGATCTTGCCGTAGAAGAACTCGGGAGCCGTCCCGAACTGCGAGATCGTCTCAGCGGCGGCGAGCCCGTTCTCGTTGAGCAGACCGCCGCCCGCAGGGGACACATGGCAGCCGGTGCAGGTCTGATCCCGGCTGAGCTGGAACTGCGGGTACGCCTCGGCCGTGCCGGCCAGCGCGGCGAGCATCGCGGCCGCGGTGAGCGCCGCCAGGCTGAGCGCCGGCGTCAGGGAGGCCGTGCGCGGGGTCATGGCCGAGGTCATGGCCGAGGTCATGGCCGAGGTCATGGGTTGAGGTCCAGGTCGGTCTGCGCGCTGCCCATGATCCACCGCAGGATCAGCTCGATGTCCTTGTCGGGAAGCGGCGCGTCGTAGGGCATCCGCTTCACCTGGCGGATCAGCACCGTGTAGAGCAGCGACGACTCCGGCTCACTGGTGTTGACGACGCCCGGCGTGCTGAGCGACTGCCGGGCAGCAGCGACCGTGTCGAACGCGTAGCCCTTGGTCCGGGTGTACGACGAGTGGCAGACGTCCTGGGAGCAGTTGGGCTGGAGAATCGCCTCGGTGATGTACTGGAGCGTCGCCGGGCGATCGTTGTCGGTCTGGTTGCAGGCGGCGCTGGCGACCACTGCCGCGACGGCGAGTCGAAACATGGCGCGGACCATACTCCAGCGCTCCGAGAATTGCGTGTCCCTGCCGCTACTTGATGGACGGCAGGCTGCCCCGGCATGCGACGTGGCGCACGCTCGCGCGGCTACTTCGTCGAGCGGGCGCGGGCGCGCCGCAGCGTCGAGCCAGCGCCGCTGGTCGACAGCCGGGCCAGGCGCGCGGCGGCGGTGGGCCGGCGCACGCGGCGAGACAGCGGCGGCGGCGGCGGCACCTCACGGTACGAGATCGCGTCGCGGATCTCGTGGCGAAGCACCAGGCGCACACCCGACCAGCTGCCGTCGATCTCGCACATCTTGTTCTGCACCATGCCGGCCGCGAGCGCGATCCGGCACACCACGTCCTCGGTGATGTCCGAGCCACGCCCCGAGGTACGGAACGCGACCCAGAAGCCGCCCCGTGGGTGGAGACGTGCCACGATGTCCCCGACCCGGCGCTCCAGGTCGGCCACCCGATCCACGAACAGGACCACCACATCGACCGGCGGCAGCCGCAGGTCGTGGGTGATGCGGACGTCGTTCTGCTCCAGGTGGCGTGCGAAGCTGTCCGGGGCGTTCAGCAGGCAGACCTTGTGGCCTGCCTTGATCCCCAGCTTCTTGGGCAGTGGTTTTCCCGGGTACCCAGCCATGACCTTGGGATAATGCAGCCCCCGCCCAGCAGGTCAAACAGGAAGCCCAAGTCATCTTTCAACCAACTGTAATAATTAAACTAAGTGCTAAGTCCCGTGAGCTCGGTTTTTGGTGGCTTGGATGACCATTCAGCCCCTCCGATCCGGGTCGTTCCGGGGCCTTGTCGAAAACCCATCAGGGCCCCCGGTCCCCATCTTGACAATCGCGCCTCCGTTCCCGGAAGCCTCCCTTCTGCGCCCCTGTGGGTCCCCCCCTCCAAGGCCGGTCGAACCGGCGCTGGAGCGCCCGCCAGCGCTTCCTGACGCACGCCAGACGGTGCGGACGGCGTTCGCGGTTCGACCGGGCTCGACCCGGCGGGCGCCGAGCGCTGGACCTGGGCCGGATCGCTCGCGCCGTGCGCCCAGGCTCGCGGTTTTGCGCTCGCCCCAGTTCTCGGCGTGAGCAAAACATCGTACTGGTCGAACCTCGGGCCCCCGGAACGCCATGCCCACCGGACTTCTCCTCGTCAACCTCGGCACCCCCGACGCGCCGACCCCGACCGCGGTCCGCCGCTATTTGCGCGAGTTCCTCGGCGATCCTCGCGTGATCGACATCCCCGCGCTCGGGCGCGCGCTGCTGCTCAACCTCATCATCCTGCCGACCCGCCCCGCGAAGTCGGCGCACGCCTACGCGTCGATCTGGGATGCCGAGCGTGGGTCGCCCCTGATGTTCCACTCCCAGGACCTCGCGGCCGCGGTCGCCGCGCAGCTCGGCCCGGCGTGGCACGTCGAGCTGGCGATGCGCTACGGGCGGCCGTCGCTCGGGGTGGCGCTCCATGCGTTCGCCGAGCGCGGCGTCGAGCGGGTCATCGTGTTCCCGCTGTTCCCACAGTACGCGACCTCGTCGACCGGCACCGCCGTCGCGCGCGTGATGGAGCTCGCCGGCGAGCGCTGGAACGTGCCGGCGCTCGACTTCGTCCCGGCGTTCCACGACGATCCGGGGTTCCTCACGGCGTTCGAACGGGTCGCGCGCCCGGTGCTCGCCGAGCTCGCGCCCGACCACGTGCTGTTCTCGTTCCACGGCCTCCCGGTGCGCCAGATCCGCAAGTCCGACCCCGGCGACACCGGGTGCCTCGCGCGCGAGACCTGCTGCGACGAGGGCAGGAATCCCTACTGCTACCGCGCCCAGTCGTTCGCGACCGCGCGTGCGCTGGCGTCACGGCTCGCCATCGCCGCAGATCGCTACACCGTGTGCTTCCAGTCGCGGCTGGGCCGGACGCCGTGGATCGAGCCGTACACCGATCACCTGATCGACCGGCTCGCGCGCAGCGGGGTCAAGAAGCTCGCGGTGATGTGCCCGGCGTTCGTCGCCGACTGCCTGGAGACGCTGGAGGAGATCGGGATCCGGGGCCGCGAGCAGTTCCGCGCCGCCGGTGGCGAGCAGCTCGTGCTGGTGCCGTCGCTCAATGCCACCGCGCCGTGGGTCGACGCGGTGTGCGCCATCGCGACGCGCCACGCCACGCCCCGATTGCTTCCGGTAGTCTCCGGGGGATGAGCGCGCTGTCCGACGTCTACGGCAACCTCCTGATCGTGCGCCCGCCGGTCCCGGCGACGGTCAACAAGGCGGGCGCCAACTACAAGAGCGAGGTCGCCCACCTCACCTACTCGCCGCGCCGCGCGTACGACGAGTGGCTGTCGATCCTCGATGCGATCGTCGCGTGCGGCGGCGACGCCCTGTACCAGTTCGAGCCCGCCGACGACCCGCTGCTCGATTGCGCGGCGCTCGAGGTCGACGGCGATGGCGCGATCCGCCCGGCGGGCTCGCGCGAGGTGGTCGGCCGGCTCGACGACGTGATGACCGGCCGCGTGTTCGCCGCCAACGGCCCGTGGGTGACGATCGCCGGCGGCGCGCTGCGCGCGGTGATGCCGAACATGCTCGAGCATCGCCGCGCCGAGGCCGCCTACTACCGCGCGCTGCTCGGCGAGATCGCGGCCGCGGCCGGGCTCTCGCTCTCGATCGCCGACAATCCGCATCGCTGGGAGGGCATGGCCGATGTCGCGGTGGTCGGCGACCGGGTGGTCCTGACCCATGCGGTCCCCGGGCACTACGACCGGGACACCACGCCCAAGAGCTCGCGCAGCTCGCGCGCCGGCGTGGCGTTCGCGGCCGACTTCGCGGGCGTCCCCGAGCCGGCCCGGATCTACGCCGAGCTGATCTACCCGCACTTCCACGGCGACACCGTGCACTTCGGAGCGCGCCCGACGAATGGGCCGCCGGTGCTGGTCCACCACCGCGGCGGGCTGTACGGCGATGGCGCCGACCTCGTCGCGGCGGGCCTCGGGCAGGACCGGATCGTCGCGATCGCCGCGCACGATGCGGTGGAGCAGTACGCCGGCAACTCGCGGCAGGTCGGCAGCGGCGTGCTCGTGCCGGACGGCGTGTCGCCGGCGTTCCTCGCCGATCTGGAGGCGCTCGGCCTGATGACGCACCGCGTCCCGCTGTTCGAACTGTTTGGAAAGGCGGGCGGAGGACCGGCGTGCGCCACGCTGTACCTGCCCCGGACGCTCGCGCTCCCCGAGCAGCTGCCGCTGCGCTACACCGCGACCCGCGCCGCCGTGCGCGCTCGCAGGGAGAGAATTCCAGAGATATTACAGGTGAATAGGGCGTATTTCGAGGGCAGGGCGCGGGGCTGACCGCCCCGGCCGGCGGCAACATAAGGTGCCGCACATACTGGCATTCGATCCGGCAAGCGAGATAAGAACGCGGACGATTTCCCGGCCGCACTCGGTTTTTCTGGCAAGCGGTCGAACCGGCAGGGCCGGACAGCAAAGGAACGTCGCGCCATGAATCGCTTGCTTCGACCTACCCTCGTTGCTGCGTGGACCGCCGGTGCGCTCGCGAGCCTGACGAGCTCAGCGAACGCCCAAGTCGAGATCGGAGGGACCGCGGGGATCCACCTCTTTTCGCACGACAACGAGCTGGGCGTGGCCGACGTGCCCAACGCCAACTCCGAGCGGAACTCCGCGCTGTTCGGGCTCCGCCTCGGCGTGTTCTTCACCCCGATGTTCGGGGTCGAGGGCGAGTTCGGGGTGATCCCGAGCGAGGCCCGCCAGACCACGTTCGACGTGTGGAACATCGCCTACCGCGCGCAGTTCGTCGCCCAGTTCCGCGCCGAGAACCCGGACGTCAAGCTGATCCCGTTCGTGCTGGTCGGCGGCGGCGCGATGACGATCGTCGACAACGGCGGCAGCAAGAACGACGCTCAGATCGCCAAGGACACCGACGCGGAGCTGTTCGTCGGCGCCGGCCTCAAGTACCGGGTCGACAATGGCTGGGGCCTGCGGCTCGACCTCCGGCTGCTGTTCCCGCCGAGCAGCAAGGACAGCAGCTTCACCGAGGACTTCGAGGGCCTGCTCTCGATCTACAAGGAGCTCGGACGCCAGCCGCCCAAGCCGCCGCCGCCGCCGGTCGACGACGATCCCGACCACGACGGGATCCGCGGCGCCGCCGACAAGTGCCCGAACGAGCCCGAGGACAAGGACGGGTTCCAGGACGAGGACGGCTGCCCCGATCCCGACAACGACAACGACGGCGTGCCCGACGCCCAGGACAAGTGCCCGCTCGAGCCCGAGACCAAGAACGGCTACCAGGACGAGGACGGCTGCCCCGACGAGCTCCCCGCCAAGCTCAAGCAGTTCACCGGCGTGATCCAGGGCATCAACTTCAAGTTAGGCGACGCGACCCTGCAGGCGAGCTCGAACGGGACGCTCGACAAGGCGGTCGCGGTGCTCAAGGAGTTCGGCGACCTCAAGCTGGAGATCCAGGGCCACACCGACGATCAGCCGCTCAAGCCGGGCGGCAAGTACGCCGACAACCAGGCGCTGTCCCAGTCCCGCGCGGACACGGTCAAGGCGTATCTGGTCGGCAAGGGCATCGAGGAGTCGCGGCTGACCTCCAAGGGCTTCGGCGACACGATCCCGGTCGAGAGCCCCAAGGACCTCACGGGCGGCAAGCTGAACGCCGCGCGGGCGAAGAACCGCCGCGTCGAGTTCAAGCTGGTCAGCGCGCTCACCCAGTAGGTGGGTGCGCAGGCGTCGGGAAGTGTGCTCGGCGGCCGGCGCGTGATACGAACGTACCCGTGCTGGCCGATGCGCTCCTCGACGTCCTGGTCTGTCCCAAGTCGAAGCAGCCGCTGATCTACTTCCCGCGCGGCGAGGAGGATCGCGACGAGACCGAGGCGTTCCTGCTGTGCCCGGCGTCGCGGCTGCGCTACCCGATCCGCGACGGCGTTCCGGTGATGCTGGTCGACGAGGCAACCCCCGTCGAACCGGCGGTGGTCGACGCGCTGGTCGCCCGCGCCCGCCAGCTCGGACTGCGGCTCACCGGGCAGACCTCCACCGACGGCGGTTCGCGATCCGCGTGATCCTGCGGTGTTAGCGTCGGCGAAGTGATTCTCGACCCTTGACGCGACGTGCCCGCGGCTGCTAGATCGCCGTCCTACCCGGTGCATCGCGGTGTTGAAGTCGCTATCGATCTTCACGGGCAACTCGAATCGCCCTCTCGCGGATGAGATCTGCAAGTTCGTCGAGATCCCGCTCGGTCGGGCCGACGTGACCCATTTCTCGGACGGGGAGATCTACGTCGAGGTGGGCGAGAACGTGCGCGGCGTCAACTGCTTCGTGGTCCAGCCGACCTGCTCGCCGCCCAACCAGGCGCTGATGGAGCTGCTGATCATGATCGACGCGCTCAAGCGCGCGTCGGCCGGCAGCATCGTCGCGATCATCCCGTACTTCGGCTACGCGCGGCAGGATCGCAAGGCCAAGCCGCGGACGCCGATCACCGCCAAGCTGGTCGCGAACCTGATCACCGCGGCGGGCGCGGATCGCGCGCTGGCCATGGACCTCCACGCCGGCCAGATCCAGGGCTTCTTCGACATCCCGTTCGACCACCTGTACGCGATGCCGGTGCTGATCGACGAGCTCCGCGTGCTGGGGTTCGGCGGCGAGCAGACCGTCGTGATCTCGCCGGACGCCGGCGGCGTCGAGCGCGCCCGCGCGTTCTCCAAGCGGCTCGGCGCGGGGCTCGCGATCATCGACAAGCGGCGGCCGGCGCCCAACGTCTCCGAGATCATGAACATCGTCGGCGACGTCCGCGGCAAGAAGGCGGTGATCGTCGACGACATCATCGACACCGCCGGGACGCTGACCAACGCCGCCCACGCGATCGTCAACGCCGGGGCCGCGAGCGTCAGCGCGTGCGCCAGCCACGCGGTGTTCAGCGGCAAGGCGGTGCAGCGGATCGACGACTCGCCGCTGCAGCACATCGTGGTCACCAACACGATCCCGCTCACCGAGATCGGCGCGGGGTGCACCAAGGTCCGGGTCAAGAGCGTCGGTCGCCTGCTCGGCGAGGCGATCAAGCGCATCCACCACGGTGATTCGATCAGCAGTCTGTTCGTCTAGCCCCCTTCACGATGGGTCGATTGGAGAACGTCATGGAAGTCGGAAAGCTCACAGTCTCGCTTCGCGGCCCCTCGAGCAAGGGCGGTTCGCGCAAGCTTCGCGCGCAGGGCAAGGTCCCGGGCGTCTGCTACGGGGCGTCGGTCGAGGGTCGCATCGAGCCGCTTCCGATCACCGTCGACGTCAAGCAGCTGCGCAGCGCGCTCGACCCGGTCCGCAAGCGCAACACCGTCATCAGCCTGACGATCGAGGGCGGCACCGCGCCGCGCGCGCTGCACGCGCTGGTCAAGGACGTCCAGATCGATGCGCTGCGCCACGACATCACCCACGTCGACCTGCTCGCGATCGACCCCGACAAGGAGGTCCGCGCCGAGGTGCCGCTGGAGTTCACCGGCAAGCCCAAGGGCGCGATCGACGGCGGCCAGATCCGCATCGTGCTGCGCAGCCTGACCGTGCGCGCCAAGCCGAACGACATCCCGGTCAAGCTCACGGTCGACGTCTCGCCGCTCGACATCGGCGACGTGATCCACGTCAGCGCGATCGCCCTGCCGTCCGGTGTGGCCAGCGTGACCGGCCGCGATCTCGCGGTCGTGACCTGCGCGGCGCCCGAGGAGGAGAAGGCCGCCGAGGTGGCTGCTCCTGGCGCCGAGGGTGCTGCCCCCGCCGCCGGTGCCGCCCCGGCCGCCGGTGCCGCTCCCGCCGCGGCCGCCCCGGCCAAGGACGCCAAGGCCGCGGCCCCGGCCAAGGATGCCAAGGGCGCCGCCCCGGCCAAGGCGGCCCCCGGCGCCAAGCCCGCTGCCAAGAAGTAGCCGGCCGTGTGGCTCGTGGTGGGCCTGGGCAACCCAGGTGCGAAGTACGCGCGCAACCGCCACAACATCGGGTTCCAGGTCGTCGACGAGCTCGCCGCCAAGCACGGCCTGCCGGCCTGGAAGTCCGGCAAGCTCGGCGGCGAGACCACCGCGGGCGTGGTCACCACCGAGCGCGGCCGCGAGCGCTGCGTGCTGCTCAAGCCGATGGAGTACATGAACCTGTCCGGGTTCGCGGTGCAGCGCACCGCCGACTTCCACGGCCTCGAGCCGCCGTCGATCCTGGTCGTCCACGACGAGATCGACCTCGAGCTCGGCATGGTCCGGCTCAAGAGCGGCGGCGGCCACGGCGGCCACAACGGCCTGCGCTCGATCACGGAGCAGCTCGGCGGCGGGGGGTTCGCCCGGCTGCGGATGGGCGTCGGCCGCGACCCCCGGGTGCCGCCGGGCGCCGACAAGCAGGCGGTGGCCGGCTGGGTGCTGTCCGACTTTCCCCGGGACCAGGCCGGGGTGGTGACCGCCATGATCCAGGCCGGTTGCGAGGATATCGAGACCGTCCTGGCCAGGGGCATCGGACCGGCGATGAACCAGCACAACGCGCGGCCGAAACTCTCGTCTTCCGGGTCGGCGGCATGATATAGACCCCCGCTCGCACATCCCTCGGTCGCCTGGCGATCTCCTTGCCGGACGGCCCATTGCCCACGAGGAACCACATGACACGACTGGCGTCGCTACGCGACAAGCCGGGCACCGCCCGCGAATACGAGACCATCTACATCCTGCGCCCGAACACGCCCAACGAGGGCGTCTCCGAGGTCAACACCCGCATCAAGGGCGTGATCGAGGGCATGGGCGGCAAGATCATCAAGATCGACAACTGGGGCAAGCGCCGGCTCGCCTACGAGGTCGCCAAGGAGCGCAAGGGCATCTACCTGTACTGGCTGTACCTCGCCCAGCCCGGCGTCGTCGAGGAGACCGAGCGCAACCTGCGCATGCTCGACTCGGTGATCCGCTACCTCACGGTCAAGGTCGACGAGGACGTCGACGTCACCGCGCGCCCGACCGAGCTCGACGACAGCTCGTTCGAGAAGGCGGCGCAGACCGCAGCCGACGAGGAGGACATGTTCCTGTCGCGCGGCTCGGACGAGTCGTCGTCCGACGACGACGACGAGTTCGGCGGCGGTGACGAGTTCGACAACGTGCCCGCGATAGAGCCGAACATCGTGCCCCCCACCGAGAACAAGGAGTAAGCCATGACCACCCGGATGGACGCGCCCGACGAGGGCCTCGATCGCGACGGCGATGACCGGCGCGGCGGCAAGGGCCGCGGCGCGGGCGCGCGGCGCAAGCTGCTGTCCCAGGAGATCGTCGATAAGGTCGACTACAAGAACCCGCAGATCCTGCGGTCGTTCATCACCGACCGCGGCAAGATGATCCCGCGCCGGATCAGCGGGGCGAGCGCGCGCCAGCAGCGCGTGATCTCCACCGCGATCCGCCGCGCGCGGATGCTCGCGCTGCTGCCGTTCTCGGTCACCGGAGACTGACCATGCCGATGCAACTCATCCTCACCCAGGACGTCGACAACCTCGGCAAGGCCGGCGAGGTGGTCTCGGTCCGTCCCGGCTACGGCCGCAACTACCTGGTGCCGCGCGGGCTCGCGGTCAGCGCGACCGTGCGCAACAAGAACCGGCTCGACCACGAGAAGTCGCTGATCGAGCGCAAGGTCTCCAAGGAGCGCGCGACCGCGACCGATCTGGCGTCGCGGCTCAACGGCATGACGCTGCAGTTCGAGCGCATCGTCGGCGAGGACGAGAAGCTGTTCGGCTCGGTCACCAACCGCGACATCGCCGATCAGCTCAAGCGCGCCGGGGTCGAGATCGACCACCGCACGATCCAGCTCGACCAGGCGATCAAGGCGCTCGGCAAGTACGAGGTGCCGGTCAAGCTGGCCGCCGGCGTCACCGCCAACCTCAAGTTCTGGGTCGTCGGCAAGGACAAGTAACCCGGTTCACGCTCCGGACGCCGACGAGCCTGGGCGCGCGGTGATGTTCACCGTCAGCCCGCTCGTGTACAACCGAAGTTCGATGTCGCGGCGTGTCCTGCCCCATCACCTGGATGCCGAGGCGAGCATCCTGGGCGGGATCCTGCTCCGCAACGACGTCCTGACCCAGCTCGACACGCTCGAGGTCGAGGACTTCTACGATCACAAGCACAAGGTCGTGTTCCAGGCGATCCGCAACCTGGAGGCGACGGCCCGGCCGATCGACATCGTCACGCTCGAGAACGAGATCGCCAAGGCCGGCAAGCTCGAGGCGATCGGCGGCGTCGCGTTCCTCGGCGAGCTCACGCTGCGCGTGCCGACCGCCGACAACGTCCTAGCCTACACCGAGATCGTCACCGACAAGCACCAGGCCCGCAAGCTGATGCTGGCCGCCGGCGAGATCTCCGAGAAGGGCTACGAGGACGGCCTCGAGGTCCGCGACTACCTCGACGACGCCGAGGCCAAGATCTTCGAGGTCACCCAGCGCCGCGACAAGACCGGCCCCGAGCCGATCAAGAGCCTGGTCAAGAAGGTGTTCAGCTCGCTCGACGAGCGGTTCAAGGCCGAGGGCGGCATCACCGGCGTGCCGACCGGGTTCGCCGACCTCGACGTCAAGACCGCCGGGCTGCAGCCGACCGAGCTGGTCATCCTGGCGGCGCGCCCGGCGATGGGCAAGACGTCGTTCGCGATGTCGCTCGCACAGAACGCGGCGACCGGCGAGAACCGCTGGCCGTGCCTGGTGTTCTCGCTCGAGATGTCGTCGACCCAGCTCGCCGAGCGCATGCTGTGCTCCGAGGCGCGGGTCGACTCGTCGGCGCTGCGCCGCGGCCAGCTCCAGCGCCAGGACATGACCAACCTGACCTACGCCGCGGCGGCGCTGTCCAAGGCGCCGATCCTGATCGACGACACGCCGGCGCTGTCGCTGCGCGAGCTGCGCGCCCGGGCCCGCCGGTTCCGGTCCAACAAGGAGCTGTTCGGCGACCGCAAGTTCGGCCTGATCGTGATCGACTACCTCCAGCTGATGCGCGGCTCGCCACAGGCCGCCAAGGCCAGCCGCGAGCAGGAGATCAGCGAGATCTCGCGCGGCCTCAAGGCGCTCGCCAAGGAGCTCCACTGCCCGGTGCTCGCGCTGTCCCAGCTCAACCGCTCGCTCGAGCAGCGCACCGACAAGCGCCCGCAGCTGTCCGACCTGCGCGAGTCCGGCGCGATCGAGCAGGACGCCGACGTCATCCTCTTCATCTACCGCGACGTGGTCTACAACAAGGACGCCGAGAACCCCAACATCGCCGAGGTCATCATCGGCAAGAACCGCCACGGCGCGACCGGCACCGTCGATACCCACTTCGAGGGCCGGTTCACCCGGTTCGAGAACCTGTCGCAGCGCACCGACGGTCCGGCGTCAGGACATTGACCCTGGCCCTGTTGCCCCGGCGTCCATGGTCGCTGTTCCGCCTCGACGGGCGACGGGCCCGGCAACCCCGGTCCACATCACGAG
>DATAPF010000303.1:0-10399 GCA_036265355.1 Kofleriaceae bacterium | reverse complement strand
CGCGGTCCCGACGCCCATCCGCGCAGCAGCCCACGGCGAGCCGAGCGTGTCCGCGCTCTCCCGGGCGCCACGCCCGAAGGCCAGGTCGCGGAGGCGAGCGGCGCGCCCGACCCTCCGCGGTCCGTCGGCGACGCCGGCGTTTGACGGCGCACCGGCGCGCGCCGTACGCTCGCCGCGATGTATCTGGGCATCGTCAAGGGCACCGTGGTCGCCGAGCGCAAGGCGGCCGGGCTGGAGGGCAAGAAGCTGCTGCTCGTCCAGCCGGTCGACGAGCACGGCGCCCCGGTCGGCGACGTCCAGGCCGCGGTCGACACCGTGCAGGCCGGGGACGGCGACCTGGTCTACCTGGTCGGCTCGCGCGAGGCGGCGCTGGCCTGCGATCCGTGGTTCGTGCCGGTCGACGCCGCGATCGTCGGCATCGTCGATGGCATCGGGCTGCCCAAGGCCGGGCCATGAGGTATTGCCGGGTGGTCGCGCCGATGTGGGCGACGGCCAAGCACCCCGCGTTCGCCGGCCGGCCGCTGTTCGTGGTCCAGCCGCTCGACGAGCACGGCGGCGACGCCGGCGCGAGCTTCGTGGCGATCGATCACGTCCAGGCCGGGATCGGCGATCGCGTGGTGGTGCTCACCGAGGGCAACGGCGTGCGCCAGATCCTCAAGGCCGGCGACATCGTGCCGATCCGGTCGATCATCGTCGGCATCGTCGACGCGGTCGACACCGTCGACACGGTCGACCCGGGGCGCGCGTGAAGCCGCTGCGGGTCCAGGTCGCGGCGATCGCGCGCCAGCTCCACGCCAGCGGCTGGGTCGCCAACCACGACGGCAACGTCACCGCGCGCGACGGTGCGCGCTTCCTGGCGACGCCGACCGCGACGTCGAAGCGGCTGATCGGCGAGCGCGATCTGATCGAGGTCGACGCCCGCGGCCAGGTCCAGGGCCCCGGCAAGGTGTTCGGCGAGATCGGCCTGCACCTGGCGATCTATGAGCGCCGGCCCGACGTCGGCTGCGTGGTCCACGCCCATCCGCCGTGCGCGACGGCGATCAGCGCGAGCCCGGGCAACCCGATCGAGCAGCCGTTCCTCGCCGAGGCCGTGGTGTCGCTCGGCCTGCGCATCCCCAAGCTGCCCTACGCCCAGCCCGGCGACGCGGCGCGCGCCGCGCTGGCGCCGTGGTGCGAGCTGGTCGACGCCGTGATCCTCGGCAACCACGGGGCGATCGCGTGGGGCGCCGACCCCGAGCAGGCGTTCCTCCGGCTCGAGCTGGTCGAGCACCTGGCGCGGATCGCGGTCGCCGCCGCGCCGCTCGGCGGGGTCGAGCCGCTGCCCGAGGCCGCGATCGCGCCGCTGCTCGCCGCGCGCGCCAGGGCCGGCATCGGCCGCGCCGCCGACCGCGCGGTCGCCACCGCCGCCCAGCTGCTCGGCGACCGGAGGGAGCCGGCGGGTGGGGGCTCCGATGGCTCTGCCGGCGGGGCCGCGGGCAGCGCCCCCCGTGGGATCGACGCGGCGCGCCCGGTCGTGGCCTGCGCGCCGGCCCCGCACTCGCCGGTGCCGACCATCGCGCCCGGCGGCTCAAGCGGCTCGCTGGCCGCGATCGTCCGCGAGGAGATCGTCCGCGCGCTCGGCAAGCCGGCGTGATCGCCGGCGGCGACCCCTACTGGGCTTCGCAGTAGCCGTAGTTGCAGGAGCCTCCGTTCGCGCATTCGTCGGAGGTATTGCAGGTCTTGCAGTCGGTCTTGCCGGTGGTCTTGAAGTCGAAGTAGCAGCCGCACGATAGCCCGGTCCGCACCTTGAAGTCGCCGCTGCCGTCCGCCGAGTTGAGCTCGCCCTTCCGCTGCACCCTCATCGCGCACTGCGGCACCTCCGAGGCGGCGATGATCGCGTCGACCAGGCGCTGATCGAGCTTGTCGACGCTGAACAGCAAGGTCATGGCGTTCGCGGCCGAGCTGGTGCCGCCGATGCTGTCGAGCGGTACGACGAAGTGCACGTAGCCCCACAGCGGGTAGTGGCCGTCGCGCACGTTGACCTTGTCGGTCGTCGTCGGCTTCGAGTCCGGCAGGTACCCCGCCGACTGATTGAACGACTGCAGGTACAGCCCCTTCAGGTTGCCGCGGTTCTTGTCGTAGAAGTCGATCGACAGGATGCCGATCGCCGCATCCGGATCGGTCGCCGCCAGCAGGGCGTCGCGCAGGTTGTCGGTCGACACCCGGTCGATGCCCCAGAACGGCATGGTCGCCGAGATCTTCACGTTGAGCAGCAGCGCGCTCAGCACGGTCGATCCGGCGGTGGTGTTGCGGATGTAGTACTTGGTGTAGTCGATCCACGGCATGGCGGCCTTCATGTCGATCCCCATCGGGGGATTGCCGCCATTGGCGAACACCATGTGCGCCGCCTCGGCGCTGATCGACACCTGCGTCGACGCTGCCTTGGTCGCGAACACGAACGGGACCACCGGGCCGGAGTACTCGGTCACCGTCGTCGCCGTCGGTGTGAACCCGCAGGTCGTGGAGTAGAGATCGGAGATGCCGATCGTGATCGGGACACCGACCGACATCCCCGCCGGGTCGATCCGGCAGTTGACCTGGTTGCCGCTGTCGTCGAAGTAGAATGCCCAGCCGCCCTTGGTCGGGTCCGCCGGGTCCTTCATCAGCCGCTTCGTGGGGTCAGCCGCGCCCTGCAGGTTCGAGAAGATCGCCGTGACGCCCCCGCACGACGACGCGTTCTGAAACACCGCGCGGTAGGGCGTGGCCGCGGCGGACAGCGACGGCTGCGCGGCGCGCATCAGCGGCCCGAAGTCCGACGAGCCGAACAGCCAGACCATGTTCGGCGTGCCCCCCCCCGAGGTCGGGGCACCGTCGGTGCACAGGTTGCTCGGCGGCGTCGGCACCGAGGTGGAGCCCTGCGGCGTGGTCACCGGTGGGGTCGCCTGCGACGGCAGCGCAGAGAGGCCGCCGGGACATCCGAGCTTGAGGCGGTCGCAGTTGTTGAACTCCTGATACGTCGACGTCGTGCACTGATTGAGGAAGTCGGTCAGCTTGGTCAGCGGCTGGGTTGTCGTCGGAAAGAAGCAGTTCGGCGGGCCGAGCCCGGACTCGACGCATACGTTGTTCATGCACTTCGGGTGATCGGCGAAGTGATCGCAGTCGGTGTCGGCCTGGCATTGCTGGCCCGACGAATCGAGCACGAGGCTGCATCCGCTGAGCGCTCCGCACAGCAGCGCGGCAGCGCTCCCGACGAACGCGATGACAGACGTTCTTTCACCCGACAGGTGTTGCAGGCACCCCATAGGGTAGACCGTACCGAATCAAAAACCGACGGTACAGCTGGATCTCGGAAACTAACCGAACGCGCGACCAACCGCACGAAACCCGAGGTGCTGGCGCCGCACGCCTCGTAAGCAGCGTCACGCGGCTGAAACATGCCGACGGGTTGGTGTATCAGCTGACACGCGGTGTCGCGGTCGACGGGGGACAGCTTTGCGCAGTTTGCGCAGATTGTCGTACAGTAGCCTCGGCCCTCGCCGGACGTATTGCCGCCATGCGCGCCCTGCTCGTTTTCTACCTCGGCATCTGCCTCGGCCTGCCGGTCGCCTGCACCCACGCCGACGGAGAGCCCAGGCCCGCCGCCGGCGAGCCATCGCGCGGGCAAGCCGGCGCCGAGGGTCCGCTCGTGCTCGAGCTGTTCACCTCGCAGGGCTGCAGCAGCTGCCCGCCCGCCGACGAGCTGCTCGCCCGGCTGGCGCGCACCGGCAGCCTCGGCGATCGCCCGCTCGCGCCGCTGTCGTTCCATGTCGACTACTGGAACGACCTCGGCTGGGCCGATCCGTATTCATCGCCGGCCTGGACCGAGCGACAGCACCAGTATGCGCGGGCCATCGGGGACGACCGCGTCTATACCCCCGAGCTGGTCGTGGGGGGCGCCACCGGCATGGTCGGCTCGAACCTCGCGGCCGTGACCGATGCCATCCAGCGCGCCGCCCGTCCGATCCTGCTCGCCGCGACCGCCCGCTGGACGGCAGACGCTGTCACCGTGACCGCCACGGCGCCCGGCAACGCCGACGTCTGGGTGGCGATCTGGGAAGATGGCACCCGCACCCGCGTGGCACGCGGCGAGAACGCCGGCGAGACCCTGGTGAGCGAGCGGGTGGTCCGGCACCTGGAGCGTGCGGCCGCTGCGGGGCAAAACGCCTCCCTCTCGATCCGGCTCGACCCCGCCTGGCACGCCGCCGGCGCGGTGGCGTTCGCGCAGCGCGCCGACCGCCGCATCGTGGCATCGGCCCTGCTGCGCCGCGACGCGCCGGCTCGGACCCGCTGATCGCGGCGCTCGGGCGCGTTCAGATCGACGCGGCCTTGCGGCCGACCCGTCGATCCTTGCGATCGCAGATCCCGGTGCCATCGAACACCGGCACGTGGCGTGCCCAGGCGTGGCTGCCGCCGCTGCCGGACAGGCCGAGGAAGTAGCCCTTGCGGCCCACGAACAGATCGAGCCGGTTGCCCAGGATATGACCGCCCGTGTCATCGGCGATCACGCAGCCGTCGTGTACGTAGCCGCCCCACGGCCCACGCCCCGGCATCGTGCGGCCCTCGAGGAGCGGCACGTAGAGCCAGGACCCGAGCTTCACGACCCGGGGATCGACCGCCACGGTGCGGAACGGCTGCAGCGGCTTGCCGGTGCCCGCTGTGCCCCATTGCGCCTGGGTGACCTTGAAGCACGGGCTGCGCTTGCAGTTACACGGACCCCAGATGTTCAGCACGCGGCCATCGTGCAGCTTGCCGGTGCCCTGGACGGCGAGCTGCGAGGCGAACTCCTTGGAGACCTCGGCGATCGGCTCGCACTGGTAGCTGTACAGCGTGACCGGGTCCGGCGTCACCGCCGCGAGCTCGGTCTCGGCATCGCCCCCGTTGCGGTTCTGGTTGGCCACCCGCGCGGGCCCGACCTCGTCCTCCCCGATCACGTAGTAGAAGGTGATGGTGAACTGCCCGAGCGGGCGCGGTCCGGTGTCCTCGGCGCGCGGCACCGTGGATGCGGGCACCGGCTCGATCACCGGCGGGGCCACGTCGGGGATCTCGGTGTTCGCCTGGCAGCCCAGGCCGAGCGCGAGCGGCGCCAGGCAGCGGATTCCATGGACGATTCGATCGAAGAAGTCCGCGAGCAGGCTCATCGCCGAGCGCACCACCGGCCGCACGACCGCGGCGACGGCGCCCAGCACACCGGCGCGCGAGGGATCGCTCTCATGCGCTGGCGGTGTGCAAGCCGCGGTCACGTCGGGTTCGATCGCGTCCCTCATACGTGCCCGAGCCGACCGTTTTCGCTGGGCTTGAAGGAGTCTAGCCCCGATCCGCCGAGCGCAACGGTTGCGCGACCGGAAAACTCACTGTCATCTGACGGTTGCGATGAGCGCAGTTCTCAGGGGTCGAACCGCGACGAGGATCGGCTCAGAACCGGGCTTGCAGCGTCGCGTTCAGACCCAGCTGCTGCGCCGAGCCCGGCACGTAGCTCAGCGCGCACGGCTGTGCCGAGCCGCACGGCGCCGCCACGCGCTCTCCGGATCGGTCGTAGCTGGCGAACAGCTCGACCAGCATGCTGAAGATCCTGGCGAAATCGACCCTGGCCGTCGCCTTGAGCGCGTACTGCCGATCCGCGCTCGCGCCGGGCGACAGCACGATGATCTGCGTATCGACGTTGTTGCTGCGGACCACCGCGGTCATCGGCCCCATCATGTCCGGCGCCACTCCCGGAATGCCCCCTGGGGAGGTCAAGGTCGCCGGCTTGTCCACACCGGCGATCAGACCGAGCGTCAGCCAGTCGTCCCAGTTGCGGTCGAGCCCGATCGCGCCGAAGAAGTCCGACGTCGCGGTGTAGCTGGCCGGGAACTGCTGGTCGATCGGCAGGCTCGGCAGCGTGTGCAGCAGGAAGGCGAGATCGCGGTAGCTCAGATCGAGCCGGAGCCGGAGCCGATCGAGCTTCACCCGGACGTTGAGATCGCCCGCCTTGCCGACCTGCGTGGTCGTCCGGCCGGGAGCCCCGAGATCGGCCAGGGTCTGCCCGAGCACGGTGAACTCGGTTTGCGCCAGCCATGCCAGCCCGCCGGGGTACCGCTCCGGGGCGAACAGGTCGCTGACCGCCTCGCCATGGAACTTGTAGAGCTGGTAGTCGATCGAGGATCGCAGCGGCATGCCGCTGTGGATCGACGCCTGCGCGGACCCGCCGAACAGCCGGACCTTCTTGCCCTGGAAGCCGGACAGCTCGTTCTGGCCACGGTCGAAGTACCCGCCGTTGGCCTCCAGCCGGAGCATCGGGACCGGATCGAAACCGGCGCCGCCCAGCACCGCCAGCGCCGACTGCGCCTGGCCGGTCCTGGGATCGATCAGCGTCGCGCTCTTCGCGCCCAGGAACGCATACGTCCGGGGGGTGTCGAGCTGCAGCTTGATCCCCGGGACCGAGGCGGGGGCCGCGGAGGCGGCCGAGGAGGGGGCCGAGGATGGGATCATGGATGCGCTCCGCGTGTACTCGGGGCTGCCACCCCAGGACAGCCGGTAGGAGTAGCCGAGCCGGAACCGGTCGGACGACACCGGGAATGCGGTGAGGCTGAGCCGGGTCGGATCCTTGTGGCTGGGGTCCTTCCAGTCGCTGACCGTGACGTACGAGCCATCGTCCGACAGGCCGAGGCCGGTCTCGCTCAGGTCGTCGATCCGGACCACGAGGGCGCCCTCGGCCTGGAGGTGGCCGCTCCGGTACTCGCGGTACATCACCGCGTGCGACAGCGTCTCGAAGCCGGAGTACCGGGTGTCGTAGCCGTCGAAGAACAGCACCCCGAGCGAGCCCGGGGTGCCGAACCGCCAGCCCGGCACGCTCGGCACCGTCTCCCCGGGCTTGACCAGGATGTTCTCGTTGGTGAGCGTGAACGCGAGCCGGGTGTCCATGAACCCGCTCGCGCCGCGGACCTCGCCGGTGTCCTCGCTGGTCGCGGCGTCGCGCTCGGCGGCCTCCCGGGTGGCGCGCTCGGCGGCGTCCTTGGCCGCGCGCTCGGTCAGGATCCGGGCGACCTCGCGATCGACCAGCTCGCGGAGCTTGGCCTCGTCGATTCCGGACCGGGCCTCGACGATGGCCGGCCTGGCGCCGCCGCTGACCGCCCCGCCATCGCTGGGTGCCGGCACGCCGGCCGGACCCGGGCCTCGGTTGCCCTCCGCCGCCCCGGGAGGCTCTGCGGGCTGGGCGTGGACGATGCCTGGCCCACCCGGGATCGGCGCCACCGCAGGCAGCACCGCGGCGATGGCCAGGGCAAGCGCCGCGAACACAACGGCTCGAATCGATCGTCGCACGCAACTCTCTTAAGACATGCTCGTGTGACAGACCTAGAGCCGCGCCGGGATTTCCGCAAGCGACCGGCGGCTCGCGCGGCAACTTGTGCTCTACTGCGCGGCGTCATGCCACGCGCGAAGATCGTTTGCACGCTCGGGCCTGCCTCGTCGACACCGCAGCGCATCGGCGAGCTGATCGACGCCGGAATGAGCGTTGCCCGGCTCAACTTTTCGCATGGAACCCACGACGATCACGCCCGGATGCTCCAGATCGTGCGCGCCGAGGCCGATCGCCGCGGCAAGGCGATCGCCGTGCTGCTCGATCTGCAGGGCCCCAAGATCCGGGTCGGCAAGCTGGAGACCGGCCAGATCGAGCTCAAGCCCGGCGCCGAGCTGGCGATCACCACCGACGACCTCATCGGGGACGAGCGCCGCGTGTCGACGACCTACCAGGGCCTGCCGCGCGACGTCAAGGTCGGCGACCAGATCCTGCTCGACGACGGCTACCTCAGCCTCGCGGTGACCCGCGTCCGCGACCACGAGGTCGACACCATCGTCGTCACCGGCGGGATCCTCAAGAACAACAAGGGCATCAACCTGCCCGGCGTCGATGTCTCGGCGCCGGCCGTGACCGACAAGGACCGGATCGACATCGGGTTCGGCCTGCGCCACGGCGTCGACTACGTCGCCATGTCGTTCGTCCGGCGCGCCGAGGACGTGCTCGAGGCCAAGCGGCTGCTCACCGTCGACCAGGTCTCGATCCCGGTGATCGCCAAGATCGAGAAGCCGCAGGCGCTGGAGCGGCTCGGCGAGATCATCGAGGCCGCCGACGGCACCATGGTCGCGCGCGGCGACCTCGGCGTCGAGCTCGGCCCCGAGAAGGTGCCGCTGTGGCAGAAGCGGATCATCGAGGAGACCAACCGGCGCGGCAAGATCGTCATCACCGCGACCCAGATGCTGGAGTCGATGATCACCCAGCCGCGGCCGACCCGCGCCGAGGCGTCCGACGTCGCCAACGCGGTGCTCGACGGCACCGACGCCCTGATGCTGTCCGCCGAGTCCGCGTCGGGGCTGTTCCCGGTCGAGGCGGTCCGCACCATGGCGCGGATCATCGACGAGATCGAGCGCAGCGCGTACTACCGCGCCAACGTCGAGGTCCCCGACATCCAGCTCGCGGTGCCGACCAACGCGATCGCACACGCCGCGATCACCGCCGCCCGCGCGATGCGGCTCAAGACCATCATCGTGGTGTCCGAGTCCGGCGGCGCCGCGCGGCTGGTGTCGGAGTACCGCCCGGATGCAAATCTCGTGTTTCTGACAACCAACGAGGTCAGCTTCCGGCGGCTCGCGCTGTTCTGGGGGGTGACACCGGTCCTGATCTCCCCCGCCGCCACCACCGAGGAGCTGATCGACCGCGTCGAGGCGACGCTGATCGAGCGTAACCTGGCTTTGCCAGGCGAGAACGTGCTGATCACGATGGCGGTGCCGGTCGGCTCCGGGATGCAGACCAACGTCCTGAAGATTCACGAGATCCAGCGCTGACCGCCGGGGGGCGTGCGCACGCGGCGGGTCGATCACACCCCGGCGCGAGGCGATCACCTCCCGGCGCGACCGGGGCGCCGGGGCGCGCCGGCAAAGTCGTCCCGGGGGCGCGGCGTTTCGCTGCCACGTGCCGCCGAGGTTGAGCGCGCGCGGCCAGCACGCTAGTCTCGGGCACGGTGGTGGCAACTCCACGATCGATCGACGCAGGCGTTGCGATCGGCGAGGTCTTCGTCGAGAAGTATCGCGTCGATCGGATCCTCGGCCACGGCGGCATGGGCGTGGTCGCGATGTGCACGCACCTCGCGCTCAACGAGCACGTCGCGATCAAGATGCTGCGCAAGGACGTGCTCGACGACGCGGACGCGGTCGAGCGGTTCATGCGCGAGGCGCAGGCGGCGGTCAAGCTCAAGAGCGAGTACGTCGCGCGGGTGATCGACGTCGGCCGGTCGAGCGCCAACGTCCCCTACATGGTGATGGAGTACCTCGACGGCGAGGACCTCGGGCAGTTGCTCGAGGATCGCCGCACGCTCGGCGTGCCGTGGGCGGTCGAGATCACGATGCAGTGCTGCGAGGCGCTCGCCGAGGCCCACTCGCTCAGCATCGTCCACCGCGACGTCAAGCCGACCAACCTGTTCGTGACCTGGCGGCCCGACGGCAGCGCGATCATCAAGGTGCTCGACTTCGGGATCTCCAAGGCGCTGAGCAGCAACTCGATGGCGCTGACCCAGACCCAGTCGCTGCTCGGCACGCCGGCCTACATGTCGCCCGAGCAGATGCGCTCGGCCCGCAACGTCGACGCGCGCACCGACATCTGGTCGCTCGGCACCGTGCTGTACGAGATGCTCGAGGGCAGGCGGCCGTTCGAGGCCGAAAGCTTCTCGGAGATGTGCGTCAAGGTCGCGGTCGATGAACCGGGCGCGATGACCCAGACGCCGCCCGGGCTCCAGCAGGTCGTGCTGCGCTGCCTCGAGAAGTCGCCGGACCAGCGTTACCCGTCGATGGCCGATCTCGCGCGCGACCTGGTGCCGTTCGCGCAGGATTCGCATCAGGCGCAGGTCCTGGTCGATCGCATGACGCGCACGCTGCGGCGCAGCCAGGTCCAGCCGGTCGAGTGGGCGAACAGCTCGGGCGCGATCCGCCTGCCGAGCGGCGAGCGCCTCGCGGAGAGCTCGCCGGTCCTGCCAACCGCACCCGCGCCGCTGGTCTCGCCGCCCCCGGTGACCGCGCCTGCGACCGCCGATGCGCCGGCGCCGGCCGATGCGCCGGCGCTGGCCGATGCGCCGCCACCCACCGCCGGAGCCGAGAGCCCCGTCCCCGAGCCCGTGCGAGCCGAGCGATCCGGGCCGGCGCTCAGCGACACCCTGGCGGTGAGCCGGCCGCGGCGCCGAGGCAGGCTGGCGATCGCCACCGCCGTGATCGCCGCCGCCGCGCTCGGCGTCGCGATCTCGATCGCCCGCTCGCCGTCGCCCGCTCCGTCCGGTTCGCCGGCATCGACCCGCGGCACCACGAGCGCCGCGCCGCCCGCTGGACTGCCCGCGCCCACCACGATCCCCGGGGCCGC
>DATAPF010000302.1:0-25665 GCA_036265355.1 Kofleriaceae bacterium | reverse complement strand
GTGTAGACCGTCGCCTCGGTGCCGCTGAAGTCCTGGCGGGTGATGATGTTGACGACGCCTGCGATCGCGTCCGAGCCGTAGATCGCCGAGGCGCCGTCCTTGAGGACCTCGACGCGCTCGATCATCGCCAGCGGGATGGTCCCGAAGTCGACCGAGGTGTCGGCGCCGGTGCCGCTCGGCACGACGCGGCGGCCGTTGAGCAGCACCAGCGTGCGGTTGGCTCCGAGGCTGCGCAGGTTGACGCGCGTCGAGCCGTCACCGCCGTTGTTGTTCTGCGCGTTGAGCGCATTGCCCTGCGCCGGGATCTTCTGCAGCACGTCGCCGACGTTGGTGACGCCGGCGCTCTGCAGCTTCTCCTTGTCGACCACCGAGACCGGCGACGGCGAATCGACCTCCCTGCGGCCGATCAGCGAGCCGGTGACGGTGATGACCTCGGTCTTGGCCTCCTGCTCGGCGAGCTTGGCCAGCTCCTCGTCGCTCAGCGCGGGAGCCTGTCCGGTCTGCGCCTGGCTGGCTTCGGCCGCCGGAGCGGGGGCAGGTTGTGCTGGAGCCGGAGCCGGTTGACCGGACGCGTCAGCCGGCGGTTGATCGCCCGCCGGGGCCGGCGCCGGGGTCGGATCCGCCGGTTGTGCCTGCGCGAGCCGCTTGGCCCAGCGCATCGGCGACCACTGTGAGCCAGTCGCCTTCGCCGGCCGCATTCGCAGCGACTTGGGCGCGTCATTGTCGGCCGCGACAGGCGCAACACCGACGAGGATCAAACCGACACTGCAAGCTAGAGTCTTCATTCGTGTCATTCGCCTGCTCCCAGTTGCTGTGAGGCTCTCACACCGCCGACACACCCTGGGGGATAGCGAACCCTAACTTGTGATGACGATGGCAACTCGAACGCTGTTCATTGCGTCTCAACTATCTCGATCGATTGACGCACCCTACTGAACTAACGTTCTCTGAATTACCGTCCTCGTAACATACTTTACAATTGATGCAAGTTCGGCGGCGAATCGCCCCACCTCGCATCGCAGGCGAAGCCGCCCGCCACAACGGCGGTCGCGGGTGGCGTCGAGACGGTCCTACTGCTCCTGGTCCTTGCCCCCCTGGTTTCGCAAAGTGAGCACCTCTTCGCGGACCCGCTGGGCAAATGCCTTGAGCTCCTGCATCGAGTTGCGAACCCGCGTGCCCGCGGCCTTGTTGCCGTCCCGGTAGAACTTCTCGAAGTCCGTCGCCATCCCGGCGACGAGCCGCTGGAGCTCTGCGTAGCGGTTGGTCGGGGCCGAGGTCTCGGACTCGGTGGTCTGGGTGTCGCTGTTGGTCTCCATGAGGGTTGACACCTTGCCCCGAGAGTCTGACATCGGCAAAAATGCGTCGATATGTGGAAAACTCTTGGACTTGTGAACCCAGCCGGTGGCGGAGGAGTCTCGACCTGGGCCCCGGGACGTCGTTACAATCGCGCCATGCGAAGCACAGCAGCCGCGATCGCAGCCTTCCTGGTGAGCGGGGCGTGCGGGTCGTCCAAGCCGCCGGAAGGCCCCAAGCCGGACGATCGGATCAAGGCGCTGGAGGCCGAGCTGGCCAAGACCAAGGACGATCTGGCCAAGGCCACCGCCGCGGCCGACGAGCTGAAGAAGACCGAGGCCGATCTCCAGGCCAAGGCCGACGAGGCGAGCGCGCTGCAGGCCAAGCTCGCCGAGGCGGTCGGCCAGAACGGCGAGGTCACCACCGCCGACGGCGCGGTGAAGCTGGAGCTGGTCGATCAGATCCTGTTTCCGACGGGCGAGGCCGAGCTCACGCCGAGCGGCAAGGACGTGCTGGCCAAGGTCGGCGCCGCGCTCAAGGAGATCGGCGACAAGCAGATCTGGGTCCAGGGCCACACCGACGATCAACCGATCTTGCCCCGCAAGCCCAGGCCGGGGGAGCCGCCGAGCGCAGCACCCAAGACCGCCGCCAAGGTAGCCAAGGGCAAGCCGGCCAAGCCCGATCCCAAGGCGGCCAAGCCCGATCCCAAGGCCAAGCCGGACGCCAGGCCGGACACCAACGACGCCGTGCTCGCGTTCGTCACCAACTGGGAGCTATCGGCGGCGCGCTCGCTCACCGTCGTCCATTACCTCCAGGACGACGCGAGGATCGATCCGACGCGGCTCGCCGCGGTTGCGTTCGGCCAGTACCGGCCGGTCAGCAAGACCAAAGCCAAGAACCGCCGGATCGAGATCGTGCTGTACCCGCGCGCCAAGCTGTCGCCGAAGTAGCGCGGGGCGTCCTGCCTCGGCTGACAACGGCCGAAACACGACTGCAACAAAACGCGCTCGCTGGTGTGCTACGCGAGTGGCCATGAGCCGACGCTTGCGGGTGGTGATCGCGATCGGAGTCGTTGCGATCGCGGGCGCGGCGTGGTGGATGCACGCCCGCCGCGCCCCCGCGCCCGCCGCGCCCGAGGCCTCGGCGCCGGGCGCACCGGGCGCCGCCCGCCGCGATCGGCCGCAGCGCGGCGACCCCACCGAGATCCCCCGCGTCGTGATCGACGACGATCCGCGGGGCACGCTGCGCCTCGAGGGTCAGGTGGTCGACGCCGAGGAGCACGGGGTCGGCGGCGCGACCGTGGTGATCGCGTCCAACCCGCCGCGCTCGATCCTCACCGAGGGCGACGGCAGCTTCGCGTTCGACGGCCTGATCGCCCGACCCTACACGCTGATCGCGCGCGCGGCCCAGGGCGTCGCCGGTCCGATCACCGTCCGGCTCACCGCGAAGTCCGAGCCGGTCGTGCTGCGGCTGCGGCCCGCTGCCAGGCTGACGGTCAGCGTGGTCGGCAGCAACGGCAAGTCGATCGCCGGCGCGACGGTCGAGCTGCGCGGCGTCGACGTCCAGCGCGCGCTGACCAAGGCCGGCACCGCGGTGTTCTCGCCGGTCGTGCCCGGCGGCTACCAGATCGCGGCGTGGGCCGACGGCATGGCGCATACCTTCCAGCGGCTCCAGATCGGCAAGGGCGACACCCAGGCCCGCCTGGTGCTGAGCGCCGGGGCGCCGGTGACCGGCCGCGTCGTCGACGACCGCGGCACGGGGCTCGCCGGGGCCCGGGTCCGCTACAGCGGTGCGTCGGACTGGACCCAGCAGGCCAGCGACCGCCACGACGCCGCGATCACCACCGGCGACGGCAGCTTCCGGTTCGATGCACTGCCCGCCGGCTCGTTCCGGTTCCTCGCCAGCCACCCCGAGCGCGCCCCGGGCAGCTCGGCGATGATCACGCTCGACGGCAAGACCCCGCTCGACGGCGTGGTGATCGCGCTCGAGATCGGCGCGGTGGTCAAGGGCCGCGTGGTCGACCCCCAGCGCCAGCCGGTCGCCGGGGCGCAGGTCCGGATCGGGGGCGCGGCCGGCCCCGACGGCGGGCGCGGTGGCCGCGCCGGGCGGGGCGGCCCCGGCGGTGGGCTCACCCGGATGTTCGAGCCGCCGCGCCAGACCGTGAGCGACGCGAGCGGGATGTTCGAGATCCGCGGCCTGCCGCGCAAGCCGCTCGCCGCGGTCGCGATCCACGAGACCGGCGCGTCGCCGACCGTCGAGGTCGACGCCAGCGCCGGCGACGTCGACCAGGTGATGCTGATGCTCGACGTGACCGGCTCGATCTCGGGCAGCGTGGTCGACCCCGAGGGCCAGCCGGTCGAGGGCGCGCAGGTGACCGCGTTCCCGGCGCGCGGGTTGTTCGGGGGTGGCGGCGGGCCCGGCGGCCCCGGCGGCCCCGGCGGCCCCGGCGGCCCCGGCTTCGATCCGTCGCAGCTCCGGCTGCGCGGCATCCCCGAGGACGTCACCGACTCGTCCGGCCGGTTCACGCTGACCGGACTGGCCGGCGGGGAGTACCGGCTGTCGGCGGCGCCCGCGTCGCGCACCGGCCCGCGGCGCGGCGGGTTCCGCGACGCCGCGATCGCCTCGACCGGCGACACCAACGTCAAGCTCGTCGTCCAGCGCGACGGCTCGGTCAAGGGCAAGGTCGCGTTCTCCGACGGCAGCCCGCCCGACCTGTTCACGGTGTCGATCCAGCAGAACCAGCAGTCGTTCCTCGGCAACGGCGGCGCGTTCCAGCTCGACGGCATCGCGCCCGGCACCTACCAGCTCGCGGTGCGCGGCCCGAGCTTCCAGAACACCGCCGTCCAGGTGACGATCACCGCCTCGAGCACCGCGGACACCGGGACGATCACGGTGAGCAAGGGCCGCTCGATCGCCGGGATCGTCGTCGCCAGCGGCCAGCCGGTGCCCGACGCCACGGTGTACGCCGGCCGGACGGTGATGGGCAACGGGACGACCAGCGCCGCGGCCGGGCCGCTCGCCCAGCAGTTCGGCGACGCCACCAAGACCACGACCACCGACGCCACCGGCGCGTTCTCGCTGTCGGGGTTCGGCGACGGCGAGCTCACCGTGGTCGCCGAGCAGCCGGCGATCGGCCGGTCGCGCGCGATGGCCCTGCCGAACGTGATGCCCGGCCAGACCGAGCTGACCCTGGCGCTCGAGGCCTACGGCTCGCTCACCGGGAGGCTGACCCAGGGCGGCCAGCCGCTCGGCGGCATCCGGGTGACCTGCCAGGCCGCGGCGACGCCGGGCGCGATCTACACGGTGATCGCCGGCGCCGATGGCGCGTACCGGTTCGACGCGCTCGCGCCCGACACCTACAAGGTCTCGGCGATGGTCGGTAACCTGCGCACCGGGATGAAGTCCTACTCCAATCAGGCCGACGTCCCGACCGGCGCGGTGATCACGCTCGATCTGGCCGTCGATCCGGGGACGATCACGGTCCAGGTCACCGCGGTCCCGTCGGGCGGCGCGCTGGGCATCGTGTCGACCACGCTGGTCAGCGGCGCGATCACCGCCGCCACCGCGACCGAGCTGTCGCACAAGCTGGCCGGCTCTGGACTGGGCACCTCGACGCGCGCGTTCGGGCTCACCGGGATCGCGACGTTCACCCAGACCTCGGCGGGGGACTACACCGCGTGCGTCGCGCCGCTGCCCGCCGAGATCCGCGGCGGCGGCGCGCGCTGCTACGCGACCGACCGCAGCGACACGCTGCCCGTGTTCTGCCAGCCGGTCACCATCGCGGCCGGCCCGGACACCCAGACCGTGCAGGTGCCGGTCGTCGTGCCCGCCTACACGCCCGATCCGAACTGTCCCAACGCCGCGGGCGGCGCCGGCGGTGGCCCCGGATCCGGCGGAGGGGGGCCGCGCGGCCCGGGAGGGACCGGCTCGGGCTCGGCGGCGAGCCCGTGACCGTCAGCGCGGCGGCTGCGCGAAGCGGTCGCCGGGGAACGGGTTGGCGGTCTCGCGCAGCATGATCTCGTCGCCGTCCGGCATCGGCTGGACCGGGATCCCGAGCGCGATCAGCCCGGCGGCGTCGTTGTAGCGCAGCTCGGCGATCGCGGCCGGCCGGCCGGCGGCGCGGACGAACCGGGTGTAGCTCGCGGCGGAGGTGCGTTGCTCGCCGAACTCGGTGCCCAGGCCGAGCCGCTCGCGGCCCTGCGGCTCGGGCATCGCGACGTCATCGCCCTCGCCGTCCGACGGCGGTGCGTAGCCACCGCTCGGCGCGCTCGCCGCCGGGGCCGGGGCTGCCTCGGCGCGCCCCGAATCCTTCTTGAGCGCCCTGCGCGGCGCCTCGTCGGCGGAGGCCGACCGATCCACCCGGGCGGGGCGCGGCGGGCTCGCGGGCGCCGGGCCGGTGGCGCCGGGCGCCGAGCGCGACGCGTCGAGGTCGTCGCGGTAATCGTACGGGCGGTGGCGCCGCGGCGGCGGAGGCGCCTGGCCGACGATGATCTGCTGCTCGTCGGGCGCGGGCTGCTCCTCGAACAGCGCGACCGCGATCACGCCGACGTTGCGCGGCTTGCCCTTCTGCCCGGCGTACGAGCCGGACACCGACGAGAACCGGAACGTCGCGACGTCGGCCTGCGAGGTCCGGAAGCCCTCGATCCGGGTCTCGCCGTAGGCCGGCACGACGTAGCCGCGCTTGCGCACGTCGCCGTTCTCGCCGTCGATCACGTCGAGCCCGTCGACCGAGACCACGGCCTCGATCCGGTGCGGCGTCGGGTTGGTGATCCGGATGACGTAGCGCTCGCCGGCGTTGCCCTGGACGTAGAACCGATCGCGCAGCGCGTAGGTCGGCACCGCCTCTCCGTCGCCGCGCAGGATCTGCACGTCGTACGGGGCGCGCAGCCGGGCCGGCGCGATCGCGAGTGCGACGTGCGCCGGTGGCAACGCCGGACCCACCGGCTGATCGGCATAGGCCGCGGAGCACGCGGCCGAGAGCAGAAGCGAGGCGAGCAGCGAGCGGCGAGTCACCATGCGCTTTGAGACGCCCGACCCGGGTCACCGATCTAAAGCCGTGTATAGTCCGCGCCATGGCGTCGTCGAAGAAGCCGGGGAAGACAGCCAAGTCGGTGAAGTCCAAGCCGAAATCGAAGTCGCCCGCGAGGGCGCCGGCGCCCCGTGCGAGGTCCTCCGACGCGGCGGCCACCGCCGCACCGGCCACCGCCGCATCGGCCACCGCCGCGCCGGCCACCGTCGCGGACGACGTCGTGGCCGCCGACCCTGCGCTGTTCGATCCGCTGACCCAGGGCGAGATCGCCGACGCGCTCCGCACGCTGACCGAGGACCGCCGGCTGAGCTCGATGGCCAAGGTCGGGCGCTACCGGGTGATCTGCAGCGAGCCGCTCGTGGTCAAGCCGCCGCACTGGATGGCCGGCCACCGGCTGGCGCGGATCGTCGTGTACGACTACGCCGCCGACCGCGCCGTCGACGCCTGCGTCGACCTCGACGCGGGCGTGGTCGCGCACCTCGAGCTGACCCGCGCCCAGCCGATGCTGTCGCGCGACGAGGAGGCGATCGCGGTGTCGATCGCGATGGTCGATGCCCGGGTGCGCGAGAAGCTCGCGCTGGGGGACACCGCCCAGTCCACCTTGCACTACTGGGGCCGCGATCCCGAGGACCTGGCGTTCGCGCGGCGCTCGGCCGCGGTGGTGTTCGGCCGCGCCGACGGCCACGCCACGGTGATCGCGATCGTCGACCTCCTGGAGAACATGGTGACCCAGGTGGTCCCGGCGGAGCACTGGTGATGAGCAACCTGATCAGCGAGGCGAACTGGAAGGTGCACTGGCGGCTGACCGAGTCGGCCGGGATCATGATCTACCTCGCGGACTACCGCGGCCGCCGCGTGCTGTGGGAGGGCTCGCTGCCGTACGTCACGGTCGATCACCAGCGCGAGACGCTGGAGGTCCGCGACGACCCCGGCGAGACCCACGGGCCGTGGTGGGTGCCGCTCGGCACCCGCACGCTGCAGGGCCCGGTCCGCATGCAGTCGTTCCGCGGCGGGATCGAGCTGTCGGCGTCGTTCGCCGCCGGGCCGTACCACTACACCCAGCTGTGGCGGTTCCACGACGACGGCCGGCTGTGCCCGTGGCTCACGATCTACGGCCCCGGCGTCCACGACCAGCACACCTACCACCCGCACTGGCGGTTCGACTTCGACCTCGACGGCGCGCGCCACGACGCGGTCGAGCGGTTCGAGGACGGCCGGTGGCAGCGCGTCGAGAAGGAGGGCTGGTTTCCGTACAGCGGCGAGGCCGACGAGCACGGCCACGTGTGGCGCCAGGTCGACGTCGCGTCGGGCGCCGCGGTCCAGATCCGGCCGCACACCTGGGACGACGCCGAGCTGTTCGCGATCCGCCACCACGACGGCGAGTGGGCGCCGTACTCGCCGCGCAACGCCTCGGGGGCGCAGACCTTCCCGGCCGCCTACGTCGGCGAGGAGCCGCTCGACGGCGAGGACGTGATGCTGTGGTACGTCGCCCACGTCCACTTCGATCAGTCGTTCCCCTACACCGCCGGGCCGTGGATCAAGGTCGCGGGCTTCGACTGATCGGTCACTGAAAGAACGTCAGCGCGAGCAGCAGCGCGCCGCAGATCAGCACGACCGGCCCGGCCCACCGCATCGTCGCCCGGTTCTTCGCGGGCAAGCCGATGTCGATCCGGCCCACGCCGACCAGCGTGCAGAACAGGCCCGCGGCCGCCATCAGCGAGTACTCGAACTGGTCTCCCGACACGGATCGAGATGCTACCCGCATGCCGGAGCGGTGACCACCCGGTTCACGCGAGCTCGCCGTGGCATTTCTTGTACTTCTTGCCCGAGCCGCACGGGCACGGCTCGTTGCGGCCGACCTTGGCGTCGGCGACGATGGTGCCCTGCCGCTCCCCGGCCCGGCGGCCCGCCAGCGCGGCGTCGAACGCCTCGAGCACGACCTGGGTCGGCTTGACGATCGTGGCGGCGGTCTCCGCCGTCATCGCCGCTTCCTTGACGTCCTCGGCGAGCAGCGCGGCGAGCTTGGCGTAGATGTGGGGCTGGGTCTCGACCAGCGCCGGCGCGACCCGCTCGTGCGGCGGCCGGTCGGCGAGGCCGTCGACCGCGGCGAGCGCATCGGTGACGACCTTGTCGGCGTCGGCGAGGTTCTGGGTGGTCAGCCGCGGCAGCGTCGCGGCGCGGCCACGGTCGAACATCGCCCACACCAGCGTCGCATAGAACACTGCGGCCTCACCGACCGTGTCGCCGTGCTCGGTCTTGACCGCCGCGGCGTGCTGGAGCAGGAACGGCTGCTCGCGCTGCAGCCGCTGCGCCAGCTTGTTCATCGCCTTCTTGTCGCCGCGCTGGTCGAGCCGGGTGAAGGCGGCGATGGTGTGTTCGACATCCTCGGCGGAGACCACGTGCGCGGACATGGGGCGGATCTTCCCCGGGATGGCCGCAACGTCAAGCCAGCCCGCGCGGGTTTGTGGTCGATCGAGAGGGGACCTTCCCGTCCCCTCTGCGCCGGCAAGCCGGCGCATTCACCCCTCCGCGCGTCGCGTCGCGCGGCCCTGCACCTGCGGACTCTGTGCTCGTCGATCTTTGCCTTGAGCTCAGTGCCGCGTGCCGTCGGCGCCGACTTCCCACACCATCCCCGAGTACATCAGCTTGTTGAGATCGCCGTGGCCCTGCTTGGCGATCGCATCGTCGACCTGCTGGGTCGCAAGCTCGCCGTAGGTCGGCTTGTCGTGGCGGTACAGCACGCCCATCGGGATCGGGAAGTCGGGCTGCACGAGCTGCGCGAGCAGGTTGGCGTACAGCACCGAGCCGCGCTCGGTGTGGACGACGATCTCGGACAGCGGGGTCTTGCCCGGGCCGTCGCCGACGTCGACGATCTGCGGGGTGAGGCCCGGGCCGAGCTTGATCCCCTTGGTGCCGCCGGCGAACACCAGCGGCTTGCCCTCGGCGAGCGCGATCTGGCGGCCCGCCGGGTCGTCCTTGACCGCCTCCCAGACGCCGTCGTTGAACACCGGGCAGTTCTGGAGCAGCTCGATGAACACCGCGCCCTTGTGCCGGTAGGCCTCCTGCAGGATGGCGGCCATCAGCTTGGCGTCGGTGTCGGCCGCGCGTGCGACGAACGTCGCCCCGGCGCCGAGCGCGAGCGAGATCGGGTTGAGCGGGTGGTCGATCGAGCCGGTTGGCGTCGACGGTGCGCGGGTGCCGATCGCCGAGGTCGGCGAGTACTGGCCCTTGGTCAGGCCGTAGATCTGGTTGTTGAACAGCAGGATCTTGAGATCCATGTTGCGCCGCAGCACGTGGATCATGTGGTTGCCGCCGATCGACAGGCCATCGCCGTCGCCGGTGATCACCCAGACGTCGAGCTCCGGGCGCGTGACCTTGAGCCCCGACGCGATCGTCGGCGCGCGGCCGTGGATCGTGTGGAATCCGTACGTGTTCATGTAATACGGGAACCGCGACGAGCAACCGATGCCGCTGATGAACACGGTGTTCTCGCGCTTGATGCCGATCTGCGCCAGCGTGCGCTGGACCGTGGCGAGGATCGCGTAGTCGCCGCACCCCGGGCACCACCGGACGTCCTGATCGGACTCCAGGTCCTTCTTGGTCAGCTTGATCTTGACGGCTTCACTCATGGCTTTTCCTTCAGGCGCTCGCCAGCGGCTGTGCAGGCACCGGGGCGGGCTCTGTGTGCTTGGCGTCCTTGATGTCGAGCTGCTTCTCGATCGCGTCGATGACCTCGCGGACCTTGAACGGCTGGCCCTGGATCTTGTTGAGGCCGATCGCGTCGATCAGGAAGGTCGCGCGGATCACCTGGCGGAGCTGGCCCATGTTGAGCTCCGCGACGAGGACCCGCTTGAAGTTGCGGATGATCTTGGCCAGCCCGGGCTCGAGCGGCGACAGCCAGCGCACGTGGGCGTGGCTGACCTGCTTGCCCTGCGCGACGAGCTCCTGCTGGGCCTGGCGGAGCGCGCCGTAGGTGCCGCCCCAGCCGACCAGCAGGACGTCGCCGGATTCGGCACCCGACAGGTCGAGCTCGCCGATGTCCTGGGCGACCCGCTCGATCTTCTCGGCGCGGACCCGGACCTGCTTCTCGTGGTTGTCCGGCGCGTACGAGATGTTGCCGGTCAGCGCGTCCTTCTCGATGCCGCCGATCCGGTGCTCGAGGCCGGGCGTTCCGGGGATGACCCACGAGCGAGCGAGCGTCCGCGGATCGCGCTCGTACACAAAGTAGCCGCTCGGCTCGGTGCGGTGGACGACCTCGAACCGCGACAGGGTGGCGAGGTTGGGCAGCGGCCACGGCTCGCTGCCGTTGGCGATGTAGCCGTCGCTGAGCAGGATCACCGGCACCATGTAGCGGGTCGCGATCTTCACGGCCTCGATCGCGCAGTAGAACGTGTCGCCCGGCGACTTGGCGGCGAGCACCGGGATCGGCGCCTCGCCGTTGCGGCCGAACAGCGACTGCGAGAGGTCGGACTGCTCGGTCTTGGTCGGCAGGCCGGTCGACGGCCCGCCGCGCTGGATGTTGAGGATCACGACCGGCAGCTCGGTCATCACGCCCAGGCCGATCGCCTCGCCCTTGAGCGCGACGCCCGGGCCCGACGACGCGGTCACCGCGATCGAGCCGCCGTAGGCCGCGCCGAGCGCCGCGCCCATCGCGGCGATCTCGTCCTCGGCCTGGAACGTCATCGCGCCGAAGTTCTTGTACTTGGCGAGCGAGTGCAGGATCGACGACGCCGGCGTGATCGGGTAGCCGGAGTAGAACAGCCGCTTGCCGGCGAGCTCGGCACCGACCACCAGGCCGAGCGCGATCGCCTCGTTGCCCGTGATGTTGCGGTACATCCCGGGCTTGAACACCGCCGGCGGGACCTTGTAGACGGTCTGGAACACCTCGGCGGTCTCGCCGTAGTGGTAGCCGGCCTTGAACACCTTGACGTTGGCCTCGCCGAACTCCGGCTTCTTGGCGAACTGCTGGTAGATCCGCCGGATCTCGCTCTCGGGCTCGCGGCCGTACATCCAGAACACCAGGCCGAGCGCGAAGAAGTTCTTGGCGCGGCCCTTCTCCTTGTTCGACAGCTCGCTGCCGTCGAGCGCGGCCATCGTCAGGTGGTTGATGTCGACCGCGTGGACCTTGTACTTGGCGAGGCTGCCGTCGTCGATCGGGTTCGACGCGTAGCCCGCCTTCTTGAGGTTGGCCTCGACGAACGCGCCGGTGTTGACGATCAGCGTGCCGGCGTCGACCAGGTCCTTGAGGTTGGTCTTGAGCGCGGCGGGGTTCATCACGACCAGCACGTCGGGCGCGTCGCCGGGCGTGTGGATCTCCGACGCCGAGAAGTGGAGCTGAAACCCCGAGACGCCGAACAGGCTGCCCGCGGGAGCGCGGATCTCGGCGGGGAAATCGGGAAAGGTCGAGATGTCGTTGCCCGCCTCCGCTGCAGCCTTGGCAAACTCGGTTCCGGTCAACTGCATGCCATCGCCAGAGTCGCCGGCAAACCGGATCACGACCCGGTCCAGGTGCTTCGTATCCATCGATTGCCTCTTGCCCTCGCTGCCGAGCGAGGTGGCGCGGACCTTACCAGCCATGGACGCCGAACCCAAGTGCAGCGTTACAGGGGTTCACACGGCGGCCCGAGCGCGGATGTGGCGTAGATCTCGTACACGGCGACGCGCGGCCCGCGCAGGGCCCGAGACAGCCCGCAGCGGGTCCGAGCGGGCCCGAGGCACGCCTCCCACCAGGCCCGAGTGGGTCCGAGAGGGCCCCGGCGGGCCCGGCCTGGGGTGACGCGCCCCGCAATGGGGTGTCCGCTGCCAACTCGGGCAGCGATTGCGAGCTCATAGCGCGCGTACCCCACCGCGGTGGGCTACGATCTTCGGGTGCAGAGCGCCGTGCGGACTGTCGTGCTGGGATCGCTGCTCCTGGCGTGTGGCAGCCGCCCCGGTTCCGGACCCGCGGCGCCCGCGCCGGCCCCGGGGACCGCGGCGCCTGCCGCGAAGCAGCTCGGGGAGGGTCCGCCGCTCGCGACGCCGGGAGAGCACATGCAGTACCGGCTGTCGTTGCGCGGGATCGACCTGGCGACCTACGACCTGGCGGTCGGCGACGTCACCGAGCTCGACGGCAAGAAGGTGATCGTCGTGCAGGGCCATGCGAAGACCCGCGGCCTGGCGGCATTCTTCGCGACGATCGACGATCACTTCACGTCGTGGGTCGACGTCGCGACCGGCCGGTCGCTGCGGTTCCAGACCGACGAGTACGCCACCGGCAGCAAGACCGACATCGAGCACGCCGTGATCGACCTCGCCGGCCGCACCGGCGACACGATCCCGATCCTCTACCACGTCAACGACGCCCCGCCGCAACCCGAGCCGCAGAAGGCGTCGCTGCCGGTGACGTGGGACTACAACGCGTTCCTGCTCGCGCTGCGCGCCTGGGAGGCGCCGCCCGGCACGCAGCACACCCTCGAGGTGTTCCGCAGCCGCTTCATGTGGCACTCCGAGGTGACGATCCACGGCAAGGCCAGGCTGGCCACCGAGCTCGGCGAGCTGCCGGCGCTGCAGATCGACGGCCGGACCTACAAGCTGCAGCGCAACGGCTCGCGCACCTCCGACGACGCCGAGCGCCGGTTCACGATCTGGATCAGCGACGACGACGGCCGGGTGCCGCTGCAGATCAACGCGGTCACCGACTACGGCGATCTGGTGATGCAGATCGTCGACTACCAGCCGGGCACCGGAGCGCGGCTGCGGCCCTGACCGCGGCGGTCGGGGACCGCGCGCGATCGAGGTGCTACCGCGGCCTGGGATCGGCCTTCGAGCGGAACTGCTTCTCGCCCTTGCCGAGCACGACCTTCTGATAGTAGTCGGCGCCCGACACCCCGGAGGCCTCGGCGACCTTCAGCTGCTCGTCGATCACCTCCTTGAACGCCTCCTTGGGCAGCGCACCGGAGATCAGCTTGCCGTTGATGAAGAACGTCGGCGTCGAGTTGACGTGGAACCTGGCGAGCTCGGCCATGTCGCCGTCGAGCCGGGCCTTGCACTCGTCGCTCGCCATGTCGGTCTTGAGCCGCCTGGTGTCGAGCCCGACGCCCCTGGCGATCTTCAGGATGTTGTCCTCGCCGAGCAACGACGCGTCCTTGCCCGCGGAGGCCGCGTAGGGCGCGAAGCCCTGGTCCCAGAACGCGTCCTTGAACGCGAGGTACTTGCCCTGCTTGGCGGCGGCGCAGCTCGCCAGGTGCGCCGGCCGCGCCGGCGGGTGGATCAGCATGTTGGTGTACACGACTCGGACCTTGCCCTTGTACTCGGCGACCAGCTCCTTCATCACCGGGGCCATCCGCGAACAGTACGGACACGCGAAGTCGAACGCCTTGATGATCGTCACCGGGGCGGTGGCCGGGCCATCGACCTGGCCGGCGCGGATGTCGCCGGTGACGTCGACCGCGAACATCGCGTCGTCGGCGGCCTCGTCGCGCTGCTGGGCTGCCTGCTGCGCCTTCTGCTGGGCGTAGACCTTGTTGAGGAAGTCGATCGCCTCGGCATTGTGGTCGTAGGCGTCCTGCAGCCGCGCGAGCTGCTGCTCGACGTTGCCGCTGCGGTCGATCCGCAGGCCCGGGGCGCCCGGGCCGCTCGGCGCACTCGCGGCGCTCGGCGCACTCGCGGCGCTCGGCGCGGCCGCGGGCGGCGCCGCGGCGGGCTTCTCCGTGGGGTGTTCGGGGTGGGCCTGCGGCTGCGCGCATCCGGCGAGGACGACGGCGGCCAGCAGCGCGAGACGAGAAGCGAGCTTCATGGCCGGGGAGGGTGCCAACCCCGCCCCCGATCGGCAAGCGAAGTTTCGGCGAGCTGCGCATCGGCCAACGCGCAGCTCCGACATCGGCATGCAGGGTGCGCTCAGTGCGGCTTCGGTTCGGCCTTCGAGCGGAACTGCTTCTCGCCCTTCTCCATGATCTCCTTGTCGTAGTAGCTCGCGGCCGGCACGCCCGAGGCCTCGGCGATCTTCAGCTTCTCGTCGATCGCCTGCTTGAACGCCTCCTTGGGCAGCGCGCCGTTGATCGTCTTGCCGTTGATGAAGAAGAACGGCGTCCCCGAGACGTGCCACTTCGCGAGCTCGTTCATGTCGCCCTCGACCTGAGCCTTGCACTCGGGGCTGCCCAGGTCGGCCTTGAACCGGGCGGTGTCGAGCCCGATGCCCTCTGCGATCTTGGTGAGGTTGTCCATGCCGAGCGACGCCGTGTCCTTGCCGCCGGACGCGGCGTAGGGACCGAACCCCTTGTCCCAGAACGCGTTCTTGAACTCGACGAACTTACCCTGCTTGGCCGCGGCGCACCCGGCGTGGTGCGCGTCGGTCACCGGCGGGTGGATCACCATGTTCTTGAACACCACCCGGACCTTCCCGTTGTACTCCTTGACCAGCTGCTCGAGGACCGAACTGATCCTCTGGCAGTAGGGTCAACCAAAGTCCCAGGCCTCGATGATCGTCACCGGCGCGGTGGCCGGACCCTCGACCTGGCCGAGCTTGACGTCGGGCGCGATGTCGACCGCGAACACCGCGTCCTCGGCCGGCTCGTCGCGCTCCGCCTGCTGCTGCTGCTGCCGCTGCTGGGCGAAGACCTGGTTCAGGAAGCCCATCGCCTCGGCGTTGCGGTCGTAGGCGTCCTGCAGGCGCGCGAGCTGCTGCTCGACGCTGCCGCTGCGGTCGATCTTCAGGCCAGCCGGCGGCGTCGCGCTCTGGCCGGGGCCGGTAGCTCCCGGCGCGGGGGCCTTGCTGGTGACCTTGTCGAGGCGACTCGCTTGCTGACACGCCACGAGCGCCAGCGCTGCGAGGAGCGCCGCCCTGGAGAGGTGTTTCATAGCGCGGGAGCGTGCCAATCTCGCCGCCGATCGGCAAGCGGCTTCACACACTCCCGGAGCCCGCGAGCGGTCGCCGGCTACTTGCCGGCGTCCATCTTCGAGCGGAACTGCTTCAGGCCCTTGCCCATGATCTCCTTGTCGTAGTAGCTCCCCCCCGACACGCCCGAGGCCTCGGCGATCTTCAGCTTCTCGTCGATGGTCTGCTTGAACTGCTCCTTGGGCACCGCGCCGAGCACCAGCTTGCCGTTGATGTAGAACGTCGGTGTCGAGCCGACCTTGAACTTGGCGAGCTCGGCCATGTCGGCCTGGACGTGGGCCTTGCAGTCCGCGCCGTCCATGTCGGCCGTGAACTTCGCCGGATCGAGCCCGATGTCCTTGGCGATCGCCATGATGTTGTCGCGGCCGAGCTTGGACGGGTCGTGCGCCGCCTGGTACGGCAGGTACGCCTTCTCCCAGAATGCGTCCTTGAACGCGACGAACTTGCCCTGCTTGGCCGCGGCGCATCCGGCGTTGTGCGCGTCGGTCACGACCTGCGGGTGGACCACCATGTTCTTGAACACCACCCGGACCTTCCCATTGTACTCCTTGACCAGCTCCTCGAGGGTCGAACTGACCCTCTGGCAGTAGGGTCAAGCAAAGTCCCAGGCCTCGACGATCGTCACCGGCGCGGAGTTGGGACCCTCGACCTCGCCGAGCTTGACGTCGGGTGCGACGTCGACCGCGTACACCGCATCCGGATCGGGCTCCTCGCGCTGCTGGCGCTGCTGCTGCACCTTCTGCTGCTCGTAGATCTTGCTGAGCCAGGCGAGCTCCTCGGCGTACTTGTCGGCGTTCGCCTCGAGCTTGGCGACCCGCTCCTCGAGCGAGCCGCTGTGATCGCCCTTGAACGCGGCCGGCGGCTTCTCCGCCTCGCCCTTCTGCGCGCTCTTCGCGGAGCTGTCGAGCCGCGAGTTGTTCTCGCACGCGACCATGGAGAGCGATGCCAGTACGGTGATCAACGCAGCCGACCCGAGACGCTTCATGGCCTGGTTGTGGCACGCCGCCCGGAGGACTGGCAAGCGGACGGCTCTGGCCAGGCGGTCGGGAGCGAGTGCGCCGGTCGCAGCGCCGGTCGCAGCCCCTGTGAGCACCTGTGGTTCCCGCGATCTGGGTCACGCGTCGGACGCGCGCGGTCCCCAGGCGCGTCTCACGAGGAGCGCGGGAGCCGAGGTCACCCGGGGCGCCGCAGGTCGGTCAGATCGATGTTGCGCGCCGCCAGCAGCTTCTCGAAGCCGGCGACGTCGGCCCGCCAGGCGACGTACTCGGCCTCGCTGACCGCGACGACGTGGGCGAGCGTCACCGGCGGCGGCCCGGCGACCAGCGGCAACGACACCCGCCACATCCGCGGCACGGTGACGTAGACGTGCGGCAGCCGCTGCGATAGATCGCCCGCGCCGAGCGCGCCGATCACGTCGCGCACCATCACGCCGGGCTCCGGAAAGAACCCGGTGTTCGACAGGTGGAACGCCAGCGTCGCCAGCACCTGGCCGCAGACCTCGGTGTCGACGGTGGTCGCGAACAGCAGCTCGACCCGCGGCCGGCCGAGCTCGCGCCACACCGTGTTGGCGAGCCCGAGCGTGGCGTAGGTCCACCGCCCGAAGCTCGGCTGATCGGAGAACCGCGCGACCTCGATCGACTGGTTCTCGTCGCTGACGTGGCGGTAGCTGCGGGTCGAGAACGTGCCGAGCGCCAGGCGCAGCGCATCGGCGGCCCTGGTCGAGACCTGGAGCAGCGGCACCAGCTGGCTGACCGTGCGCGCCATCTCGATCCAGGTCGGCTGCAGCGCGAGCGTGCGGCGCAGGTAATTCTGGGCGACCACCTTGTTGCCGATCTCGGCGTGCGCGACCGCGCCACCCCACAGCGCCGTCGCGCTCTCCGGGCGAAGCCCGATCGCCCGGTCGAACGCGTGGGCGGCCTCCTGGGCGCGGCCCATGCACAGCAGGGCGTGGCCCAGCCCCTTCCAGGCCAGCGGGTGAGGCGGGAAGATCTGGGCGGCGCGCTCGAACTTGAGCGCCGCGTCCGAATAGTTCTCGACCCGTAGCAGCTCGTTCCCGGAGGCGACGAGTGCATCGGCCGAGGCCTGGCTCATATAGTGGATCTTAACAAAAGCTGCGGGCCCCCTGTGTCACGGGATCGCGGCAGAGTCCGCCCTCCTGCCCTTCTGTGCCGGCACAGCTGCTATGCTCACGGGTCCATGTCCGCAGGAGTCGGTGCCGACGTCGAAGCGCTGTGCTCGAAGTGCGGCGACGTCTGGCACGTCGTCGTCGCCAAGGTCGGGGCGCAGATCGTCAAGGTCCAGTGCAAGCAGTGCAGCGGCTACCACCGCTACAAGTCGCCGCACGGCGCCCCGGCCGAGAAGAAGCTACCCGCCACCACCCGGCCGGTGCGCGAGCACAAGCCGCCGGTCGAGCGGTTCGAGAAGCCGGCGGTGTCCGCCGATCTGTCGCGGCCGTCGCGCAGCTACCGCGCGAGCGAGCTGTTCGAGGTCGGCGAGCGGATCGACCATCCGAGCTTCGGGCAAGGCGTGGTCGAGATCGCCGAGTCCGGCAAGATCACGGTGTTCTTCGCGTCCGGCCGGCGCGTCCTGGTCCAGGCCAGGGCCGCGGCGGCCGGCGGCCTGGTGCGGCCCAAGCCGTTCGACCACAGCAAACCACCCGCCGGCGGCAAGCCGGTCGGCGAGAGCTAGGGCGCACGATGATGGACGCGTTCGAGGAGCTGCCGCGGATCATCGCGCCGTTCCCGGCGGACCAGATCGATGCCGCGCTGGCCGATCGCCCGTCGACGTTCGACGTCGATGCCCGCTGGTACACGAGCCACGAGGGGCCGCCCAGGACGACCTCGGACAAGTCGCCGTTCCACGGCGGCGCGTTGCTCGCCGGGATGCAGGCGGTCTGCCTGCTCGGCAGCTACCTCCCCGCCGGGGATCCCCGCAGGCTCGGCGTGCCGCGGCTGCACGCCAAGATCCTCGCCCGGCTCGCCAACCCCGAGCTCCTGCTGTTCGGCGGCTCGCGCGAGCTCAAGATCGAGGGCAAGCCCTACGTCGCCCCCGGCTACCAGTCCAACCCGGCGCACCACGGCGTCGACAACGGCGCGCTCGTCGTCGCGCACGGCTACGTGTACTTCCGGCCGGGGCGGATCTCACCGACCGACACCGAGAACCTCGCGCGCGCCCGGGACGCCGCCGAGCTCCATTACCCGCAGCAGGTGTTCCCGTGGTCGGGGCTGTACCACGTCTGGCAGGCCGCGCTGTCGCCCGGCGTCGCCGCGCTGGTCGCCCGCGCCGCCGACACGCCGGTGCCGGCCGGCGGCTCGGAGCTCGATCCGCGACTGTCGGCGCCCGGCGTCGTCGATGCGATCGCTGCGCGCCACGGGCTCGATCGCGACGCCGCGGCGCTCTACCTCCAGCTGCTCGCGCTGGTCGACTGCGGCGACGCCCCGACCCGCGAGCTCAACGGCTGGACCCAGACCAAGCACAAGAAGGCCGCCGGGGCGCTGGTCGCGGCCGGCCTGGTGGTCGAGACCAAGCATCCGCGCGCCAACCGCAAGTACGCGCTCGACGGGACCTGGGAGCAGCTGTTCCCGCCGCACCCCGCGGTCGAGCGATCCAAGCTCGCGCTGTACGACGCCCGCATGGAGGGCGGTGCGCTCGCCGCCCCGCTCGGCCGGGTCGTGCCGCTGCGCCCGCTCCACGAGCTGTTCGCCGCGGCCTGGCAGCGCGCGGCCGGCTGACGCTGTAGCTCTCAGCCCCTGCCAGAACGTCGCAGCCCACCGCCGCACCGCGCGTTTCGCGCTAGGGTGCCGGCGATGGCGCGCGCGCGGCTCGGCTGGCTCGGCCCGATCCTCGTCGGGATCGGGATCGCAGTCGGCGCGTGGGGCGCCTGGTACATGGTCCACGCCCGGCCGTCCGCCGGGGCCGAGATCGATCGCATCGCCATCGATGCCCGCCACGCGCTCGTGGTGCGCGCCGAGACCGGCGGCGATCGCGCGTTCGTCGAGCTGCGCAGCGACGAGGTCGTGGTGTGGCAGGCGCTGGTGCCGCACTACGGCGGGCGGCCCGGCGCCCCGGGGCTCGCGTGGAGCCCGACCGCGGTCTCGGTGCGTGTGATCCGCGACGGCCACGCCGAGCTGTTCGCGCTGGCGATGCACGATGCGTCCAAGCTGGGCGGCATGCGACTCGCGCCGGATCATGGGCCGATCGCCGCGCAGACCAACGGTCCGGTCACGCTGACCGACCACGTCCGGTCCTACGAGATCGTGTCGGGACCGGACTGGCACCAGCTGGTCGCCATCGACCTGGCCTCCGGCCGCGCCCTGTGGGCCCGGGAGCTCGGCCCCGCGACGGTGCGCGCCGGTGGTGTGGCCGGCGACCAGGTCTGGATCGATCAGGGAGCCGGGCCTCACGCGTTCGCGGCGCTCACCGGCCAGGAGCCGGGGGCGTTGCACCCCACCGCGGATGGAACACACAGTCCCTTGTAATATCAGCGGAATCTCGCATGGGCTCGGGCGACGAACTCGTCACGGAGGCGGTATACTTTTCCGGTGATGCCCGACCGATCGGTTCTCGCCAGCGACATGTCGGGGGGTCACCGCCTGGAAGTTGTGACGGAGGCGCTCGATCACCGAGACACCCGGGACAACCGGGGCAGCGCGGATCTGCGCGACCCGGACGCGCGCGACGGGCGGACTGTGCTGCGCGCGGTCGAGGCCCCCGGGCGCACGCCGCCGGCCCCCGCGCTGGGGGAGACCGTGCCGACCGACCTCGGCGCCCCCGAGCTGTACCTCAACCGCGAGCTGACCTACCTCAACTTCTGCTGGCGGGTGCTGCACGAGGCCGAGGACGACCGGGTGCCGCTGCTGGAGCGGGTCAAGTTCATCGGGATCGTCAGCTCGAACATCGACGAGTTCTTCCAGAAGCGGATCGGCGGCCTCAAGCAGCAGGTCGGCGCCCAGCTCCACAAGGTGACCCCGGACGGCCGCACCCCGCAGCAGCAGATCAGCGATTGTCTGGAGCTGGTCACCCGGCTCGAGGCGCGCAAGCAGGTCGTCCTCGAGAAGCTGATCGGCGACCTGCGCGCGGCCGGGGTCTGGCTGGCGCCGTTCAAGGACCTCGACGCCCAGCAGCAGGCGTGGGTTCGCGAGTACTACCTGACCAACATCTTCCCGCTGGTCACGCCGCAGGCGATGGACCCGGCGCACCCGTTCCCGTTCGTCTCCAACCTGTCGCTCAACCTGCTGGTCTCGCTGCGCTACGAGAACGACAGCGAGCCCCTGCTCGCCCGGGTCAAGGTGCCGGCGTCGGGCGGCACCCCGCGGTTCGTCCGGATCGGCACGTCGCGCACGTTCGTCGACCTCGCCGACGTGATGGCCAACAACCTCGACCTGCTGTTCCCCGGCATGGAGATCGAGGCGTGCTCGAAGTTCCGGGTCACCCGCAACGCCAACACCGAGCGCGACGAGGAGGAGGCCGAGGACCTGCTCGAGATGATCGAGATCGAGCTGCGCGAGCGCAAGTTCGCCCCGGTGGTCCGGCTCCAGGTCGACAAGACCATGCAGCCGACCCTGCGCGGCCGGCTCGCCGCCGAGCTCGGCCTCGACGAGCAGGCCGACGTGTTCGAGGCCGACGGCATGCACGGCCAGCGCGATCTGATGGAGATCGCCGCGCTCGACGCGCCCGAGCTGCGCGATCCGCCGCACAGCCCGGTGCCGCCGATCGACCTGCTCACCGACGGCAACATCTTCCACGCGATCCGCGACGTCAAGCACCTGATGGTGCACCACCCGTTCGAGTCGTTCCAGCACAGCGTCGAGCGGTTCCTGCGCGAGGCGTCCGACGACCCCAAGGTCCGCGCGATCAAGATGACGCTGTACCGGACCTCGAAGGACAGCGACGTCATCAAGCACCTGGTGCGCGCCGCGCGCAACGGCAAGCAGGTCGCCGTCGTGCTCGAGCTCAAGGCGCGGTTCGACGAGGAGGCCAACATCAAGTGGGCGAGCCGGATGGAGCGAGCCGGCATCCACGTGACCTACGGCGTCGTCGGGCTCAAGACCCACACCAAGATCATCCTGGTCGTGCGCCAGGACTACAACGGCCTGCGGCGCTACGCCCACCTCGCGACCGGCAACTACCACGCGGGCACGGCGCGGCTGTACAGCGACCTCGGGCTGTTCACCTGCGACGACGCGATCGGCCGCGACCTGACCGAGCTGTTCAACTACCTGACCACGGGCTACAAGCCGCGCCGCAAGTACCAGAAGCTGCTGGTCGCGCCCAAGCAGCTCAAGCAGGCGCTGCTCGAGAAGATCGAGCGCGAGATCGCGCTGCAGGGCTCGGGCGGCCGCGGCCACATCCAGTGGAAGCTCAACGCGCTCGAGGACGTCGACATCGTCCGCGCGCTGTACCGCGCGTCGCAGCGCGGCGTGACGATCGACCTGATCGTCCGCGACAGCTGCCGGCTGCGGCCCGGGCTCGACGGCGTGTCGAGCACGATCAAGGTCGTCAGCATCATCGGCCGGTTCCTCGAGCACGAGCGGATCTACTACTTCCACAACGGCGGCCGGCCCGAGTACTACATCGGCTCGGCCGACGCCATGCAGCGCAACCTCGAGAAGCGGGTCGAGGTCCTGGTGCCGATCGAGGACGCGCGGCTGCAGTCCGAGCTGCGCCACATCCTCGACAACCAGCTCACCGATCAGCGCGGCGCCTGGGACATGCTGCCCGACGGCAGCTACGTCCAGCGCGCCGGCATGGGCGCCAAGCACAGCCAGCAGCAGGCGATCGAGCGCACCGAGCGCCGGCTCAAGGAAGCGACCCGGCTGCGCCGCCGCAAGGTCCAGTCGACCGCGCGCCGCAAGCGCTGAGTGATCGAGAGGGGGCCTTCCCGCCCCCTCTTTCGCGGCAGAGCCGCGAAATTCACCCCTCCGCGCGCCGCGCCGCGCGGCCCTGCACCTGATCGCTCTCGGCTCCCTGGCTCCTTCTCCAGGGCTCCATCCTGGCAGCAGTGTTCAAGCATCACCGCTCCCCGCGACTCCTTCGAGGCGGCGGCGCAATAGGGAGGAACAGGCAATCAGCTCGCGGTGAAGTAGTTGAGGCTGACGGTCGCGAGCTCCGACGGCGGGAACGCGGCGGCGAACCGATCGTTGGCGCGCAGCCCAGCCTCGCGCGCGCAGGCCAGGAACACCGGCAGCTCGACGAGGTACTGGTCGGAGAACCCGTGGGTGCCGTCGTAGGCGACCGCCGGGGTGCGGTCGAGGTGGGCCGAGGTCAGCTCGGGCGGCAGGGTATGGAGCTCGAGCACGAGCAGGCCGTAGCGCGCGATGTACGGCGCCCACCGCCGCAGGTGGCGGACCAGGTTCTCCTCCTGCTCGTCGGGCGGGATCTCGTCGCCGAGGTGGGCGAACGCGCCCGTGGTCCGCGCGGTCCGCGAGCCGGCGGTGTAGCCGGCGAGCCGGGCGTACGGCCGGTTGTGGTCGAGGAATGACCGGATATGGAGCAGCTCGTGGACGTCGAGGTCGAGCGCCTCGAGATCGCCGGCGAGCTGGGCCGGCCGGTTGATGTCGCCCGGGATGACGTGGAACGCCGGGATGCCGGCCTGGCGCAGGGTCTGCTTGGTGGCGCGCCGCGCGACCTTGTTGAAGTCGGCGCCGACGATGACCAGCGGGTGGCGGTCGAGCATCCGGCCGCGCTCGGTCTGGTCGGCGACGACGCGGTAGAGGTGCGCGAGCAGCGAGCCGTCGCCGCAGCCCATGTCGCAGATCCCGCGCGGCTGGTCCTCGATCGGCCGGTTGAAGAGGTCGATCACGACCTGGTCGAGCCGCCGGAAGTACGTGCGGTGGGCGCCGCCGCTGCCCCACACGTTCATCCCCCGGTTGACCAGGATCTCGAAGCCGGTCGGGTCGACCCGCGGGATCCGCGGATTGCCGAACAGCAGCGTCGGCAGCACCGCGAACGTCGGCAGGTACGACACGGTCACGCCGTAGGCAGGGGCGATCTGGGCGGCGTACTGCCCCGAGGCGGTGAGCTCGACCGCCACGCCGGAGCGGCGCACCCAGCCGCGCGCCGCGAGCAGGTCGAACAGGCAGCGCAGCATCGCGTCGTTGCCCGACAGCTCGCCGGGCTCGATCGGGCCGGCGGCCATCCGGGCGAGCGCGCCGGTGCGGGCGAGCGCGACCATCGCCGGGCCGATCAGCATGCCGTCGAGATGGCCGCGCACCAGCTCGCGGACCCCGGCGGTCACCGCGTCGTCGGACACCGCGATCCGCCAGCCGTCCCGGGCGCGCTGGACCAGCTCGCGGACCAGGCTGAGCACCGGCTCGTCGGCGGCGCCGAACAGCGCCTCCTCGAGGTACAGCGCCTTGGGCAGCAGGTACGACGTCAGCTCGGCGTACAGCGGCGGCGCCAGGGTCATGACGATCCGGCCGCGCCGGGTCAGCGCGTACGCGCCGCGCGGCTCCTCGATCAGCCAGCCGCACGCCCGGAGCAGCCGCAGCGCGATCCGCAGATAGCCGCGGTTGGCGTGGGTGCGCTCGACGATGTCGTCGAACGGCACCGGGCCGCGCGCGTCGAGCAGCGGGTCGAGCGCGCCGCGCTCGTACAGCGCGCTGACCGTCGGCGCGATCACCAGCCCGGCGAGGTGGGTGAACACGGCCGCTCGCACCGCGGCCTTGTCGGCCTCCGCGTCGGCGGCGGGCGCCGCGGCGTCCTGCATGCTCCTCATAGCCTGCCCTCGTAGAGGTCGCGCCCGGCGACCAGCGCCTGGATCTTGCGGTCGACGACGCTGCGCTGCAGCATCCAGAACCCGCAGTCGGGGTGTGCGTAGTGCAGCCGGCCGGGGCCGAGCGCGTCGACGATCTGCTCGAGGCGCGACGCGATCAGCTCGGGGCTCTCGACCTCGTTGTCCTTGATGTCGATCACGCCGATCCCCAGGCCGATCCGCGGATCGAGATCGCGGAACACGTCGAGCTCGTCGTAGCCGCGCCGGGCGAACTCGAGCACCAGGTGGTCGGCGTGGAGCGCGTTGAGGAACGGGATCAGATCGCGCCAGAACCCGCGCAGCATCGGCTGGCCGCCGTAGTTGCCGAAGCAGATGTGGACCGCGGTCTCGCACACCGCGCCGTCGAGCACGTGGTTGATCGCCTCGGCCGCCCACCGCGCGTCCTGCGGCGAGCCGGCGATCGCCGCCTCGTCGAGCTGCACCACGTCGGCCTCGACCAGCTCGAGCTGCTGGCGCAGCACGCCGGCGAGGTCCATCGCGAGCTCGGGCAGGTCCGGGTAGTGCCGGTTGTCGAGCATGCGCGCCAGCATGTGCGGGCCGGTGCACGTGAACTTGAGCGGCGACCGGGTCAGCGATCGCGTCAGATCGCAGTCGCGCGGCAGGTTCAGCGTCCCCGGGCCGATCTTGCCGACCACGGTCGCGCCCGGCAGCTGGTAGCCCGCCGCGCGGTCGGCGCGCCAGCGCTGGAAGTCGGCCGGTGACACCGCCTTGCGGATGCCGTCGAGCTGGGCGACGAAGTAGTCGACCATCCCGTTGGCCTCGGGGTGGTTGGGGTCGAACCGCTGGAGCTCGCCGTCGGTGACCAGGTCGAGCCCGGCGAGCTCCTGGGTCTTGAGCACGGCCATGACCGCGTCGCGCAGCACCAGGCGCGACGGGTGGCCGACCATCCACGGCAGCACCGGGTAGCTGCCGACCACGGTGGTCTTGATGCGGGGCACGCCCGCCGACTATAAGCCGGCCGCGGCGGCGCGACGCGGACGATCGCGCGGCGGTCGCCGGGCAAACGCGCTCGGGGGCCCAGCCGGTATCCCACCCGGCGCTACAGCGTCGAGCAGACCACGTCGCCCGACGACGAGCGGACCTCGATCTGGAGCTTCTGGCCGTCCGTGTACTTGCGCCACACCGGGTCGGGCACGTCGCAGCTGCCGTGACCCCGGAAGTCCAGCGACAGGGTCTCGGTGCGGCGGCCCTGGCGGCGCGCCCCGAGCTGCGCGGGAGTGTCGCCCGCCGGCACGTTGGTCGGCCACGCCGGGGACAGCCCGGTGCCGGTCGCCTTGACCTCGTCGACCTGCTTCCAGCGCCGCGCGGTGAACCGGCACCAGCTGTCCATCACCGGCTCGGAGCGGTACTTGGGCTTGCACTTCTTGACCTGCTCGAACGTGCCGTCCTTCTTGTCGCGCCGCTCCATGTGGCAATCCTCCCCGTCCTCGACCTGGCGGGTCGAGCGCTGCCGATCCTGGCAGATCGGGAAGCTCGCCTCGACCGGCACCTGGTTGCGCCAGGCCTCCTCGCTGCGCTCGTTGAACTCCTCGATCGCCACCGCGCAGGTCCAGCGATGGGCCGCGACCTCGACCGTGGCGCTCTGGCTGCGCACGCAGCGCAACCAGATCGCGAACCCGACGATCACCAGCACGCCGAGCACGTACGGCCAGATCCGCCGGCGGCGGCGCGGCTTCTGAGCTGCCGCGCGCGGCGCCG
>DATAPF010000301.1:0-10834 GCA_036265355.1 Kofleriaceae bacterium | reverse complement strand
ATCCCAACGCCGAGAGCGATCTCGCGGCGTACCGCACGAAGTACGGCCTGCCGGCCTGCACCAAGGCGAGCGGCTGTCTCACGATCGTGAACCAGAACGGCGCGGCCTCGCCGCTGCCGGCGAACGCGCCCGCGAACGATGACTGGACGGTGGAGGCCGCCCTCGACCTCGACCTCGCGAGCGCCGCGTGTCCGAATTGCAAGCTCCTGCTCGTCCTCGCAAACGACGATCAGAGCGATGGCCTTTACACCGCGAACAACGCGGCAGCCGCACACGCGGGCGTGAAGGCGATCAGCAATAGCTGGGGCGGTCCCGAGCAGTCGAACTCGACGAGCTACGAGACCTACTTCAACCACGCCGGCATCTCGGAGTTCGTGGCCTCGGGCGACGCCGGCAACACCGGCGCCCAGTCCGACTACCCGAGCACGTCGGCGTACGTCACCGCGGTCGGTGGCACGAGCCTCGTGAAGTCGAGCAACGCGCGCGGCTGGACCGAGGGCGCGTGGAGCTCGGGCGGCAGCTCGTGCAGCCTCCACATCGCGAAGCCGAGCTACCAGACCAGCACCGCGTGCAGCAAGCGCATGGCGGCGGACGTCGCGTCGGTCGGCGATCCGAACACCGGTCTCGCGGTCTACAACGCCGGCAGCGGCGGCTGGATCGTCGTCGGTGGCACCAGCGCGGCGAGCCCGTTCGTCGCCGGTGTCTACGCGCGCTACGGCATCACGCCGAGCAACGACGCGAGCTTCGCGTACGCCCACGCCGGCCAGTTCTTCGACGTCACGACCGGCAAGAACGGCAACGGCGGCGGCGCGCTGATCAACGCGGGCGCGGGCTGGGACGGCCCGACCGGCCTCGGCACGCCGAACGGCGCCACGCTCAACGGCGGCGGTGGCGGCGGCGGTGGTGGCGGCTGCACCCCGAAGTGCACCGGCAAGGCCTGCGGCGACGACGGTTGCGGCGGCAGCTGCGGCACCTGCGGCAGCGGCCAGACCTGCAGCCCGGGCGGCGTGTGCACCACCGGCGGCAACTGCTCGCACCCGATCTGCTCGACCGGCGGCAAGCTGACCGGGTCGTGCGACGCCTGCGCCGCCGAGGTCTGCGCCGCCGACTCGTTCTGCTGCAGCAACTCGTGGGACTCGATCTGCGTCGGCGAGGTCCAGTCGGTCTGCAAGCAGTCGTGCACCGGCGGTGGTGGCGGCGGCGGCGGCAGTGGCGGCGGTGGCAGCACCTGCACCCACTCGATCTGCAACCAGGGCACCAAGCTGACCGGGACCTGCGACAGCTGCGCCACCCAGATCTGCAAGGAGGACTCGTTCTGCTGCAACAACAAGTGGGACTCGCAGTGCGTCAGCGAGGTCTCCTCGATCTGCGGCGAGTCGTGTAACTGAGCCCGGCCTGGGTATGCTCGTGAGGTGCGAACGCGCCAGCTGACGCTGTACGTCGACGGCTACTTCACGAGCGTCTGGGACGCCACCTGCTTCGTCGCGCTGACCGAGAAGCAGCTGGAGCTCTCCACCGCGCGCGCCCTGCTGCGAGACGGCCAGGGCGCGCCGGCGCGTTTACGGGAACAGACGGCGATCGCGCGGATCCCCGCGCTGCAGCACGGCGGCTTCGTGCTCATCGAGTGACCGTGTAGCGGTGCGCGCTTCGTGCGCGGGCCTTGGCGGCCTCGACCTCGCGGTTCCTGGGCGGCGCTGTGGTCTCGAGCGAGTCGACCAGCCGCCGCGTCGCGCGGGCGATCGCCTCGACCGCGCGCTCGAACCGGTCGATGTTCTCCTCGCTCGGCTTGCGGGTGCCGCTGATCTTGCGGACGTACTGCAGCGCCGCGGCGCGGACCTCGTCGTCGGTCGCGGGCGGCTCGAAGTTGAACAGCGGGCGGATGTTGCGGCACATGGCGCCAGTCTACCCTCGCCGGCGCCTCGCTCGTGCGCTCAGTCATCCGGCGGCTCGCGGTCGCCGCCCCGGGACCGGCCGAGGCGCGCCGGGGCCTCGCGCACGACGTCGCGCGCGGGCTTGTCGAACCGCAGGCCCTGGAACGAGGGATGGCGCAGCCGGCCGTCGTTGGTCCACTCGCTGAACGCGACCTCGGCGACCAGCTCGGGCGTGACCCAGTGCCGCGAGGTGCCGGTCCAGGCCCGCGGCGGCTCGGGCGAGAACGGCGAGGTCGCGCGCTCGATCGGGGTCAGCCGCTTGCGCAGCTCGAGCAGCATCGCGTGGGTGTAGCCGGTGCCGACCTTGCCGGCGTAGGTCAGCTGCGAGCCGGCGTAGTGGCCGACGAGCAGCGCGCCGATGCCCTGCCGGCTGCCCTCGGGATCGGTGAATCCGCCGATCACGAGCTCCTGGCGCTTCAGGCACTTGGTCTTGACCCAGGTCGTGCCGCGGCCGGGCAGGTAGGGCTTGTCGCGGCGCTTGGAGATGATGCCCTCCAGGCCGCGCTCGCACGCCAGCGCGAAGAACGCGCGACCGCCGCCGACCACGTGATCGCTGTAGCGGATCACCCCGGCGCGCCGGCGCGGACGCGACAGCAGCTGCTGCAGGCGGGCCTTGCGCGGCTCGAGCGCCAGCTGCCTGAGGTCGTCGTCGTCCTCGGCCAGCAGGTCGAACGCGAAGTATGCGACGTTCGCGGTGTTCCGGTTCTGCAGCGCCTGGAAGCTGGTCCGCCCATCGGGCAGCACGGCGGCGACCTCGCCGTCGAGCACCGCGCGGCGGACCGGCAGCGCGGCGACCGCGTCGGCGACCTCGGGAAACGCCGCGGTCCAGTCCTTGAACCGGCGGCTGAGCAGCCGGACCTTGCCGCGATCGAGCTCGGCGAGGATGCGGTACCCGTCGAACTTCTGCTCGTGCAGCCAGTCCGGGCCGCCCGGCGGCTCCGCGACGAGCGTGGCGAGCTGCAGCTCCCGGAGCGCCAGCGGCGTGTCGATCGGCAGGGAGGCCACGCTGGTTTTGTGACCCGGCGTACGCGATTGTTCAAGATCGATCGGAGAACCGCGCGACGCGACGCGCGGAGGGGTGAATGTCGCGGCTTGGCCGCGACAGAGGGGACGGGAAGGTCCCCTATGGATCAATCGGAAAACCGCGAGCGGCGAAGCGCGACCTGGAGATCGCCGCCGGTCGCGAACAGCCTGCGGATCCCTCGGATCGCGCCGATCTCGTTGGCCAGCCACTCGGCGGTGTCGAGCGCGTGCTCGGCCTCGTCGCCGTGGGCCTGGAGCAGGCCGCTCAGCTGGTAGCACATCTCGTCGATGCCGGCGCCGTCGTCGAGCTCGATCAGCGCGCGCGCGAACAGCAGCTGGATCAGCCGGCGCGCCCACGCGGTGAGCTCGGCCGCGTCGACCGGCGCGCGATGGACCGGCACGGTGGCGTCGACGCCGTCGGACACGGCGACGGGCACCGCCGGCGCGGTCAACCGGGCGAGGCTGGAGCTGCGGGGATCGCGCGCCGGCTCGGCCCGCATCGCGAGCACGGCCTGGCGATCGAGCTCGCCGTGCATCAGCAGCTGGCTCGGGATCCGGCGATCGACCGCGATCTCGGGGCCGAGCTCGCCGTGCGCGGCGAACCGGCTCAGCGCGCGGCACGCCGACGGCCACGCGACGCAGTCGCTCCACCGCACGATCAGGCGATTGCCGTCGTGGTCGAGCACCTCGAACGCGTCGGTCCGCCGCGGATCGCCGGACGAGGTCGCGTAGCCGTCGGCCGACTCCAGCACGTAGAGCGCGCAGTGATCGCGCCAGATCGCCGCGACCAGCTGATCGTCGCCCGGCGACCACACCCGGAGCACGCGGGGCTCGTCGAGCGCGGCGAGCCGGAGCAGCTCCAGCGCGGCGACCAGGTCGTCCAGGCTGCGCACGGTCAGCGCGTCGTCGCCGTAGGCGCCCCAGATCAGGAGCGGCTCGCCGGTCGGCGCGCGGCGGTGGCGGTGCACGATCTCGGCGCACTCGCCGTCGGCTTCGATCTGCAAGCCGTCGGCGATCGCGCGGATCTCGTGCTCGGCCAGCGCGATCGTCCAGCGCTGCATCCCGTCGCGCGTCAGGTAGTGGAACCGATACGAGCCGCCGACCCGCCCGCCGTAGCCGCAGGCGTCCTGGAACGCGTCCTCGACATCCACCAGCTTGCCGCCGCCCGGCGCGTCGAGGTCTTCGACCACGGTGCGCAGGAACGCGCGAAAATCGTCGGGGACCAGAAACGACGGCATGACCAGGATCCAGCTCCGGTGACGCAGCGAGCCACCGCGAACCGCACGGCGCCCCGCCGAGGAACGTATCAGGCCTCGAAACCAAAGGTGATCGCAGGTGCGACGGCGCGGGATCGGGTGCCGCACGCGGCGGCATGCGAGACCCGGCGCTGTGTCCGACGCGCGCGCCGGGGCGTGTCCGGGCATGTGTCCCACCGGGCACGCCGGCAGCCAATCGCACGGAATGACCCGAGTTTGAGAGGGGCTCAGCGTTTGCAGCACATCGCTTCGATGCTGCACACCGCGCTCGCCACCGCCCCCGACCGCCCGATGGTTCACGTCGCCGCCGTCGTCGCCGGCATCGCGCTGACCGGCGCGGGCCTGGTGTTCGCCACCAGCGCGCTGATCGCGGCCGACGAACCGGGGGCGCATCGGGCGCCCGCACCGCCGGCGCTGTCCATCCCGTCCGAGCCCGCGGTCGCGCCGGTGGCGGCCGCGCTCCCCGCCGGCCCGGAGCCGCTGGCCCTGGTGTTTCGCGCCGGCGACGCGAGCTACCTGAGCATCGCCGACCTCCCGGACGGCGATGGCCACGCCACCCCGCTCCAGACCCCGCCGCACGGCGCGCTGCAGCGGTCGCGCGACCGGGACGGCGTCACCGCGGCGATCGCCACGGTCGCCGAGCAGGACGTGCCCGCCGATCAGCTGCGCTGGCTCGGCCGCCGGGTCGACGTCGACGACGTCTGCACGGCGACGGTGATCGGCTTCGCGGTGGTGGCGCGCCAGCAGCGCACGCCCGGCCGCATCGCGCTACCGGCCGACGCCGTGCTGCGCTCCGGCCACGCGGTGCTCGCAGCGCGGCTCGATCGCTGCACCGGCAGCTACGCGCGCGAGCTCGCCCCGCTGTGATGCGGCGGCCCGGCGGCGGACTGGATCCTGCGCGATCGTCGGCTACGATCGCTCGCCATGCGCCTGGCAGCCGTGATCGCCGTCGCCGTCGTCGCGCAGGCCGTCGCCGCGGCGCCGCCCGGCCCGGGCGCCGCGCGCCCCGCGACCCCGCCCGCGTCCGGTGACGCCGCGGACAGCGCCTTCCGCGGGCTCAGCCTGTCGCGCGCGCGGACGCTGCTGCCCGGGTTCGACGACTGCGGCGACGTGGTGTGCCTGATCGAGCGCGCCTACGCCGCCGACCCCAGGGCGCGGCAGCTCGCGCTCGCGATGTGGAACGAGCGCGGCGATCTCGCCGGGGTCGGCCCCGACGAGATCATGGACGGCGGCTACCGCGGCAAGATCCACCTGGTGCCCCAGCTGCCGATCGGCGCCCACCGGAAGCACCTGCAATGGGTCGCCGAGGCGATGCGGTCGATCGACGAGTTCTTCCGCGCCGCATTCGCCGATCGGCCGGCACCGCGCTACCGCTGGCGCGGCCTGGCGTTCCGGTTCGTGCGCTCGGTCGGCAAGCGGACCCCGAGCGCCTACGCGATCGGCTGGGCGGTCGAGCGCAGCGAGACAGGGGGTGGGGACCCCGACGGCTCGGCCGGCGGGGCGGGGGGCGGAGCCCCCCGTGGGATCGAATACAACGTCGCCGGCTCGCTGCTGACCAGCGCGGCCGGCGTGCGCGAGATGCTGATCCACGAGCTGTTTCACGACAACGACGAGGACCACGGCGACTGGTCGGCGCGCCGGTTCCAGGCCGACTACGCGGCGATCCTCGCCCGCTGCGGCCGGCGGCCGGCCGTCGCGTGCCTGGCGCCCTACGCGCCGAACACGACGATGGTGCGCGGCGGCACGTTCTACGCGTTCCAGCAGGACAACGGCAACGCGGTCCACGAGTATGCGGCCGAGCTCGCGGTGCGCTACTTCCGCGAGCAGGGCGAGATGCTCGCCGCCGGCAAGCTCGCCGGCCGGGCGTTCAAGTGCGGACCGGCGGAGAACGCGCGGGCCTGGCAGGCGCTGGTCGACGAGTTCTTCGCCGGCCGCGACCTGGTCCCGGCGTGCAGCTGATGCGGGCCGTCACGCGCACCGACGCGCAGCTCGCACCGGCGCCGAGCTCGCGCCGGCGCGGAGCTCGCGCTGGCGCCGAGTTCACGCCTGCGATCAACCGCTCAGGTATGCTGTCGGTGTGCCGGATCTGCGCGCCGCGCTCCACCACGGCTTCCTCGCCGAGCTGACCGAGCCGGCGCGCCGCGCGCTCGCCGGCGAGCCGGGCCTGGCGGACGCGCTGGTCGCGCAGTGGCAGGCCGCACGCGGGGCGTGGCCGGACATCGCGGTTGCTCCGCCCCGGTTCGCGGGCGAGCTCGCGCGGCGGATCGCAGCGCACACCGGCGGTGAGGCCAGCGCGGCCGCGCTCGCGGCGCTGCACGGCAGCGACGTCTACCTCGCGGTCGCGTGCTGCAACGGCGACGCCGCGGCGATCGCGACGCTCGACGAGCTGGTCGGCCGCGAGCTCCGTCACGCCGCGAGCAAGCTGCGCGCGTCGCCCGATCAGACCGCCGAGGTCCACGCCGAGCTGCGCCGGATCCTGCTGGTCGACGACAGCGACCGCGGCGCGGCGCTGCGCGACTACGCCGGGCGCGGCGATCTGCGCGGCTACCTCCGGGTCAGCGCGACCCGCGCGCTGATTCGCGCGATCAACCGCGGCCGCCGCGAGATCGCGGTCGACGACGGCGAGGTGTTCGACCGCATGTTGCCGATCGACGATCCCGAGCTCAGCATCCTGCGCGCGCAGTACCGCGACACGGTCGACGCCGCGCTGCGAGCCGCGCTGGCCGGGCTCGACGCGCGAGCGCGCGCCTTGCTGCGCTACCAGCTGATCGACGGCTGGACCATCGATCAGGTCGGCAAGCTGTATGGCGTGCATCGCGCGTCCGCAGCGCGCTGGCTCGCCGACGCACGCGCCGGGCTGGGCGACGCGATCCGCACCGAGCTCGCGACGCGGCTCCGGATCGCCACCAGCGAGGTCGACTCGATCGTACGCCTGTCCAGAGCCGGGTCGACATATCGCTCGATCGACTGCTCGTCACCGACGCATCCCGCTAGCACGCGCGTCGGATCGCGTACACCCTGTCGTGGGCACCAGCGCGCACCGAGCGCCGGGGCACACCGGGCGTCAACGCACAGGGCGCTAGACGAAAGCCTTTATAAACAATGGGTCCGATGCCGGACAAGCCGGGCATGCGGCGTGCAAATCGCGGATCCTGGCGGTGGCTCGACTGCACCCTGTCATTTCCCGCCGCCGGTGAGGGGACTGTGCAAGTTGTGCCTCGCGTGATGTGCGTGATCGATCCACGGTGTCGCCCGAACGGACAAGGTCCTTTCCTTCTTCCATGCCGACGACGCTGACACCGACCGATCTGCATGTCGGGGACTACGAGCCCCTGCGGATCACCTACGGCCGCGACATCCTGGTGGTCGATGACAACCAGACCAACCTGATCGCGATCGAGGCCGCGCTGTCGCCGCTGGGCCGCAAGATGGTGCTCGCGCACTCCGGAGTCGAGGCGCTCGGCCGGCTGCTGGAGCAGGACTTCGCGCTGATCATCCTCGACGTCGCGATGCCCGGCATGGATGGGTTCGAGACCGCCAAGCTGGTCCGGTCCCGCGAGCGCAACCGGGCGACGCCGATCATCTTCGTCACCGGGATGTCCTGGGAGAACGACGCCGTGCTGCGCGGCTACGAGCTCGGCGCGTTCGACTTCCTGATGAAGCCGATCCGGCCCGAGGTGCTGCGCGCCAAGGCCACGGTGTTCGTCCAGCTCCAGGAGCGCACGATCGAGCTCGCGGTCAAGGCCGACGAGCTGCGCCAGGCCCAGATCCGCGCCTACGAGCGCGAGCTCCACGCCCAGCGCCGCCGGTTCGAGGCCGAGGTCATGGAGCGCCAGATGCAGCAGCTCGCCGAGGCCGATCGCCGCAAGGACGAGTTCCTCGCGATCCTCGCCCACGAGCTGCGCAACCCGCTGCAGCCGCTGCAGACCGCGGTCGAGGTCCTCGAGCACGAGCCCGACAAGCCGGTGCCGTCGCGGATCCGCCGGATCGTCCAGCGCCAGGTCCAGCACATCACCCGGCTGGTCGACGACCTGCTCGACGTCGCGCGGTTCACGTCCGGCAAGCTCGAGCTCCGCCGCGAGCCGATCGACCTCGACAGCATCGTCGAGGAGGCGGTCGCCTCGTGCCGGACCTCGATCGACAGCCGCCACCACCACCTGGAGATCTCGCCGCACGCCCCACCGGCGATCGTCCACGGCGACCCGGTGCGGCTGATCCAGTGCGTGTGCAACCTGATCCACAACGCGGTCAAGTACACCGAGCCGGGCGGCCGGCTGACCGTCGACTGGGGCACCGACCGCGGCGATGGCTTCGTGCGGGTCACCGACAACGGCCGCGGCATCCCCGCGGACCTGCTGCCCAAGATCTTCGACATGTTCGTGCAGGAGCGGGTCACCCCGGACGGCGGCGGCGGACTCGGGCTCGGGCTCGGGCTGGTCAAGCGGCTGATCGAGCTGCACGGCGGAACCGTGCGCGCGGCCAGCGACGGCCAGGGCCTGGGAGCCACGTTCGAGATCCGGATGCCGCTCGTCGACCAGGCAACCCTGGAGAAGTTGAAACCCATGCGCAACAAGACCGGCCCGCAGGACCGACCCCTGCGCGCGGTAGTATGTGACGATGCCACCGATCTGCGCGACCTGGTCGCCGATCTGCTGCGGCTGCGCGGCCACGAGGTCAGCGTGGTCGGCGACGGCCCGGCGGCGATCCAGCTGATCGTCGCGGAGCGGCCCGACGTGGCGCTGATCGACATCGGGCTGCCCGACATGGACGGCTACGAGGTCGCGCGCACGATCCGCGAGCAGCTCGCGGACCACAAGCCCCGCCTGATCGCGATGACCGGATACGGCCAGGCCAGCGATCGGGCCGCCGCGTTCGAGGCTGGATTCGACGCCCACATCGTCAAGCCCGCGAGCGCGGACAAGATCCTCCGCGCCCTGTACGGCAGCGAGGAAGCATGAACACCTTCGAGTTACCCCGCAGCGGACGCAGCGGACGGAACGGCGGGAACGGGCGGAGCGCCAAGAACGGCAACGGCGGCAAGCCGGCGCGCAGCGCGAGCGCCGAGCGCGCCGCGCCCCCGGGGCTCGAGCACCGGCAGATCCTGTCGGCGCTGCGCGCGTTCAAGCGCGGCGACTTCACGGCCAAGATCCGCGAGGACCTGACCGGCATCGACGGCCAGATCGCCGAGACCTTCAACGAGATCGTCGACATGGTCAAGACGATCCGCGACGAGGCCAACGACGTGTCCGGCGCGGTCGGCAAGCAGGGCCAGGCCGCCAAGCGGATGCGTCGGTTCAACCTGTCGGGCGGCTGGGCCGACTACGTGCAGTCGGTCAACGAGGTGATCAGCGACCTCACCGGCCACACCAACGAGATCGCGCGGGTGGTCACCGCGGTCGCGCGCGGCGACCTCGAGGAGACCATGGAGCTCGACACGCCGGAGGGCCCGCGCCGGGGTGAGTTCCTGCGCCACGCCCGGATCGTCAACGGCATGGTCGCCCGGCTCGCCCAGTTCGGCTCCGAGGTGACCCGCGTCGCCCAGGAGGTCGGCGGCGAGGGCAAGCTCGGCGCCCAGGCCCGGGTCCAGGGCGTGTCCGGCGTGTGGAAGGACCTGACCGACTCGGTGAACCTGATGGCGTCGAACCTGACCTCGCAGGTCCGCGAGATCGCCCGGGTCACCACCGCGGTCGCCCAGGGCGATCTGACCAAGACGATCACGATCGACGTCAAGGGCGAGATCCTCGAGCTCAAGAACACGATGAACACGATGGTCGAGCAGCTGCGCGCGTTCGCCAACGAGGTGACGCGCGTCGCGCGCGAGGTCGGCACCGAGGGCCGGCTCGGCGGCCAGGCCACCGTGCGCGGCGTGTCCGGCGTGTGGCGCGAGCTGACCGAGTCGGTCAACTCGATGGCCAATAACCTCACGTTCCAGGTCCGCAACATCGCCGAGGTGACCTCGGCGGTCGCGTCCGGCGACCTCGGCAAGAAGATCACCGTCGAGGCCAAGGGCGAGATCCTGTCGCTCAAGAACACGATCAACATCATGGTCGACCAGCTGAGCTCGTTCGCCGCCGAGGTGACGCGCGTCGCGCGCGAGGTCGGCACCGAGGGCGTGCTCGGCGGTCAGGCCGAGGTCGCCGACGTCTCGGGCGTGTGGCGCGAGCTGACCCAGAACGTCAACTCGATGGCGTCGAACCTGACCTCGCAGGTCCGCGCGATCGCCGAGGTCACCACCGCGATCGCCGACGGCGACCTCAGCAAGAAGATCGGGGTCGACGCGCGCGGCGAGATCCTCGCGCTCAAGAACACGATCAACACCACGGTCGACAAGCTCAACCGGTTCGCCGCCGAGGTCACCCGGGTCGCCCGCCTGGTCGGCACCGAGGGCACGCTCGGCGTCACCGCCGACGTCAAGGACGTGTCGGGGGTCTTGAAGGAGCTGACCGACAACGTCAACCAGATGGCCAAGAACCTGACCAACCAGGTCCGCGACATCGCCGAGGTCACCACCGCGGTCGCCAACGGCCAGCTCGGCCGCAAGATCACGGTCGAGGCGCGCGGCGAGCTGGTCACGCTGAAGAACACGATCAACACGATGGTCGACCAGCTCAACGCGTTCGCGTC
>DATAPF010000300.1:0-37709 GCA_036265355.1 Kofleriaceae bacterium | reverse complement strand
GACGACGCGACCGACATCCTGTGCGACGCGTTCGAGAGCCCGGCGGTCAACGTCCAGGTCAACGCGGCGATCGGGCTCGGCATGCTCGGCCCCCAGCGGGTCGGCAAGGGCCGCAAGGCGCTCGAGGGCGCGCGCACCGGCGGCGACGCCCGGACCCGCGAGGCGGTGCGCAAGGCGCTCGACATGCTCGACGGGCCGCGCAACCAGGGCCCGCAGGCGATCCAGATCGAGGGCTTCGAGGCCCGCATGCTCGGCCCCGAGGCGTTCGCCAGCGCCGCCGGCAAGCTGCCGCCGGGCGATCTGATCAACTACCTGACCGACGGGCGCGCCCACGTGCGGGCCAACGCGGCGACCGCGCTGGGCACGCTGGGGCCGGCGGTCGCCGGCGCGGCGATCCCGATCGGCGTGCTGATGCGCGACGACGACATGAAGGTCCGGATCCAGGCGGCGTGGGCGCTCGACAAGCTCGGCGACGACGCCGTGCGCGAGGCCGCGGTCTACCTGGTCGGCGCGCTGCGCGGCGACGCCGACGTGGCCAAGGCGGTCGCGCCGGTGCTCGCGGCGCGCAAGGCCCGCATGCTGAGCGCGCTGCTCAAGGGGCTGGAGACCGACGACGACGCCCACGCCCGCCGGATCCTCGAGGTGATCAACGCGCTGCCCGACGCGCCCGAGATCCTGTGCGATGCGATCGAGAGCCCGGCGGAGAACGTCCAGGTCAACGCCGCGATCGGCATCGGCATGCTCGGCGAGAAGCGCGCCGGCAGCGCCGGGCGCAAGGCACTGGAGACCCGGCGGACGGGAGGGTTCGCACGGACCCGCGAGGCGGTGTTCAAGGCGCTCGCGATGTGGAAGGGCTAGCACACACGCCCCGCTGCGCGCATGCTGAGGGCATCGGCGCCCGCACGGCGATCGATGCCCGGCGGACACCACAGCGACGCATGACCCACCACGACGACCACGAGCACGGGCACGACCACGCGGGTCACGGCCACGCGGGTCACGATCACGCGGGTCACGACCACGCCGGGCACGGCCACGCCGGGCACGCCCATGGCGGCCACCATCACGCGCCGCCCGACCGGATCACGCGCGCATTCGCGATCGGCATGCTGCTCAACATCGTGTTCGTCGTGATCGGCGTGCTCGCCGGGCTGGTCGCGCACTCGACCGCGTTGCTCGCCGACGCCGCCCACAACCTGGGCGACGTGCTCGGCCTCGGCATGGCGTGGGGAGCGACCGTGCTGGCGCGCCGCGCGCGGACCACGCGGCGGACCTATGGCCTGCGGCGGACCACGATCCTCGCGGCGCTCGGCAACGGCGGCCTGGTGCTGTTCGCGATCGGCGGCGTGGTCTGGGAGGCGGTGCAGCGGCTCGGTGCGCCGGCCGATGTCCACGGCGGGATCGTCGCGGCCGTCGCCGCGGTCGGGGTCGGCCTCAACGGGCTGTCCGCGCTGATGTTCGCGCGCGGCCGCGACGACATGAACGTGCGCGGCGCGTTCCTGCACCTGATCGCCGACGCCGCGGTGTCCGCCGGGGTCGTGGTGTCAGGCCTGATCGTCTGGCAGACCGGGTGGGCGTGGGTCGATCCGGCGACCAGCCTGATGGTCTCGCTGGTGATCGTGCGCGGGACCTGGCTGCTGGTCCGCGAGGCGCTCGACCTGCTGCTCGATGCGGTCCCGCCGCACATCGATCCCGAGGCCGTGCAGGACTACCTCGCCGGCCTGCCCGGGGTGACCGACGTCCACGACGTCCACATCTGGTCGATGAGCACGACCGAGGTCGCGCTGACCGCCCACCTGGTCGTGCCGTGGGACAGCTGCGCGCCGTCGATGCTGAGCGACGCCGCGCTGGAGATCGAGCGCCGGTTCAAGATCGGGCACGTCACGATCCAGCTCGAGCCGGCCGGCCACGCCGACGACTGCGCGCGCGCCGTGACCGGGGCGCTGTAGCGGACCGCCCGGCCGCGTCGGGGCTACGCCGGCTCGATGCCGATCCACAGCGGGAACGCCTGGGCGCGGGCGAGCGCGCGGGCCTGCTCGATCCGATCGCGGGCGGTGGTGGCGGTGAACCGCCCGATCACCGCGCGGCCGGCGGTGTGGGTCTCCAGCATGACCGCATGGGCCCGGTCGTCGGGCAGCGCGAACACCTCGCGCAGCACGCCGCACACGAACTGCTGTGTGGTGTAGTGGTCGTTGCGCAGCACGACGAGCACGTCCCGGCTGTCGGGCAGCGCGATCTCGGGCGCGCGGCCGCCGTGGAACAGCGCGAACAGCGTCGCGCCGCGGTCGAGCTTGCCGTCGTCGATCAACCGCGCCGCGGGCGACCCGGCGAGCGCCGCCCACAGGTCGGTGCAGCTGGCGCGGCGGTCGCCGTGGCGCGCGATCGCCGCGGCGCGGCCGGCGAGGCCACCGCCGTCATCCTCGTCGTCCTCGTCGTCGTCGCCGCCGTCGGCGACCCGGGCGAGCGCGGCGAGCACGCGATCCTCCAGCGCGTCGGGATCACCGCCGGCGGTGCGGATCGCGCCGACCACCGCCTCGTCCTGCAGCAGGCCGTACAGCACGTGGATCGAGGACAGCCGCTGGCGCCGCGACGTGGCCTCGTGGATCGCGACGTGCAGCGCGACCTCGGCGTCGGGGGTGAACAGCTCGCTCGCGGTCTCGCGCGGCCGCGCGCGCAGGTGTCGCCACCAGTAGGCGCCGAATCCGGCCACGACGATCGCGATGTATCCGACGTCGGCCAACCCGAACACCTTGCCGCCGATCGCCCGGGCTGTCTACCGGATCATCCGGGCGGGCAGGGCCGGACCTCCCAGGCGCACCGGCCGTCCGGCTTGCGCAGGCACCGGCCGGTCGGCCCGCCGATCGAGCCGTCGGGGCAGCGCCTCGACGGCATCCGGATCGCGGGGCCGCACTCCGCGGTATCGCACAGCGGCTCGCCAGGCGACCCGGTGCTCGACGACGATGTCGGGCGACCGCACGCCGCGAGGCAGCTCAGCATCACGAGCGCCGCGGTCGATGCGATCCGGGCGAGCCGCATGGCCTGGGACATGCTGCAGCGTAGCGCTGCGGCAAGGCGCCGTCACGGCGCGGTCCGCCTCACGGGCCGCCGTGCTCGTCGATCGAACCGCACGGACCAGGACGTCGGCGCGATCCGCAGCCATGCAGCCCGGCTGTTGCGTATCCGGGTCGACAAGATGACGCAGCGGCCGCGGCGTGCCACTCTCCGGCCCCGCTACCCGGACGCGGCCCGATCGGGTGCCGGGCCGCGCCAGGCGACAACCATGACCGCTGCCCTGCTCCAGCCCTGCGGGTGCACCGCATGACCCCCGCGTCCGCCGCGGTGCTCGCCGCGCTGCGCACCGGCGCTGCGCTCGACGACGCGGCGTTCGACCAGCTGTACCCCGACGCCGTGGGCCGGCTGTCGATCGTGCACTGGACGCCGGTCGCGGCGGCGCGGCGCGCGGCGGCGCTGCTCGCGCCGATCGCCGGCATGCGCGTGCTCGACGTCGGTGCCGGGGCCGGCAAGCTGTGCTGCCTGGGCGCGGTGGTCCACGCCGGGACCTGGCACGGCATCGAGCGCGATCCGGCGCTGGTCGCGGTGGCGATCGAGATCGCGCGCGCCCTCGAGGTCGACCACTGCACCGGGTTCTGGGCCGGGGATGCCTTGACCGCCGACTGGCGCGGGTACGACAGCGTCTACCTGTACAACCCGTTCGAGTCCCAGCGGTTCGGCGGCGGGTTCGCGCGCGCGGCCGGCGGCGCCGGGTTCGCCGAGCAGGTCGCGGCCACCGAGGTGCGGCTCGCCGAGCTCGAGCCCGGCACGCGGGTCGTGACGTACCACGGCTTCGGCGGCGAGATGCCGCCCGGGTTCGCGCTCGCCGAGCTCGAGGAGATCGAGGGTGGCGAGCTCGCGCTGTGGATCAAGCGCGCCGGGCCCGGGCCGTACGCCGGACGCCCCCCGCTCGCGGGGCCGCGGTGAGGCGGTCGCGCCCGTGCACGAACCAGATCCCCTCGAACTCGCCGTCGCCGACGTTGCGGAGCACGTGCGGGATCATCGAGTCGAACCCCATCGACTCGCCGGCCTGGAGGGTGAACGTCTCGGAGCCGACGGCGATCTCGAGCGTCCCCTTGAGCACGTAGCCATACTCGTAGCCCTCGTGGCTGACCGGAGCGCCACCGGCGGTCGAGGTCGCCCCGGGAGCGTAGGTGATCTTCATGAAGTTGACGGCGTGCTCGGGGGTCGCGGCGAGCCGCTCCCAGATCACGCCGTCGGCCATGGTGAGGCTCGGGCGGTGAGTCGGATGCACGACCGAGACCCGGTTCGCGTACTCCGATGGGTGCCAGGCGTTGCTCGGGTTCGGGGCGCCGTTGCCACCCCGGCTCCTGGTGTTCCCCGGGCGCTCGGCCGCGCCGCCGCGCGGATCGAGCGAAGCGAGATGGGGGGTGGGGACCCTGCGGGCTCTGCCGACGGGGCGGGGGGCAAAGCCCCCCGTGGGATCGAACAGCTCGTCGATCGACACGTTGAGCAGCTGCGCGAACTCGTAGAGCGTGGCGACCGACGGCTGCGACTTGCCGTTCTCGATCTGCGAGACGAACGACGGCGAGACGCCGGCCTGCCGGGCCAGCTCGCGCAGCGTCCATCCGGCCTTGAGCCGGATGTTCTTCAGGCGCGATCCCAGGTTGTCCATGACAATCCCAGTGTGCCGGATCTCGACCGGCCCGCGGGTCGCCGCGGCGATTTTGCGATCACCGGGTGTTAATCAACACAGAACACGCTACACTGGGTGCCAGAACTCGGAGGTCGCCGTGTCATCGTCCGGGAACCAGGCCCTCGTCGTCGGATCGACCGGGATCGTCGGCCGGTCGCTCGCCACCATGCTCGCCCGCGAAGGCTGGGCCACGTTCGGCCTGTCGCGCAGCGGCTCCGTGGAGCTGCCCGGGGTCACCGCCCTGCGGGCGGATCTGCTCGAGCCCGCCGCGCTGACCGCGGCCCTGGCCGGCGTGCGGCCGCGCCTGGTCGCGATCACCGCATGGATGCGTTGCGACAGCGAGGCCGAGAACATCCGGGTCAACGGCGCGGCCGTGCGCCACCTGCTCGCCGCGCTGGAGCCGGCGCGCTCGGTCGAGCACGTCGCGCTGATGACCGGCCTCAAGCACTACCTCGGCCCGTTCGAGGCCTACGGCAAGGCGGTGATGGCCGAGACCCCGTTCCGCGAGACCGAGCCGCGGCTCGACTACCCGAACTTCTACTACGCGCAGGAGGACGAGCTGTTCGCGTCCGCCGCCCGCAACGGCTTCGGCTGGAGCGTGCACCGCTCGCACACCGTCCTCGGGTTCGCCGTCGGCAATGCGATGAACATGGCGCTGACGCTGGCGGTCTACGCGACGCTGTGCAAGGAGCTCGGGCGGCCGTTGATCTTCCCGGGCTCCGCGATGCAGTGGAACGGACTGACCGACGTCACCGATGCCGATCTGGTCGCGGAGCAGATGATCTGGGCGGCGACGCATCGCGCGGGGCGCAACCAGGCGTTCAACACCGCCAACGGCGACGTGTTCCGCTGGCGCTGGCTGTGGCCGCAGCTGGCGAGCTGGTTCGGGATCCCGTGGGAGGGCTTCGCGGGCGAGCCGCGCCCGCTCGAGTCGCAGATGCTCGGCATGGAACCGACCTGGCGCGCGATCGCCGCCCGGCATTCGCTGGTCGAGCCCGACCTCGGCCGGCTGGCCTCGTGGTGGCACAGCGACGCCGACCTCGGCCGGACGATCGAGGTGCTGACCGACATGACGAAGAGCCGCGAGTGCGGCTTCCTGGGCTTCCGCGCGACGCCGGCGAGCTTCCGGTCGAAGATCGAGCAGTACCGGGCGGCGCGGATCCTGCCGTGACGGTCAGCCGGCCAGCGTCGCCGTGAGCTCGATGTGCGCCTTCACTGTGGTCTCGGGGTGATGCGCCGCCGCCACCGCGTCGAGCGCGTGCTCGACGTCGAACCGCTGGGTCACCAGCGGCGTCATGTCGATCCCGCTGCTGGCGAGGAACCGCAGCGTGTCCGGCCACACGCCGGGGGAGCCGATCGAGCCGGTGATCTTGAGCTCCTTGGACTGGATCAGCCCGAGCCGGGCGGGGACCTGGTCCCCGACGTTGATCCCGACGTACGCGACGCGGCCCTTGAACCCCACCAGCTCGAGGGCGCGCGCCATGACGGCGGGCCGCCCGGAGACCTCGACCACGACGTCCGCGCCGCGACCGCCGGTGACGCCGGCGAGCAGATCGTCGATCGCGTCGGGATGCACGGCGTGGCGGGCGCCGAGCCGGAGCGCGATGCCGCGGCGGCGCTCGTCGGGCTCGACCGCGATCGTGACCGCGCCCATCGCGGCCGCGGCGGCGGTGACGGCCAGGCCGACCGGACCCGCGCCGAGCACCACCAGCGTGTCGCTGGCGTTGACGTTGCCGGCGCGGACCAGCGCGTAGTACGCGCAGCTGAACGGCTCGACCAGCGCGCCCATCGTGTACGACAGCGGCGCGGGCAGGCGGTGCAGCCACGCCGGCCGGGCGACGAAGAACTCGGCGGCGGCGCCGCTGATCGAGAACCCGAAATGGTCGTCGCCGATCACGCACTCGCCGACCACGCGGTCGCCGGGGGCGAGCTCGGTGACGCGGGCGCCGACCCGCGCGACCTCACCGGACCACTCGTGGCCGGGGATGATCGGATAGCGGATCGGGATGATGTAGCGGCCCTCGAGCAGATCGATGTCGGAGTGGCAGACTCCGACCGAGCGGGCCGCCACGAGCACCTCGTCGTCGGCGATCTCGGGGATCGGCAGCTCGGCCACCTCCGGGCGGCCCTGCCGGCTGAACTGCAGTGCTTTCATCGCCATGTCCTTTCCGCGGCGCGGTTCTAGCCGCGCGCGCTGACGAGCACCTTGACCTGGTCGCCGGTCGGCGACAGCAGGCGCTGGAAGCCGCGCTCGACGATGTCCGCCATCGCGATCTTCGCGGTCACGATCTTCTCGACCGGGAGCCGGCCCGATGCGATCAGCCGGGCGATCCGCGGGAAGTCGGTGACCGGGTAGCACCAGGTGCCGACCAGCGTGAGGTCGCGCTGGGCGAGCAGCATCGCGTCGATCGCGGCGGGCCGGATGTGCAGTCCGGTCTGCGCGACGCGGCCGGCCGATCGCACCGACGCCAGGGCGGTCTGCAGGGCGCGCTCGTTGCCGGAGCACTCGATCGCGGCGTCGACCCCGACCCCGTCGAGCAGGTCCCTGAGATGGGCGGCGACGTCGGTCGCGGCCGGGTCGAGCACCTCGGCGATGCCGAGCGCGCGGACCAGCGCCTGGCGCGCCGGGTTGAGCTCGGACACGAACACGCGCGCCCCGAGCGACGCCGCGTACAGCGCCGCGAGCGCGCCGATCGGGCCGGCGCCGGTGATCAGCACGCTGTCGCCGGGCTTGACGTGGGCGGCGTCGACGCCGTAGGCGGCCACCGCCGCGGGCTCGACGATCGCACCCTGCAGGTCGCTGACCTCGTCGGGCAGCACGGTCAGGATGGCCTCGGGCAACACCGCGAGCTCGGCGAGGCCGCCCCACGCGTAGCTCAGGCCGACGCACGCCATCCGCATGCACAGGTGCTCGAGGCCGCGGCGGCAGTAGTGGCAGTCGTGGTCGACCAGCAGCGGCATCGCGCTGACCCGGTCGCCGGGCTTGACGCGGGTGACCTCGGCGCCGACCTCGACCACCTCGGCCGAGAACTCGTGGCCGAGGATCTGCGGGATCACCGAGCCGTTGAGCGGATGCGGCCGGGCAGGCGTCACGATCGGCCCCATCGCGTACTCGTGCAGGTCGGTGCCGCAGATCCCGCACCACGCCGGGCGCGCCAGCACCTCGCGAGGGCCGATCCGGGTCGGGGCCGGGACGTCCTCGACCCGGATGTCGTGTGCCGCGTGAAACACGGTCGCCTTCATGGTGGATCCGATCGGCCGGGGAGGAGGAGCGTCGGGTCGAACAGCACCTTGCCGTGGAGCTGGCCGGCGGCGAGCCGCTCGAGCTGCTCGGCGACGTCGTCGAGCGGGTGCACCGAGTCGAGCAGCTCGCGCCCGAGGTCGGTGGTCGCGAGCAGCTGCAGCGCGGGCGCGAGGTCCTCGGCGAACACGTGCGCGAGGCTGGTGCGGATCGTGATCTCGCGGATGACGAGCGCGTGGACGTCGACCTCGGGCGCACGGGCCGGCAGCCCGATCTGCAGGATGGTCCCGCCGGCGCGCACCATGCGGATCGCATGGGCCAGCTGACCGGCTGCGCCGCTGGCCTCGATGACCACATCGGCGCCGCGCTCGCCGACCGCGGCCAGGACATCGGCGACGGCGCGATCGCCGGCCGGGATGACGCAGGTCGCGCCGAGCCGCGCCGCGCGGTCCAGGCGAGGTCCCGGGAAGTCGACGACCGCGATCGCCGCGGCCGCCAGCGAGCGCACGCCGGCGAGCACGAACGTGCCGATCGCGCCGGCGCCGATGATCACGACGCGGTCGCCATCGGCCACGCCGGCTCGCCGCGCCGCGTGCAGGCCGACGGCGAGCGGCTGGGCGAGCGCGGCCGCGTCGAGCGACAGGCCGTCCGGCAGGCGCGCCAGCATCTGCTCGGGCGCCGCGACGAACTCGGCCATGCCGCCGTCGACGTTGAGCCCGAGCGTCGTGTACCTCCAGCACAGGTTGGTGCGGCCCTCCGCGCAGCGCGGGCACGCGCCGCACCACACCCCGGCGCCGGCCGCGACCCGGTCGCCGACCGCGAACGCGCTGCCCGGGCCGGCCTCGACGATCTCGCCGACGAACTCGTGGCCGAGGATCAGCGGGCCGGCGTGGCCGCTCACCGGGTGCGGGTGGGCGACGGCGAACAGGTGAGGCCCCGAGCGCCACTCCGTCGCGTCGGTGCCGCACATGCCGCTGCGCAGCACGCGGAGCAGGACCTGGCGATCGCCGCGCTGCGGGATCGGGCGATCCTCGATCCGGACGTCGTGCGCGCCGTGGTAGACGGCGGCCTTCATCCGCCCGCGCGCTGCGAGCCGGTCACCGCTCACCGCGGCCCTCGGGCGTGTTCAGGTGCGACTGCGAGCTGCGCAGCTCGGGCAGCGGTCCCCCGGTGGTGAACAGCCGCTGGCCGGCGACCAGCAGGGTCTCGGCCGGGAACCGGGTGACGACCTCGCACCCGGTCGCGGTGACCACGACCTCCTCCTCGATCCGCGCCGCGCCGATCCCGTCGGCCGACGGCCAGTAGGTCTCGAGCGCGAAGAACATGCCCTGCTTGAGCTCCTCGGGGTGATCGAGCGAGACCAGCCGCGAGAAGATCGGCTTCTCCCAGATCGACAGGCCGACGCCGTGACCGTACTGCAGGGCGAACGCGGCCTCCTCGTCGGGGAACCCGAACTCCTGCGCTCGCGGCCAGACCTGGACGATGTCGGCGGTGGTCGCGCCCGGCTTGACCAGGGCGATCGCGCGGTCCATGTACTCGCGGGCGCGCTTGTAGGCGTCGCACTGCGCCGTGCTCGCCGAGCCGACCGCGAACGTCCGGTAGTAGCAGGTGCGATAGCCCTGCCAGCTGTGCAGGATGTCGAAGAACGCCGGATCGCCCGGTCGGATGATCCGGTCCGAGTAGACGTGCGGGTGCGGTGAGCAACGCTCCCCGGAGATCGCGTTGACGCCCTCGACGTACTCCGAGCCGAGATCGTAGAGCGTCTTGGCCACCAGCCCCACGGTCTCGTTCTCGCGCACGCCCGGGCGCAGGAACTCGTAGAGCTTCCAGTACGCGGCGTCGACCATCGCGGCGGCGTGGGTCAACAGCGCGATCTCGTCCCGGGTCTTGATCGCGCGGGCCTCCAGGAAGACCTGCTGGCCATCGACCACGCGGATCCCGGCCTTCTGCAGCGCGAACAGGATCGGCAGCTCGATGACGTCGACCCCCAGCGGCTCGCCGGCGACCCCGAACTTGTCGAGCTCGCGCTTGATCTTGCGAGCGACCTCGTCGGCGATCCCGGCGCTGGGGCTGAACGCTCCGCGCAGCGTCGAGATCCCCGCGCGCGACCCGGGCTCGCGCCGCGGCCGCACCGCGCCGTGGTGCGGAGCGTGCGGGTCGGCATCCATCTCGGACCGCGTCGTGTCGAGCCACGGGTTGTACAGCGCGTGGTGCCGGGCCGCCGAGCCGAAGTCCCACAGGATCGGGTCGGAGTTGCGGGTCAACAGCGCGAACCGGATCAGCTTGTCGATCGCCCACGTGCCGATGTGGGTCGACGTCATGTAGCGGATGTTGGCGAAGTCGAACGCCAGCAGCGCGCCGCACTCCGAGACCCGCAGCTGCGCCTGCAGCCGGTCGAGCCGCTCGACGCGCAGCCGATCCATCGGGATCCGCTGCTCCCAGTCGACGGCGTTGCTGCCCCATGTCGCTGTGGCCATGTCCGCTCCTTCGCGGCGGTGCAGCGATGCTGCACAGATTGTTCACTGACACCTAACACGGGCCTGGTCCGCGCGTCAACCCGCCGTCCGTCCGCGCGCGAACGAGTGCGCGACCGCCGCGACCAGGATCAGCAGGCCCTGGAACACGTACTGCCACAGCGTCGACAGGCCGAGGAAGACGGTGGCGTTGAGCAGCTGGGTGATCAGCACCGCGCCGAGCAGCGTGCCGACGAAGCTGCCGCGGCCGCCGAGCAGGCTGGTGCCGCCGAGCACGACCGCGGTGATGCTCGACAGCGTGTAGCCGGCGCCCTGGCGCGGGTCGCCGACCCCGATCTGGCCCATCAGCATCACGGCGCCGAGCGCGGTGAACAGCGAGCTGGCCACGTAGCCCCCGATCACCGTGCGGTGGACCTTGACACCGGCGCGGCGCGCCGACTCCTCGTTGCAGCCGGTCGCGCGCAGCCGCCAGCCCCAGCGCCGGCGCCGCAGCCCGAGCTCGGCGACCAGCGCCGCCGCGACCAGCGCGACGAACGCGAGCGGGATCGGGCCGACCGTGGACTGGATCGCCGCCGCCACGCCGGCGTGGATGTAGCCGTCGGGTCCGTCGCGCAGCACGAAGCCGAGCCCCTGCAGCGCGATGTACATGGTCAGGGTCGCCGCGATCGGGGTGAACCCGGCGAACCGGATCAGCGACCCGTTCACCACGCCGACCGCGATGGCGATCCCCGCCATCATCGCCAGGCCGGCGGCGATCACCACGGCCGGTTGCGGGTCGGTGACGAAGAACGACGCCACCACGACGAGGAAGCCCGACAGCGGGCCGACCGACAGGTCGATACCGCCGAGCAGCAGGCTGACGGTCTGGCCGAGCGCGACGAAGCCGAGCGCGGTGGCGGCGAGCAGCACGGTGCTGAGGTTGAACGCCGACAGGTAGCGCGGGTTGTGGGCGAAGATGTAGCCGCCCAGCGCGAGGATCACCGCGGCCAGCAGCAGCGAGGGCCCGTAGTCGCCGTGGACGAGGCGGCGCACGCGGCCGCGGGCGTCCGCAGCGCGGAGGTCCTCGGCGGCCGCGGCGCGGGCCGTCGCGCGGACCGCGGCGGTGATCATGCGGGCCTCGCTGACGTCGTCTCCGGTCAGCGTCTCGATGACGCGGCCGCGCGACATCACGACGACCTCGTCGCACAGGCCCTCGAGCTCCTTGGCGTCGGACGAGCTGACGATGACCGGGATCCCTGACCCGGCGACCTCGCGCAGGATCCGGTAGATCTCGGCGCGGGCTCCGACGTCGACGCCCTGGGTCGGCTCGTCGGCGATGACCAGCAGCGGCGCGGACAGTAGCGCCCGCGCCAGCACCACCTTCTGCTGGTTGCCTCCGGACAGCGACGAGACCTCGGCGTCCAGGGACGGCGCGCGGACGTCGAGCGAGCGGAGCATCTCGCCGACCCGGGCGAGCTCGCGCGTGCGGCTGAGCAACCCGCCGCGGCGGAACTCGCGCAGCGCGGCGACCGCGGCGTTCTCGCGCACGGTGAGGCTCATCATCAGCCCTTCGGCGTGGCGCTCGGCCGGGACGAACGCCGCCTCGTGCAGCAGGTCGCGCGAGCGTCGGTCGACGCCACCCAGCCGGACGCGACCCCGGAACGGCGCGAGCCCGGCGAGCGCGCGCAGCAGCTCGCTCTGCCCGTTGCCCGCGACGCCGGACACGCCGAGGATCTCGCCGGTCCGGGCGGTCAGCGACACGTCGTGGCACCGCGCGCAGGTCAGGCCCTCGACCTCGAACACGACCGCATCGCCGGGACGCGCGACGCGCTTGGCCGGGAACGTCGAGTCGAGGGTGCGGCCCACGATCAGGGCGAGCAGCTCGTCGTCGGTGATGCCGGCGACCATCGCCTCGCCGCGCACCCTGCCATCGCGCAGCACGGTGACCCGCTGGGCGAGCTCGCGGACCTCCGCGAGGCGATGCGTGATGTAGACGACCGCGACCCCGCTGGCGACGGCGCTGCGCACCCGCGCGAACAGCAGGTCGACCGACGCCTGGTCGAGCGGCGCGGTCGGCTCGTCGAGGATGAGCACCCTGGGCGCGAGCGCGAACGCCTTGGCGATCTCGAGCAGCTGGCGCTGCGCGACGGTCAGCCGCTCGACGCGATCGCGCAGGTCGGCGCGCAGTCCGACCCCGGCGAGCAGGCGCTCCGCGATCGGCTCGGCCGGACCGTGCGCGAACACCGCGTCCGGCAGCGCGACCCGGAGGTTCTCGAGCACGGTCAGGTCGGGGAGCACCGCCGGGTGCTGGTAGACGATGGCGATGCCGAGCCGCGCCGCTGCGGCCGGGGTCAGCGCGACCGGCTCGCCCGCGAACACGATCGAGCCTGCGTCGGGCCGGACCGCGCCCGAGGCCACGTTCATCAGCGTCGACTTGCCGGCGCCGTTCTCGCCGAGGATCGCGTGGACCTCGCCGGCCCGGATCGCGACCGAGACGTCCGACAGCGCCGGCACGCCGGCGTAGCGCTTGGAGATGTGGGCGAGGTCCAGCACGATCGCGCGCTCGACGGCAGCGCCGGGCGTCGTGGCCGGCTCGCCGGCCACCGGGATCGCTGGGCAGGCTCGCGGCGTCACGGCGGCTACTTGTTGTTGATCGCGACCGCCTGGGCGGCTTTCGGCAGCTGCGCCGACAGGTAGATGTCGCCGGGCAGGCTGGCGTCGCACTCGACGGGGTTGGGCTGGCCGCTCACCGAGTCCTCGAACATCGGCGCCTGGAACGTCGTGGCGTCCGGCGGCTTGCCGCCGGTCGCCCTGGCCACCGCCCAGTCGACGGCGAGCCGGACGTTGTCGTTCCCGGTCGCGACGGTGAACAGCTTGAAGTCCGGGTTGGTCGCGTGGTTCTCGTTCCAGAAGCAGCCCAGCGCGTTGCCGTCCGACGTCGCGAGCGCCGGGATCGAGCGTCCGCTCCGGGTGAACACCGGCAGGGCGCCGACCAGCGACGGGCCGAAGTCCGACACGATGACGTCGATCTTCGGGTTCTTGGCGATCTCCGCGGTCAGCACGGTCTGGGTCAGCGCCGGGTCCCAGTTGGTGACGTCGTACGGCGCCTCGTTGATGAACTTGTAGGAGCCATCGAGCACGGTCTTCATGCCCTTGAGCTCGTCGTTGCCCTGGCTGTTGCCCTTGGGGCCGCTGAGGAACAGCAGGTTGCCGCCGCCGGGCAGGATCCGCTTGATCCAGTTGCCCCAGTTCACGCCGTCGTTGACGAACGAGGCGCCGACGAACTGGGTGTAGTCGGTCCCGGCCGCACCGCCGACCTCGACGCGGTACGGCACCGTCACCACGCCCGCCTTGTAGGCGCTGCGGATCGCAGGCAGCATGGCCTGGCCGGCGTCGCCGAACACGACCATCGCGTCGACGCCCTTGGCGGTGAACGCCTGGATGTCCGAGATCGCCTTCTGGGTGTCGCCGTTGCCGTTGGCGTACTGGTAGCTCGTGACGCTCGCGCACTTCTTGACCTCGTCGGCGCCGGACGCGGTGGTGACCAGCCGCCAGCTGTTGCCGCCGAAGCCGTCGAGCTGGGCAAGCGTGATCTTCTTGGTCCCGCACCAGTCCGGCGCTCCGGCGAGATGGGTCAGCTCGCTCGACCCGGCGCCGGGCGACGACTTCTTCGTGTTGCAGCCGGCGAGTGCGAGGGCGAGCGGCAGGATCGCGGCGAGGGCAGTGACAGAGCTGCGGCGTTTCATGGTCAGGTCTCCTCCTGGGCGGGGATCGCGGCATGGACTCGGCGGCCGAACAACCGGCGCCGCACGGACGGCCAGTCAACGGAGTAGAGGGCGACCCCGAGCGCGAGCGCGACCGCCTGCACGAGGGTCTGCACCGACGTGTCGACCCCGAGCGCGAGCACGAACTGCTGCAGCTCGCGCAGGAACAGCGCCGCGATGACGGTCGAGATCGGAAACCCCCGGCCGCCGAGCAGCGAGGCGCCGCCGAGCACGACGACCGCCACGGACGGCAGCAGCAGCGAGTCACCCTGGAACGCGGTCGGCTGGTTGGTGATGCCGGCCAGCAGGATGCCCGCCAGGCAGTACAGCAGCTGGGCCCACACGAACGACAGCGTGCGATGCAGCCGCACCCGCAGCCCGACCGCGCGCGCGGCCGCGGGGTTGGCGCCGATCGCCTCGAACCGCCGGCCCGCCACGGTGTGCTTGGTCAGCACCGAGACGACGACCAGCGCCGCACCGGCGAACCACGCCGCGTTGGGGACGTGCCACGTCGCGTCGCCGGCGATCCGGGCGAGCAGGCGCGTGGTGCTGCGCGGCGTGCCGCCCGAGACCGCGAACACCGCGCCGTAGAGCAGCGCGTTCACGCCGAGCGTTGCGATGATCGCGTTGAGCCGCAGCCGGCTCACCAGCAGGCCGTTGGCCAGGCCGGCGCCGATCGCGAACCCGATCGCCATCACCACCGCGGCGCCGAGCCGGGAGCTGTCGCCGTCGGGCTCGTGGGTCACGACGACCACCGCAAGTGAGATCCCGCCCGCGACCGACAGGTCGATGCCGCCCTGCTGCACGACCAGCAGCTGACCGAGGCCTGCGATCGCGAGCACCGCGGCGAACGGCACCATGCCGATGATCGCGCTGTGCGAGACGCTCGACGGGGCGACGATCGCGCCGAGCACGAACACCCCGATCGTCGCGGTCGCGATCGCCACGAACCCGCGCGGCGCGCGGAACCGGGATCCGCTCCGTCGAGTCGCGTCTTTGGTCGCTGCGTGGGTCGCTGCGTCGGTCGCCATGGCTCCAGCCGATCTGTTCCGCACGACGCGACTGCTGTGTCGTGTGTTGAGCTGTACTGTACATAAGCTCGCCGGCTGTTCACAAGCGGGTTTGCCGCGGGCCCCTCTCCCGGGGCGGCAGCACCGTCGTGACCACGGTGACGCCGGGCCTTGCACATCGCGTGGACCTGCTGGCCGGCTGCTCCGGGACGGGGCGCCGTGACAAGACCGGGCTGCGAGGCGATACTGCGCGGGTGATCCGGAGGTCGCTGCGCTATGTGAACGAGCTGCCCGAGGCGATCCAGCGCCAGTTCGCGCTCGCCTACCGCGCCAAGGACCTGCTCGCGTACGGCCTGCGCGCGCGGCTGCGCGAGGGCTACTCGATCAAGGACTTCCGCGCCGACCTGCTGGCCGCCCTGGTCGTCGGCGTGGTCGCGCTGCCGCTGTCGATGGCGCTGGCGATCGCGGTCGACGTGCCGCCGCAGCACGGGCTGTACACCGCGATCATCGCCGGGTTCACCTGCGCGCTGCTCGGCGGCACCCGGTTCCAGGTCACCGGGCCGACCGCGGCGTTCGTGGTCATCCTGGTCCCGATCGTCCATCGCTTCGGGCTGTCCGGCCTGCTGGTCGCCGGGATGATGGCGGGTGTGATCCTGATCGTCATGGGCCTGGCCCGGCTCGGCAAGCTGATGGAGTTCGTGCCGCACCCGGTGACGTCGGGGTTCACGATGGGGATCGCGGTCGTGATCGGCGTGCTCCAGCTGCGCGACGCGTTCGGCGTGACGCTGCCCAGGACCGAGGGCACGTTCGAGTACCTGGGGGCGCTGTGGCATGCGCGCGGCCAGATCAGCCCGTACGACACCGGGATCGCGGTGGTGACGGTCGCGCTGCTGCTGGGGCTGCCGCGCGTGCTCAAGCGCGTGCCGGCGCCGCTGGTCGCGCTGACCATCATCTCGCTGCTGGTCGTGATCGGCCACCGCTGGTGGCCCGGCTTCCACGCCTTGACGATCGGTAACCTCGAGAAGTTCACGATCAAGATCGGCAACGCGACGATCCACGGCATCCCGCCGCTGCCGCCGATCCCGATGCTGCCGTGGCACGGCGGCGAGGGCATCGCGCTCGACTACCACACGATCCGCGAGCTCCTGCCGTCGGCGTTCACGATCGCGATGCTCGGCGCCATCGAATCGCTGATGGCGGCGGTCGTCGCCGACGGGATGAGCGGGTCTCGCCACGATCCCAACGCCGAGCTGATCGCGCTCGGCATCGGCAACATCCTGTGCCCGTTCTTCGGCGGGATCGCGGCGACCGGCGCGCTCGCGCGCACCGCCACCAACATCCGGGCCGGGGCGCGCTCGCCGTTCGCCGCCGCGATGCACGCGATCTTCGTCCTGGCGTGCACGATCGTGCTCGCGCCGCTGGTCGCGTACCTGCCGATGGCCGCGCTCGCCGGGCTGCTGATCGTCGTCGCCCGCAACATGTCGGAGGCCCGCCACTTCGCCCGGCTGCTGCGGATCGCGCCGCGCAGCGACGTGCTGGTCATGGTGACCTGCTTCGCGCTCACGGTGGTGTTCGACATGGTGATCGCGGTGGCGGTCGGCGTCGTGCTCGCCGCGCTGCTGTTCATGCGCCGGATGGCGGTGACCACCACGGTCGAGCTCGAGTCGGCGCAGGACGTCGGGCTCGGCATCGACCTGCCGCCCGGGATCCGGCTGTACGAGGTCGCCGGTCCGATGTTCTTCGGCGCCGCCAAGTCGGCGATGGAGGTGATCGCCACGGTCGGCAGCGGCAGCGATCACACGTTCGTGCTCAACATGCAGCACGTGCCGACGATCGATGTCACCGCGCTGGTCGCGCTGGAGTCGGCGCTCGATCGGCTGTACCGCTCGCGGATCAAGGTGATCTTCGCCGGGCTCACCCCCGAGGTCGCCGAGCTGCTCGATCGCGCCGGGATCAAGCGCCAGCCCGGACGGCTCGCCTACGCGCCCGACGTCGAGACCGCGATCAGCATGGCGATCGTCCACGGGGCGCGGCTGCCGGTCCCGGCCCAGCCGCCGCCCGCCGCCGCGTAGCGCGCGCAGCGCGGGGCGTCACGGCGCGGTCCCGGTGCGTTCAGGCAGGTACTGGGCGAGCTGGTGATCGAGCCATGGCTTGACGGTTCACTCGCGGCGCGCGCGCCACCGGAGGCCCAGGTTGTGGACCAGCTGATAGAACGTCGGCAGCGCGAGCAGAGTGAAGATCGTCGAGGTCACGAGGCCGCCGATCATCACGATCGCCAGCGGACGCTCGATCTCGGTGCCGTGGAGACGGAGCACGAGCAGCGGGAGCAGGCCCAGGATGGCGGTGGCCGCCGTCATGATCTTGGGCCGCACACGGCCGATGCACGCCTCGCGCAGCGCCTCGTTGAACGCGTGGCCATCGCTGATGAGATCGCGGGTCTGGGTGACGAGCACGAGGCCGTTCTGCACGGCGATCCCGAACAGGCCGATCAGGCCGACGAGCGATGACACGCTCCAGCTCTCGTGCGCGATCAGGAGCGCGACGATCCCGCCGACGAACGCGCTGGGCAAGGTCGCCAGGATCACCACGGTCTCGGCGAGCGAGCCGAGCGCGGTGTAGAGCAGGAGGAACACCGCGAGCAGCGCCAGGCCGACCGCGAGGTAGAGCGCCTGTTGCGCGCGGGCCTGACTCTCGACCTTGCCGCCGACATCGACGAAGTAGCCCGGCGGCAGCTTGAGCTTGCTTGCAAGCGCATCGCGCACGTCCCGCGCCGCCGAGCCCAGGTCGCGTCCGGACACGCTGGCCTCGACGGCGATCCGGCGGCTGCCGGCCTCGCGCTTGATGGTGCCGAGTCCGAACGTCGGCGCGATCCTGGCCAGCTTGCCGAGCGGGATGCGACTACCATCGTGGCCGTCGATCATCAGCGCGGCGAGCGCCGCGGCATCGCGCCGAGCGTCCGGCGAGAGCTTGACCGTCAGCTCGAACCGGCGCTGGCCGATCCACATCTCGGACACCTCTTGCCCTGCGAGCCCGATCTGCACGGCCTCGACCACATCTCCCGGCGTGAGCCCGACGCGAGCGGCTGCCTCGCGATCGACCTGGACGGTCAGCTGCGGCAGCCCGACCAGCGGTTCGGCCCGTACGTCCTTCATGCCATCGATCGCGCGGATCGTGGCCGCGGTGAACTCCGCGAGATCCGCGAGCTGCTGCGCGTCCGGGCCGAAGATCCGGACCGAGATGTCCGCCGGGGTTCCCCCGAGACCCTCGTCGATCCGCATGCCCAGCGGCGTGGTGAACAGCGTCGAGACACCGGGCACCTTCTCGACCGCGTCACGCATCTCCTTGACCAGCGCTTCGCCCGTCCGCGCGCGATCCGGCTTGAGCAGGATCAGCACATCCGAGAGTGTGTGCGGCATCGGATCTTCGGTGCGCTCGGCGCGTCCCGTCCGCCGCACGACGTCCGAGACCTCGGGAAACGTCCGCAGGACATCCTCCACGCGATGGTTCAACCGATCGACCTCATCGAGCGATGCCTCCGGCGGGAGAAACGTCTGCATGAGGATCGCGCCCTCGTCGAGCGGCGGCACGAAGTCCGAGCCGAGCCGTGTCGCGATCCAGAGCGCGGGCGCGGTGATTGCCAGGGTGAGGATCGTGACGATGGCGGTGTGACGGAGTGCTCGGTCGAGCACCGGGAGATACGTCTGCTTGAGCTTGCGCACCAGCCACACGTCCTCCTGAGCGCCGCTGCGCGTCGGGCGCAACAGGCCAGCGGCGACCACCGGGACGAGCGCCAGCGAGAGGGCGAGCGCGGCGAGCACGGCCGCGATCACGGCGCCCGCAAGTGGCTTGTACATGCGCCCCTCGATGCCGGTCATGGCGAACAGCGGAATGAACACCGCGGTGACCACCGCGGTCGCGAACGCGATCGGCCGCCCCACCTCCGCGGCCGCCGCGAGCGCGTGGCTACGCCGGTCACCGTCGCGGCGCTGCGAGATCCGATGCATGACGTTCTCGACCACGATGATCGACGAGTCGACCAGGAGGCCCACGGCGATCGCGAGGCCGCCGAGCGTCATCGTGTTGATGCCAATGCCGGCGACCCGCATGAATACGCCCGATATCGCGAGCGAGAGTGGAAGCGTCAGGGTCACGATCAGCGCCGCACGCACATTGCCGAGCAAGGCAAACAGGACGAGCGCCACCAGCGCGGCGCCGATCAGCACGGCGCGGCCGACGCCGCCCAGCGATGACTCGACCAGCTCGGACTGGTCGTAGACGATCCGGATCTCGACCCCCTTGGGCAAGCTGCCGCGAAGATCGGCGATGGCGCTGCGAATGCCCCGGGCGACGGCCACGGTGTCGGCACCGAACTGCTTCACGATCCGGCAGCTCACGACTTCCCCGGCGAGGCGATGCGCGATGCCGCGCCGCACCGCGGGCGCCTCGCGGACTTCGGCGACCTCGCCCATGAGCACGGGGATCCCGCCCTTCATCACGACGACGGTGTTGCGCAGCTGCTCGACGTTCACCGCGCGACCGGCCACCCGCACGGCCCAGTCCATCTGCGCCTGGGTCACGAATCCTCCCGCGGCGCTCACGTTGGCGCCGCGCGCGGCGTGCATGACCTCGTCGAGGGTGACCCCGCGCGCGGCCATGCGATCCGGGTCGATCTGGATCTGGAACTCGCGCAGATAGCCGCCGAGCCGCTCGACGGCCGATACGCCCGGTACGGCGAGCAGGCGGTTCTTGATCTCGTTCTCGGCCAGATCGCGCAGGGTCATGAGGTCCGCGACGCCCGGCCTGGCCTCGACGGTGATCTCGAAGATCTCGTTGAGCCGGCCGGTCACCCCCGAGAGCAGCGGGGTCTCGGTGCCAGGCGGGAGCTCGACCTGCGGCATGCGCTCGGCGACGTACTGCCGCGAGCGCGAGTAATCGGCGTCGGGCTCGAACTCGATCGTGATCTGCACGACGCCCAGCGTCGACGACGAACGCACGCGACGCACCTGCGGCAGGCCCGACAGCGCGGTCTCGAACGGGATCGCGACCCGCATCTCGAGCTCGTCGGTGTTCATCGTCGGGTTCTGGACGATGATGTTGAACACCGGTGCCGACAGATCGGGAAACACGTCGCGCGGCAACTCGCGCATCCACCCGGTACCGATGGCGGCGCCGGCGATCGCGAGCACGATGGCGATGAGCGGCTTGCGGAAGCTTGCCGTGATGAGTCTCTCCAGCATGTCGCCCCCTAGTCCTCGTGTCCCGCGCCGCCGCTCGCTTTGTCGGCCTCGGCCTTGAGCAGGAACGCGCCATCGACCACGACCTCGTCGCCAGCGGCAAGCCCGGAGAGCACCTCGACCTCGCCGGCCAGGTCGCGACCGCGACCGATCGGGCGAATCTCGAACTGTCCCGGACCATGCGGGATGAACACTGCCCAGCTAGCGCCGACCCGTTGCACGGCGGCGGCCGGAATGGTGACGACCTCGTTCGGCCCGGTGTCGTCCAGCGGGATCGAGACCGTGGCGGACATACCCGGTCGCAAAACACCGTCGAGGTTCGGGACGTCGAGCCGGATGTCGATCGTGCGCGACGAGGCATCCACCTCCCGGCCGATCCACTGGATGATCGCCTCAGTCGACTTGCCGGGGAGCGCCGCGAAGGTTGCGGTCGCGGTGCGGCCCGGCTGCACCCGCACCGCGTCGCGCTCGAACACGTGCGCATGGAGCCACAGCGTGGACAGATCGCCGATCCGGAACAGGGTCTTCGATGGGTCGGCGAGCTGACCCTGGACCACGCTGCGCTCGATCACGGTCCCGGCGATCGGGGACCGGATCGCGAGTACGGCCTCGCCGGCCGCGGAACCAAACTTGCGCAGCGCCGAGGCGGCGACCTTGTACGTCGCGTCTGCCTCGGACAGCGCGGCCTCGGCCTCGATCACCTCACGCTCGGGCACCAGGCGATCCGCCGCGAGCGCGCGCTTGCGATCGGCGTTCTTGCGCGCGATCTCGAGCCGGGAGCGCGCGGCCTCAAGCTCGGCGCGCGCTTGCACCAGCTCCGGGCTGCTGAGCTCGACCAGCGCTTGCCCTGCTTTCACCACGTCCCCAGGCCGGACGAGCACCTGGGTCACGCGGGCGGCGACCGGGGATGCTACCTCGGCGTATGCGTCTTCATTGACCCGCAGGTCTCCGAGCGCGGAGACGGTCTCGACGGCGGTACGCGCCTGCGTCTTTCCGGTGGTGACGCGCAGGTCGCGCATCATGTCGGGCGCGATCTTGATCGTTTCTGGCTCGGTCGCATGCGGCTTCGCGCCGCTCGCCAGGTCCGAGCCGGCGTGCTCCACGCTCTCGGCCGGCCGGTGATCGGGGTCGCTGGCCTTCTTGTCGCCGCAGCCGCATAGCACGAGCGCGATGACGACAATCCGGGTCATGGTGCACCCCCAGCAACAAACCGCGCCGTGGCGGCGGCCTTGGCGAGCGCGAGCAGCCGCTCGAGGTACTCGCGCCGGCCATTGACGATCTCCTGCCGCGCGACGAGGTAGTCGCTCACCGCGATCTGTCCAGCGTCGATCGTCTTCTGCAGGAGTTGCTCGCTGTCATCCAGCACCGGTACGACGTCGCGCTCGAACGCATCGACCGCGTCCCTGGCCAGCGTGTAGGCCGCGACCGCGTCTGCGATCTGGCGCTCGGCGACACGGACCGTCGCATCGCGAGTGGCGATGGCGCGCCGTTGCTTCGCCGCCGCGGCCTGCCGTTCGCCTTGTCCGCGATTCCAGGTCGGCAGCGTGATGCGCACCCCGCCGAGCACGATCGCGTCGGTATCCTCGCGCCGGTAGCCCGCCCACACCGAGAGCTGCGGTAGCGCGCTTGCCTGCGCCTGGTCGTTCTCCGCCGCGGCCACCGCTCGCTCGGTGTCGAGCACGCGGACATCCGCCCGGCTCGTCGCCTGGGCGCGCAGTGCCTGGACGTCGGGCAATTGCGGCGGCCGGAGATCGCCACGCAGCACGAGGACGTCCTCCGGCCCGGCACCAACCAGCGCGCCGAGCCTGCCGACCGCAGCCGTGCGCTCGGACCGCGCGGCGCGGCTGGCGGCGCGAGCGCGCCCGAGCGCGCTGCGCGCGAGGTTCGCGTCGAGGTCGGTGATCTCGCCGGCCTTGCGTCTTCGATCGGCGGCCTCCGCGGCCAGTTGCGCAAGATCCTCGCTGCGCCGGGCCAGCTCGGCGCTGCGCTCGGCGAACATCGCCTCGTAGAACGCCGATGCGACCTCGAGGTCGAGCTCGCGTAGCGCAGCGTCAACCTGGGCGTGCGCCTGCGTCACGCCCGCTTGGGCAAGACGACGCCGGGGTCCGCGTCGCCCGAGCTCGAGGTTCTGCTCGATCCGCACATCGGCGTCGATCGGCCGCGCGGTGGTCAGGCGGGGGCCAGCACCGGCATCGATCTCCGGGTTCTCGGTGAACGGAAGCGCAGCGGTGGTGACCGCGCCCTGGGCGACGGCCACCTCGCCGCGGGCCGCGATCGCTGCGGGGGAGAGTTTGTGTGCTCGGTCCAGCGCGGTGGGCAGATCGATCTCGATCGGCCCACCCAACGCAGGCACAGACGGGAAAAGCAGCACGGCCACGGCGAGCCGCGCGATCGGAACACAAGACATGGACGCACCCTCAGCAAGCCGCGCTCGCGCGCGGTGTTAGACGACGTCAGCTCGATGGATGGACGAGTCAAACGGCGTGCGCGGCACGTGCGAGATCTCGCGAGGATCGGGGCTCGGGTGAAACTCGTCATCGCTGTCAAACGGGGGCGCTGCTTGCGTCGCCGGCATGAGCGTGACCACAGCGACCGGTGGAGGAACGTGCGTCTGCAGGCTCGGGCAGTGGCAGGGGCACGACGGCGACTCGTTCCCCGGCGTGCAGTCGTCATCACAGCCGTCGTTGCGACACTCCGCCTCGCAGGTTTGCCGGCGCATCACCTCGGTCATGCCCGTCGCGTGGAGCAGGGCAAGCGCCAGCAGTAGCGCACGGGGGACGGACACGCCCCACTCTTACCACGAGCACGGCCGGGTGCGAGCTACCGCGCCTGTTGCCCGCGAGGTCGAGCCGCGTGTAGTCCCGGCAGGTGCCGCATCGTTCTGGTCCGGCTGGCCCCTCGTGGTCGTTCCGTCCAGGCGACGGCTTCGCGATACCGCTGCGCACTCGACGAAACGCTGCGCTCGGTCTGCTGCTGCCGGCCTGGCCCGATCGGCCTCATGCCGGTGCTGTGGAGCCGCGCCATCGGCGCCGACGTCATGAAGCGCATCGCCGCGCCCCGCAACGATCTGTCACCGGCGACCGCTGCCCGCGCAAGGGATTGATCCAGGCCGGCGCGCGCCCTGCTCGTACATCGTTGGTGTACAAACAATCATGCCCGCGCGTCCTCGGCTGTCCGGACACACGCTGCAGTTCATGCGGCGGCTGTGGGAGCTGGTCCACGCGCTCGCAGTGGCCTCCAAGTGGATGGGGCGCACGCTCGGCGTGACCGGCCCGCAGCGCCTGGTGATCCGCGTCGTCGGCCAGGCGCCCGGCGCCACCGCGAGCGAGATCTCGGACATCCTCGGCCTGCACCCGAGCACGCTGACCGGCGTGCTGGCCCGGCTGGAGCGCCAGGGCTTGCTGCAGCGCCGGATCGACGCCGCGGATCGCCGCCGGGTCCGGTTCCGGCTCACGCCGGCGGGCCGGCGGATCGACCGCGAGCGCAAGGGCACGGTCGAGGCCGCGGTGCGCCGCGCGATCGGTCGCGCCGATCCACAGACGATGGCCCATACCGAGGCGATGATCGCGCTGGTCGTCGCGGAGCTCGACCGCCTCGACTGAGTGGGATTCTTCCGAGCAGCCGAGCAATCAGACATCCATGAAGGAAGAGTTCCCCGCGGCTCACTCTCGTCTTACCGACCCATCACGAGTCAGATCTTCGACACTGGTGGGGCGCGCCTTCTGTTGTGCACCGCCGTGCGGGCGCGGGCCGCAGCGATCAAAGCGGTGGCGCCGCGGTTTTCGTGAGGTGCTGGTTGCGCGGCCTGGTGGTCGGGGTTTACGAAGCCTTAACGCTCAGGCTGTGCGCTCTGCTGATCAACGATCTCGTCTCGATGAGAGTCGAACTGACTATCGTTTTCAATTATATAAACTTGCATATCATTTTCAATTCATCAGGACCTGCACCCCGCGACGAGCGCTGCGCGTCGCGTGCGACACCGCCGTGACCGACGGTGATCGGACCACGACAATCCTGTGAGCGCTCCATCACTGCCTGCGATCTCGAAGTCGCAATCAGCAGACGACTGCCAGGGACGTTGTATGTAACCGGGGACACGCCAGTGATACGAAGGGCTCGGAGGAATCATGGGAAACAAGAGTATTGTTGCGCTACTGTTCGCAGCCGCCGCCGGGTGCTCTGACTCGTCGTCAGCGATCACCACGGCTGCCAACCAGCAGGCGGTGACGGACGCAGCGCAAGTTCCGTCGAGCTTCCTGCGGGGCGCCAGGTCGATCCACGCGCGCCAGGCCGCGCACACCGCGGCCAACAGCGGGATCACGATGGCGGCGAAGGCCCAGAGCAGCATCGACACGCTGGTCAACTTCTCCAGCTCGTTCACCACGCCGGGCTTCGACGGCGACGGCAACCCGCAGTCGGTGTGGCCGTTCACCATGGTCGGCCGCCCGCCCGAGCAGAACCGCACCACGCGGTTCAGCAACCCGGTCATCCCGGTCACCGTCGAGCTGCTCGACGCCACCGGCGCCGTCGGCAAGACCGCGTCCGGGGCGCCGCTGCGCATGGTCAGCGGCCAGGACACGATCAACCTGACCCTGAATTCTCCCGTGTACCAGAAGGTGAAGACCACCGCCGGCAACGTCCAGCTCACCGACGGCGTGAGGCGCTCCGAGTTCTTCTTCCGCGCCGGCGACGGCGACGGCGACGCCGACGATCAGGGCTACCACACGATCCTCGAGCCCCACGTCAAGACCACGCGCACGATCCAGTTCCCGTTCGGCACCTACCGGTTCGCGCCCAAGGCCGACGGCACGTGCTGCCTGTTCATCCTCGCCGACATCAACGTGTTCTCGAACCTGATCTTCCCGGCGACCGCGGATGACACCACCACCGTGATGGGCGCCGCCGAGCACGCCGGCGACATGAAGACCACCGACATCACCATGCTGCTGTTCCGCGACCTGTTCCTGTTCGAGGGCGTGCCGTCGAACTGCTGCGTGCTCGGCTTCCACAGCGTCGACGTCGAGCCCGGCACCCGGCAGAACGGCAACCGCGAGCGCGACTTCGTGATGGAGTTTGCCAGCTACGTCTCCGACGGTCTGTTCGGCGGCGGCTTCGAGGACGTCACCCCGCTCAGCCACGAGATGGCGGAGCTGTTCAACGACCCGTTCATCAACAACGCGACGCCGTGGTGGCTGTCGGTCGATCCGTTCACCGGCGCCTCGCTGTGCCAGAACAACCTCGAGACCGGCGACGTGGTCGAGGTGCTGTCGGCCAACCCGGTCGCCCAGTTCGCGCTGAACGGCCGGACCTACCACCCGCAGAACGAGGCGCTGCTGCAGTGGTTCGCGTTCGAGTCGCCGTCGTCGGCGCACCTCGGCGCGTGGAGCTTCCCGGACGAGACCACGATCCAGTCGCTGTCGCCCGGCCCGCTGCTCCCGGGCTGCGTCCCGGCGAACTAGCGAGTCCCGGCATCAGGTGCGACGCCGATGGCGTGACGCACGCTGACGCAGGCTGACCATCTCCGGCGAGTCGTGATACTGCGGAGGCATGAAGCGCACCGCACTGCTCGTTCTCGCACCCGGTCTTCCGCTCGTTCTGGCACTGGCCGGCTGCGGTTCGGCCACGACGGCGTCGCAACCCGCCAACCGCCAGCCGCAGGCCGGTCCACGGCCGCCGAGCGCCGAGCGCCGGCCCTACGTGATCAGGTCACCCGCCGGCGATCGCGACGATCCGTACTACTGGCTGCGCGACGACACGCGCAAGCGCCCCGAGGTGCTCGGCTACCTCGAGGCCGAGAACCGCTACACCAAGGCGATCCTCGATCCGGTCAAGCCGCTGGAGGACAAGCTGCTCGCCGAGCTCAAGAGCCACGTCCAGGAGGACGACACGAGCGTGCCGGTGTTCGAGGACGGCTACTGGTACTCCACGAAGTTCTCGGCCGGCCAGGAGCAGCCGGTGTACGTGCGCAGGAAGGGCAGCAAGGACGCGCCCGAGGAGGTCGTGCTCGACGGCAACGAGCTCGCGCGCGGCCACGCGTTCTTCGGGTTCGGCGCACAGGCGGTCAGCCGCGACGGCAACCTGGTGGCGTGGACCGACGACACGGTCGGCCGCCGCCAGTTCGTGCTCCACGTCAAGGACCTGCGCACCGGCCAGCTGATGCCCGACACGGCGAGCAATGTCGCCCCGTTCGTGGTGTGGGCCAGCGACAACAAGACCGTGTTCTACGTCGGCAAGGACCCGACCACGCTGCGCACCGACCGCGTGTTCCGCCACACCCTCGGCGAGCCCGGGGACGCGCAGGTGTTCCACGAGCCCGACGGCCAGTACTACGTGTCGATCCGGCCCTCCAAGTCGCGGCGGTACATCCTGATCGGCCTGGGCGCCACCACCCAGACCGAGTTCCGGTTGCTCGACGCCGATCACCCGCAGGCGCCCGATCGGGTCGTGCTGCCGCGCGAGCGCGACCACCTCTACGAGGTCGACCACCTCGACGGCCGGTTCGTGATCCGGACCAACGCCGGGGCCAAGAACTTCCGGCTGGTCGAGGTCGCCGAGGCCCGGGTCGCCGATCGCAGCGCGTGGCGCGACGTGATCCCGGCGAGCCCGGACACCCTGGTCGAGGACTTCGCGCTGTCGCGCCACTTCATCGCCGCGACGGTGCGCACCGGCGGGCTGCGCAAGGTCGAGGTCCTGCCGGCCAGGGGCGCGGCGTTCTTCGTCGACGCCACCGAGCCGGCGTACATGATGTTCGTCGACGACCTGCCCGATCCGGACACCCGGGTGGTGCGCTACGAGTACGTGTCGCAGGTGACGCCGCGGACCACGTTCGAGCTCGACGTCGCGACCCGCGCCAGGACCCAGCTCCGGGTCCAGCCCGTGCCGGGCTACGACCCGGCGAACTACGCCGCCGAGTACCTGCACGCGCGCGCCAGCGACGGCACCCAGATCCCGATCTCGGTCGTGTACCGCAAGGACACCCGGCGCGACGGCAGCGCGCCGCTGCTGGTCTACGGCTACGGCTCGTACGGGTTCTCGTCGGAGCCGGTGTTCGATTCCAGCCGGCAGGCGCTGCTCGACCGCGGCTGGGTGTTCGCCACCGCGCACATCCGCGGCGGACAGGAGATGGGGCGGGCGTGGTACGAGGACGGCAAGCTGATGCATAAACGGAACACGTTCACCGACTTCATCGCCGCCACCGAGCACCTGGTCGCCAGCGGCTATGGCGCGCGCGACCAGGTCTATGCCCAGGGCGGCAGCGCCGGCGGGCTATTGATGGGCGCGGTGCTCAACCTGCGGCCCGACCTGTACCGCGGCGTGATCGCGGCGGTGCCGTTCGTCGACGTCGTCACCACGATGCTCGACGAGTCGATCCCGCTGACCACCAACGAGTTCGACGAGTGGGGCAACCCCAAGAACAAGGCCGCCTACGACTACATGCTGAGCTACTCGCCGTACGACAACGTCAAGCCCCAGGCCTACCCGTCGATCTACGTCCGCACCGGGCTGTGGGACAGCCAGGTCCAGTACTTCGAGCCGGCCAAGTGGGTCGCCAAGCTGCGCGCGACCAAGACCGACGACAACCTGATCGTGCTCGACACCGACATGGCGGCGGGCCACGGCGGCAAGTCGGGCCGGTTCGACCGGCTGCACGACGTCGCGCGCGCGATGACGTTCCTGCTGCTGGTCCACGACCGCCCGGACAGCCGGCCCCATCCGGGCCGGTAGCCGCGCGGCGCTACTTGACCTGCTCGATCGTGTTCTGGGTGCCGATCGTGTTGGCGGTCACGTTGCCGGACTTCGCGGTCACGTAGGTGACCTTGTTGGCGCCGCCGGTCACGCGGACCGTGTCGACGCTGCCGATCGCGACGGTGTTCTTGCTGCCGTTGACCGTGAGCGTGTCGACGCTCTCGATCGTCAGCTTGTTCTCGACGCCGTTGATATTGATCGTCGCGCACTTGCCCGTGAACCGGTAGGTCGCGAGCCCGTGGTCGATGTCGACCCTGGGTTCCTTGCGGCAGTCCCACGTGGTGCCCTTGCCCTTGGTGAACAGCTTGTCGGCCCGGGCGGTCATTGGCGCGATCGCCCATGCGATCGCGATCGCCCATGCGATCGAGTTCCTCATGCACTGACATGGTGCAGTTCCCGGGCCGCGATCGATCGCCCGGTGTGCTGCTGCGGCACGCCCTCAGGGGCTGGACGATGCGCGCGGGCGCCCGCGGGTGTACGCCGGCGACACCGACGACGGCAGCCGATGCGGCGCTACCTGGCCTGCTCGATCGTGTTGCCGCCGGCCGGCGAGCGGGCGGTCACCTTGCCGGACTTCGCGGTCCTGTAGGTGACCTTGTTGTCGCTGCCGTTGACGTTGATCGTGTCGGCGGTGCCGATCGCGATCGTGTTGTCGCCGCCGTCCTCGCCCCGGCGGCCAGGGCGGTGACCATGGATCCTAGCCGGAATCCGCGCCACGAACGACATCACGGCGACCACACGCCGCGGCGCGGGCGAGCAGCAGATCGCGCTCCCGCACATTGCCGGCGAGATCGGCGGCGCGCTCCAGCTCCCGGCGGGCCTCGTCGAGCCGGCCGAGCCGGGCGAGCAGATCGCCGCGCACGCTGGGCAGCAGGTGGTAGTGGGTGAGCGACGGATCACCGGCGAGCGCGTCGACCAGCTCCAGGCCGGCGGCGGGCCCGAACGCCATCGCGACCGCGACCGCCCGGTTGAGCTCGATCACCGGGGACGGGGTCAGCGCGGCGAGCGTGGCGTACAGCGCGGCGATCCGCGGCCAGTCGGTGGCCTCGGCGGTGACCGCGCGGGCATGGCAGGCGGCGATCGCGGCCTGCAGGGCGTACGGCCCGCGCGCGCCGCCGAGCGCGACCGCGCGATCGAGCGCGGCCAGCCCGCGCCGGATCAGCACGTGGTCCCAGCGCGCGCGGTTCTGGGCGAGCAGCAGTACGGGCTCGCCGTCGGGGCCGGTCCGGGCGCGCAGCCGCGACGCCTGGATCTCCATCAGCGCGACCAGGCCGTGGACCTCGGGTGTGTCGGGCATGAGCTGGGCGAGGATCCGGCCGAGCCGGAGCGCGTCCTCGCACAGCGCCGGCCGCACCCAGTCATCGCCCGAGCTCGCGGTGTAGCCCTCGTTGAACACCAGGTAGATGACCTCGAGCACCGAGGCCAGCCGCTCGGCGAGCTCGGGGCCGCGCGGGACCTCGTACGCGACGCCGGCCTCGGCGAGCGTGCGCTTGGCCCGGACGATCCGCTGCGCCATGGTCGGCTCGGAGACCAGGAACGCCCGGGCGGTCTCCGCCGTGGTCAGCCCGCCGATCAGCCGGAGGGTGAGCGCGACCCGGCCGTCCGGCGGTAGCACCGGGTGGCAGGCGGTGAACACCAGGCGCAGCAGGTCGTCGCCGGGATCGCCGTCGAGCGCGGCCTCCAGCGCGGCGAGCGCATCGGCGCCGGTGCCCGCCCTGGCCTCGCCGGCCCCGGCGCCGATCTGCTCGTGGCTGCGCTCGATGACCCGGGTCCGGCGCAGCCGGTCGATCGCCCGGCGCTTGGCGGTCGCCATCAGCCATGCGCCCGGGTTCGCCGGGACGCCGTCGGCCGGCCAGTGCTCCAGCGCGGCGACCAGCGCGTCCTGGGCGAGCTCCTCGGCGAGCCCGACGTCGCGCACCATGCGGGCGAGGCCCGCGATCAGCCGCGCGGACTCGATCCGCCAGACCGCCTCGATCGCGCGGTGGGCGGCGCGGTGGGCGATGCCGTGGGCGGTGCCGTGGGCGGAGGCGGTCGGCATCGCGGCCGAGTAGACCATCTCGGGGACGTGGCGCAAGCCGCGGCACCTGGCGGAATGGCGCAAACCGCGGTCGCCGGGAGCGCGACAGGCCCGAGACGTGGTACGGCTATCCTCGTCGAAACTCGTCGTCCGGGATCGCGCCTGCGTGAAGAAGATCGATGCCAAAGCCAACCTGGTGCCGCGGATCCTGCCGCGCGGCCGCCACAAGCTGGATCCCCAGCTGGTGGCGGCGTCGCAGCGCCAGCGCCTGCTGGAGGCGATCGTCGAGCTGGTCGCCGAGAAGGGCTACCCCGAGGTGACGATCGGCGATATCGTGTCGCGGGCCGGGACGGCCAAGCGTACCTTCTACGACCACTTCGCCGACAAGCTGGAGTGCTTCCTGGCCGCGCTCGAGGGCATCACCGACACCCTGGTCGCGGCCAGCGCGCGGCTGTTCTCGGTCTCGGGCACCGTGCGCGAGCGCTGCGAGTACTCGATGCGCGGCTACCTGGAGCTCCTGGTCTCGATGCCGAACACGGCGAAGGTGTTCTACCTCGAGGCCGTCGCGGCCGGTCCGGAGTCGATGACCCGCCGCCACGCCGTCCAGCTCAAGTTCGCCCGCAACATCGTCGCGCTGAGCCGGGCGGCGTCCTCGGCCGGGGAGGGCCAGGAGCTGAGCGACCTCCACGCGATGGCCGTGGTCGGCGCCCTGCACCAGATGATCTACGGCCAGCTGCTCGATCACGGCCCCGACAGCCTGCTCGAGATCATCGACGACGTCGTCGAGATCGCGGTCGCGTTCCTGACGGTCCGGGTGCCGGGGGCGCCGGTCCGCCGCCCGGCGCCGGCCCGCCGTGCGCAAAAACGGGATACCCCGGCGGCGCGTCCCGATACGACCCGCCGCGACACCTCGCGATGACGCGCCGCGTTCGCGAGTTGCGTGTCGTTCCGCCCCGTTCCGCCGGGTCTCGGCGATCGCCGCCCCGGTCCCCCGTTCGGCGAATGACAGTGCTGCGTGCGATCGGGAACTTGACAGTTCCCGACGGTATCTCTAACCATCGGGTTGCGCCTGGGGAAGCACCATCGTGGGCTCGCGACGCGTCGAGCGCTGTGATTGGCAATCATGATGGTGTGCTCACGAACCAACGATGGGAGACTACAATATGAAACGTCCTAGCCGTGGCTGTCTCGTGTTCTTGCTCGCGGGTGTGCTGGGTGGCATGGCGGGCACCGCATGGGCCGAAGATGCTGCCCCGTCGGGTGGCGCGGCGCCGATGGCGGCGCCGCGCAAGTTCACCGGCGATCAGCCGGCGTTCTTCATCTCCGGCGGCGTCGCGGACAGCACCACGTGGACCATCGGCGCCACGCTGCCCGCCGGCTTCACGGTCGCGGTAGGCCTGGACATCACCTACAACGGCAATGGTCTGCCGATGCAGACCGACACCAGCAAGAAGTTCGGGTTCTCCGGTGTCCTCTACGGCGCGTATTACCTCGTCAACCGGTTCCCGATCGGCATCGCCATCGAGGCCGCGCTGGTCGAGCCGCTGTCGCCCGACGAGGGCAGCCCGGTTCGGGTCATCCAGCCGGGCATCGGCCTGGTCTACGCGCCGTTCCCCGCGCCGATCGTGCTCGGTACGGGCCTCGATGTGCAGATCGTGATGCCCAAGGGCGGCAGCACCATCGTCCAGACCGTGACGCCGGGCCTCCGCATCACCTACGTGTTCTGATACGTGTTCTGATCGAGGCTGCGCACCGGCGCACACCGAGGCCGCCGCGCGCCGGGAAACGCCGCGCGCAGATCTCGCAGCATCGCGCGGTCGGCGCTGGAACGCGGGTTGCTGTGAGATCTGGGATATGCCGCGCTCCAACCAGGACCCCGAACCCCGCTCTCGCTGGGCGTGGAGGCTCGGCCGGGTCGCCGGGATCTCGATCTACCTCCACGCCACGTTCCTCCTCCTCCTGGTCTGGATCGCCGTGAGCTACCTCGGCGCAGGCCTCGGCGCGGCCAGCGCCGGGCTCGGCCTGCTGCTGGTCGCGAGCGTGTTCGCGGCGATCGTCGTCCACGAGCTCGGCCACGCGCTGGTCGCGCGCCGGTTCGGGATCGTCACGCGCGACATCATGCTGTACCCGATCGGCGGCATGGCGCGGCTGGAGCGGATGCCCGAGCGGCCGCGCCAGGAGCTCCTGGTCGCGATCGTCGGCCCGGTGATCAACGGCGTGATCGCCGGGGCGCTCTACCTCGGCCTCCGGCTCTCGGGGGTGGGCGCCGGCGGCAACCCGCTGACGATCGGCGCCTCGTTCGCCGTGCAGCTGATGTGGATCAACCTGTCGCTGGCCGCGTTCAACCTGCTGCCGGCGTTCCCGATGGACGGCGGCCGGATCCTGCGCGCGATCCTCGCGTCCCGGATGAGCCGATCGCGCGCCACCCTGGTCGCCGCCCGGATCGGGCGGGGCTTCGCGGTCGCGATGGGCATCGCCGGCCTGCTGTGGAACCCGATGCTCGCACTGATCGCGGTGTTCATCTGGCTGGCCGCGGGCCAGGAGGCGGCGATGGAGCAGCTCAAGACCACGCTGCGCGGCGTGTCGGTCGCCGACGCCATGGTCTCCGGGTTCGACACGATGCCGGCCAGCGAGTCGCTGGCGACCGCTGCGAGCCGGATCGCGCAGGGCTTCCAGCACGACTTCCCGGTGGTCGACCACGGTCAGATCGTCGGCATGCTGTCGCGCAGCGACGTGCGGCGCGGGCTCGCAGCCGCGTCGCCGGACACCCCGGTCGCCGAGGTCATGCACCGGCGGTTCCCGACCGCGGATGCCGGCGAGGAGCTCGACGCCGTGCTCGGCCGGCTGCCGCCCGACGGCAGCGCCATGCTGGTCACCGACCACGACCACCCGGTCGGGCTGCTCGACCCGCGGCACGTCGACGAGCTGCTCGCGGAGCGCCAGGCCCATCCGCGCGCGGGGTGACCGCTTCGCGCTTGCGCGCTGGATCGACCGGGGTCAGCGCGTGCGCACGGCGGCGAGGCTCCAGCCGAGCCAGATCACCCCGTAGCCGCCGCCGACCGCGGCCAGCCACCAGGTCGTGTCGGCGGCGCCCCACGCGTCGCCGAGGATCCCGGCCGCCACCGACGACGCCCCGATCCACAGCGTGGCCAGACCATAGTCGAGCGACAGCACGCGGCCGCGGAAGTGGTCCGGCGTCTCGCGCTGCAGGCCGTACGTCGACAGCGACCACTGCGCGCCGCCGCCGAGGTGCGCGCACACCACCAGCAGCATCGCCACGGCGAACGCATGGGTGAGCGGGAACACCGCATACACCGCGCAGTAGGTCAGGGTCGACGCGCCGCATACCGCCACGATCGCCCGTCGAGCCGGCGTCGCGCCGATCAGCCGCCGCGCCGCGATCGGTCCGACCATGGCACCCAGCCCGCGCGCCGCGAACAGCAGGCCGGTGGCGATGCCGGTGCCGGCGAACCGGCTCGCCGCGAACGCCGGCAGCAGCCCGACGATGCCGTTGGCCGAGCTGACCCCGCCCTTGGCGCACACCAGCCGGAGCACGATCGGCGTCGAGCGGATGTAGTCCAGCGCGTCGCGCATCGCGCCGGCCTCGCGCCGGCCGACCGCCTGCTGCATCGGCCGCCGGATCCCGGCGATCAGCCACGCCGACGCCAGGAACGACACCGCGTCGATCACGAACGCGGTCTGGCGGCCGAACAGCTCGGCGACCAGGCCGCCGACCCCGGCGCCGACCATCAGCATCGAGCCCCACACCGCACCCATCAGCGACTGCGCCGACGCGAGGTCTGCAGCGTCGACCAGGTTCGGGGTCGCGGCGCTCGCGACGGGATCCGAGAAGCTGGCGCCGAGCGCGAGCGCGGTGACCACGGCGAACGCCATCGGCGCGCTGCGCCAGTAGGCCGCGGCGCACAGCGCCAGCGCGATCGGCACCCGCGCGAGGTCGGCGATCACCAGGATGCGCCGGCGGTCGAAGCGATCGGCGAGCGCGCCGGCGACCGGCGACGCCACGAACACCGGGAGCACGGTCGCCGCGAACACGAACGCCGGCGCGCCGGCCCGGCCGGTCAGCTCGGTCACCAGGCTCGCGACCGCGACGAACGAGAACCAGTCGCCGGCCAGCGACACCACGCTGGCGAGGAACAGCCGGCGGAAGCCGGGGTTGCGAGCCAGGAGCTCGCGCATCGCGCGCACCGCTGCAAGCTAGACGATCGGCCCGCCCGCCGCCATGCCGCGGCCCACCCACCGGCCGGTGGGCGATCGCCGGGCGGCTGGGATGCCGGAGCGCTACGGCGCGCGCGAGCCGCCGAACTTGTCGTCGCCCGGGCCCTGCGCCGCGCCGCCCTTGAGGTCGAGCGGCAGCGCGTTGTCGCCGGCCTTGATGGTGATCTCGGTGACCACCGGATCCGAGCTCTGCTCGCTCCACGCCTGCACGCGGTACTTGCCGGGCCGCAGGCTGCGGAACGAGAAGTTGCCGTCCTGCTCGGACACCACGTAGTGCGGCGCATCGACGACGACCAGGTAGGCCGACATGTTCGCGTGGATGTTGCAACCGAGCCGGATGATGCCGGGCTTGTCGAACACGACCTGGCGCATGTCGCCGCTCTTGTACAGCCCGAGGTCGAAGCGCTGGGGCGCCGAGAGCGAGAACACGTTGTGATAGATCGAGTCGAAGTTGGGGAACGCCACGGTCGAGCCGACCGGGACGGCCATCAGGTGCGGGGCGAACGTCTTGTTGCGCTGCTCGATCACGCGGAACTTCGCCGGGCGCTTGACGGCCTTGCCACCCTTGGGCCACAGCATGACGAGCGCGAGGCTGGACAGCGGCTTGCCCTCCAGCGTCAGCGTGCCGTGCAGCGCGCCGGCCTCCTTCCGCTTGGCCGGGTTGTCGTCGTCCGACTTGCCGACCGCGGTGGTCGGCTGCGGCGTGTTGTCCTTCGCCGCCTTGAGCGCGGTGTGGACCCGCGGCGGGGCGCCCTCGCGGAACACCTCGGACGCGCTGGCGATGGTGGCCGGCCCGACGATCAGCTCGGCGCGGCTGAACAGCTGTTCGGCGTAGGACCGCTGGCCGCGCTTGCCGGCGGTGACCGCGGCCTGCAGCAGCTCGGCGGCCTGCGGGTCCTTGACCGACGGGATCATCGCGCTCACCTTGGCGAGCTTGGCGTCCGGGATCGGCTTGAGCTTGTCGGCGGGGACGACGATCTGGGGCTTGAGCGGGCCGAGCGCTCCGAGCAGCTCGCCCTTCTCGCGCTCCCCGACCTTGAACTTGTCGAGCGCGAAGATCAGGTCCTCGACCAGCGCGGTGAACTCGTCGTCGACCAGGTCCATGCCGGCGTGGGCGCTCGCCATGTCGCGCCCGGTGTACTTGACGCCGCCGCCGCTGGCCGAGGCCACGAACTCGACCAGGAACCTCTTGAGCTGGACCGCGTCGGTGTTGAAGAACCGCTGCTTGATCCGCGGATCGTTGGTGGTGTGGTTGACGAACTCGTCGACCACGGCGGTGATCGCGGGGAGGCCGCCCAGCCGCTCGAACAGCGGCTTGTCGGCGGCAGGCGGCGGCGCGGGCGCCGGCTCCGCGGCGGGCGGCGGGGCGGGCTCCGCGGCGGGCGCGGCGGCCGGTTCGTTGTCAGCGACGGGCTGCGGGTTCGCGGGCGCGGGCTGCTTCGAGCCGCATCCGGCCAGCAGCAAGCAGATCCACACGGGTCTGAGCGTCACGGGGTCTCCTGTCGAGGATTAGGAACGCGAGCGGCGTACCAGTTGGACGACAAAGCCCGCCAGCAGCAGCGCCGCGAGCCCTCCGGACATGTAACGGGCGTGTCCGGCCCAGATCAAGCCGGGGGCCGGCCTTGGTGAAGCGATCACCGCGGCGTTGCCTGCATTCCAGTCTCCGCTCGACGGCACTGCGAGCTTGACCGGCGCGTTGCCCCGGTTGTCGGGCGTTCCGGCGAGCAGGACGTCGGCGCCCAGGCCGGTGAGCGCGGCGTAGGTCGCGTGCTCGCCGAACGAGCGGCGGATCGCGGTCAGATCGACCGGGGTCGAGATCACGAGGCCGCCGGCGACGCCGGAGCGGTACGCCGAGATCGGCGCGCTCGCCGCCAGGACCACGCCCTTGCCGTCGCTCTGGAACCGCGTGGCGCGGCCCTTGAGCGGCTGGACCGACAGCGCGGTCTTGGGGATCCGCAACAGCGACGCCGACCGGTCGGCGCGGAACTGGAACACCTCCAGCGCCTCGCCGCGGTCGGCGGTGAACACCATCTCGGTGTTGGCGAGGTCGTTGAGCGTGGCGGCGTCGGTCTCGATCGCCTGGCGCAGCATCGGCGTCGTGGCGATCCCGTCGGCGCGCATGTGGGCGGACCGCGCCGCGCCGTCGAACGCGGCCGCGAGCTTCTCGACATCGGCCGACAGCGCGGCGGTCATCGCCTTGTCGCCCGCGCCGGACATCGTGTGGTCGACGACGGTGACCGCGACCGCGACCGCGGCGGCGAGCACTGCGCCGACCAGCCACAGCGCCGGCGACCGCCGCGCGGCGGCGGTGGACGCGCTGAGCCCGCTCTGGCCGGTGCCGATCCGCTCGGCGAGCATCGCGGCGGTCGGCAGCGGGGTGTTCTCGGACGACGGGGTCGACGGCGCCGAGCCGATCGCGAGGAACCCCGGCGTCGGCGTGTGGTGGCCGGCGGGAGCGGGCGTCGCCCCGACCTCGATGAAGTGGTCGCTGTGGGCGCGCTGGGCGCGGATCCACGCGTCGTTGCGCTTCTCGAACAGCGCCGACATCAGCTTCGCGATCCGGACCGACGACATCGCGAGCTTGTGCTCGCGCGCGAACTCCTCGAGGTCGAGCTGGAGCGCCTGCGCCGTGGGGTAGCGCTCGGCCGGGTTCTTGGCGAGCGCCTTCATCACGATCTGCTGGAGCTCGCGCGGATAGTTGGGGACGCGCGCCGACGGCAGCGGGATCGGGTTCTCGACGATCTGCTGGAGCAGCGCGAAGTCGCTGGTGCCGCGGAACAGCTTGGACTGGGTCGACAGCTCGTAGAGCAGGATCCCGATCGAGAACACGTCGCTGCGCCGGTCGATCGGCTTGCTCTGGCACTGCTCCGGAGACATGTACGAGAACTTGCCCTTGAGCACGCCGCTCTGGGTGTCCTCGGTCTTGCGGTTGTGCGCCTTGGCGATGCCGAAGTCGCAGACCTTGACCGCGCCGTCGTGGCTGACCAGCACGTTGGACGGTGACACGTCGCGGTGGATGATGTTGAGCGGGCGGCCCTCGAGGTCGTGCTTCTCGTGCGCGTAGTGCAGCGCCGTGCACACGTGGACGATGATGTACAGCGCGTCGGCCAGCGCGAGCGGGTAGCGCTTGGCGATCGAGGTCTCGATCAGGCGGCGCACGTCGGCGCCGTCGATGTACTCCATGACGAAGAAGTACGCGCCGTTGACCGCCCCGATCTCGTAGACCTGGGCGATGTTCGGGTGTTCGAGCGTGGCGACCAGGCGAGCCTCGTCGAGGAACAGTGCGGTGGTCTCGGGATC
>DATAPF010000299.1:0-4919 GCA_036265355.1 Kofleriaceae bacterium | reverse complement strand
CACGGTGGTACTGGCGCACAGCCGACGCGAAACTCGACAGCCCAAGACGCAGCCATTCCCGACGAAGATCCGTGGTTCCCAGGCGATGGCACAGATGTGCCATGGCGTGCGGGACACAGGCGGATCAGGCCGGATGCAGGCGGCGCGATGGGCGACGCAACCCCCGAGAACCGTTGCAAAGCCGCGATACCCAAGGTAGGGTCAGTCGGTCCTCATGGGGTTCGAGTCCCCCTTCGCGGAGCCCAGGAGCTACGGCCTCGGCGCGATCGGCACGTCGCGCTGCTCGGCGATGTAGTGCGAGCGCGTGGCGCGGGCCAGCGCCTGCTCGTACAGCGCGCGCTGCGCCGGCGCGCGGGCGTGCGGCAGCCTGGCGGCGTAGAACCGCTCGTAGAACTCGTCGGGGTGGACCTCGAGCGTGATGCGGGCCGCGGTGGCCTCGGCGGTGCGGCCGGCGGTCCACGCGCGCGCGACGGTGACGGTCTCGCCCGGCGGGATCCGGGTGTCGGCGCGCTCGTGCCACTGGCCGTCGAACCAGAGGTCGCGGCCGATCCGGTAGCGATCGGTGGCGCCGGCGATCGGCTGGCCGCGCGCGTCGATCAGCGCGATGGTGAGCCAGGCGGCCGGGGTCGGCGTGGTCGGCAGCGCGTGGCCGGCGCCGATGTTGGTGAGCGCGGCGACCGCGGTGACCGTGCCGGCGCGGCGGTGCGCCTCGGCGGTGAGCTGGACGCCCTGGCGGAAGGTGTCCGGATCGTGGACACCGAGCACGGCGTGCTCGCGGTTGGACATGTGGCAGTGCTGGCACTGCACGCCGCGCGGCAGGTAGGGGCCGGCGAGCCACTCGCGGTAGGTGTCGAGCAGCGGGCGGCCGGCGACCGCGTCGCGCGGCGGCAGCTGGTGGCACGGCAGGCAGAAGTCGGAGCGCTCGTAGAGCCCGGTGGTGACGAGCGGGTAGTCGGGCAAGGCCAGGAGGGTCGGCGCGACCGCCGGTGGGCCGCGGCGGACCCAGCCGCGCACGTGGCAGGCCGCGCACGACACGCCGTCGGCGCGCAGCGCGGCATCGGCGGCCTGCTCGGCGAGCGGCGCGTGGCAGGCCAGGCAGCGCGCGCGGTCGCCGGCGGGCAGCTCGTACTCGGTCTGGGCGAGCAGGCCGGGCGAGGTGGCCGCGCGGTGCAGCGAGCCGTCCCACTCGCGGACCTGCTTGGCGTGGCAGCGGCCGCACTGCCGCGCGCGCAGCGACGCCTGGGCCGGGGCGAGCGAGGGCGGCGGCAGGCCCTGCGGCGCGATCGGCGCGCCGAACACCGCGACCTCGTCGGAGTCGCCCCCGCCGGGCCAGATCGCGGCGGCGAGCGGTTGCGCGCGATCGGCGGCGATCGCCGGGGCTGGCACGCTGCGGCGATCCGCGCCGCGGCCGATCGCCACGATGTGATCGGCGAGCGCCCAGAGGTCCGCCGGCGGCAGGCTGCCGGCGAACGTCGGCATCGCGGTGCCGGTCAGGCCGGTCGCGATGCTGGTCGCGGCGGCGCGGCGGTAGGCGTCGGGCCCGGGCTCGCGCGGCCGGTGCAACAGCGTGTTGAGATCGTACGGCGGCGCGCGCAGCGCGAACGAGCTCGGCCCGTGGCCGTCGGCGGCCGGCCCGTGGCACGCGGGGCAGCCCTTGGTGCGCCACAGCGCCGCGCCGCGGTCGGGATCCGGCGGGGGCGGGTCGCCGAGCTCGATCACCGGCGGGGCCGCGCCCTCGGCCGCGATCGCCGCGGGGGCGAACGCGCGCACGACGGCGATCACGTCGTCCTGCTGATCCGGCGTCAGCGCCGCGAACGCCGGCATCGCGGTGCCGGGAGCGCCGAGCAGGATCGTCGCGCGCACGTCGTCGTCGCTCGCCGGCTGCCCGACCGGCGCCGAGCGCCACTTCATCTCACCGTGCGTGAACGCACGGGGTGGCGGCCACACGTACGGCGCCGCGGGACCGTGACCGTCGCCGCGCACGCCGTGGCACGCCAGGCAGAGCCGCGCGTAGATCGGCCAGCCGCGCTGCGCCTGAGGCGGCGTCGGTGCCGCCCACGCCGCGCGTGCGACGAGGGTGACGACCGCTACGCGCCGCGTGAGTCGAAGCTGCGCCGATCGAGGTCCACCCACGAGCCGAACCTGCCGCATTCGAAAACGCCGCGCCAGATCTGCCTCCGCGCCTTGTCGTCAAGGGTCATCATGTCATATCCAGGTCATATGATTCGAGCGAAGATCCTCGGGCTGGGGAGCTATGTCCCGGAGCGCGTCGTCGACAACCACGAGCTCCCCTTCCTGAACGATCGCCACGTCCGGCAGCCCACCCAGCAGATGGAGACCGATGACGACTGGATCCAGAAGCGCACGGGCATCCAGGCCCGCCGGTTCGTCCCCAACGACGGCACGACGGCGACCAGCGATCTCGCGCTGCACGCATCCCGGCGCGCACTCGCCGACGCGGGGGTCGACGCCGCCGAGATCGACTGCATCATCTTCGGCACGCTGTCGCCGGACTTCCACTTTCCGGGCACCGGCGTCGTGCTGCAGCGCAAGCTCGGCATCGCCGAGCGCGGCAACTGCGCGTGCTTCGACATCCGCCAGCAGTGCTCGGCGTTCGTCTACGGCCTGCAGATGGCCGACGCGTTCATCCGCGCCGGCACCTACCGCCGCATCCTCCTGGTCGGCGCCGAGCTCCACAGCCACTCGCTCGACTTCTCGACCCGCGGCCGCGACGTCACCGTGCTGTTCGGCGACGGCGCCGGCGCGATGGTGCTGGGGCCGGCCGAGTCCGACGACCCGCGCGACGGCGTGGTCTACACCGCGGCGTACGCCGACGGCACCGGCGCGATGGACCTCTGCCTCAAGATCTTCGACATCGCGCACCTGCCGTACATCGACTACGACGCGCACGATCGCGAGCAGAACCGGATGATGTACCCGTTCATGGAGGGCAAGCGGGTCTACATCAACGCGATCCGCGGCATGGTGATGTCGACCCAGTCGGCGCTCGCCAGGACCGGCATGACGTGGGACGACATCCAGTGGTTCGTGCCCCACCAGGCCAACCTCCGGATCAACGAGAAGGTCGCCGAGGTCGCCAGCATCCCGCGCGACAAGGTGCTCAACACGATCGAGTTCTACGGCAACACCACCGCCGCCACCGTGCCGCTCACCATCGACCACTGGCGCCAGCGCGGCAAGGTCCAGCGCGGCGACCGGATCCTGTCGTCGGTGTTCGGCTCGGGCTTCACCTGGGGCGCCGCGATCTTCACGCTCTGAGCGGTGCGTCCTGGCGGACCTTGCGCCGGCCGCGTCGGCCGCCCACGATGCCGGGGTGACCGAGCCGGAGCGCAGCTACCCCAGGCAGCTGGCGCAGCGCGTGCGCGACTGCTGGCCGGCGGGCGCGCGGCCGCTGCCGGCGGCGCTGGAGGCGATCCTCGACGCGGCCTATCACGCCTCGTTCCTCCACGACGAGGCCCGGCCGGTCGCGTGCCGGATCCTGGTGATCCCGCCCGACGAGCTCGCGGGAGACGCGGGGCCGCCGGCTGCGCTGCTGCCGCTGCGGTTCGCCGCGCCGCGCGGCTTCGACGAGCACGAGCTCCGGCGGCTGTCGCCGGCCGCGGACGCGCACCGCGCGCTGATCGGCGTCGACGATGCGGCCGGTGCGCTGGTGACCTGGGGCGTCGTCCAGAGCGGGCCGCGCTGGCTGCAGGCCGCGCAGGGCGGCCGCGCCGCGGAGCCGCCGGTGCCGGCGTGCCTCGTGGTCCGGATCGTGCGCCCGGGCAACCTGGTCGTGGCGTGCGGCGGCCAGCTGGTCGCGGAGCTGCGCGGCGGGCGGCTGTCGGACTTCGCGCTCGACGTGTTCCAGTCGGAGTGGCTCGCGGTGGTGTTCGCCGACGCCCGGCACGCGGCGACGGCCGAGCACGCCACGACCTCCGGCGCGCGGCTCGCGCCGGACGCCGCCGCCCGGCTGTCGCGCTACGTCACCCAGCAGATGCTCAAGCGCGTCATGTCGCTGATCCGCGCGGCCCACCACGGCGGCTTGCTGGTCGTCGGCCCGCCGGACTGCGCCGCCGAGTGCATCCTGCAGGTCAAGTACGTCCTGCACGATGGGCCGGCGCGCCGGCGGTTCCAGGCCCTCGTGCAGGCGATCCTCACCGCGGTCGCCGAGCGCGCCGAGGCGTCGGGCCAGCCCGGCGGCCTGGAGCTCTACCGCGGCGACTTCGCGCCCCGGATCGCCGAGCTCGACGAGGCGCTGTTCGAGATGAGCCACCTGATCGCGTCGCTCGCCAGCATCGACGGCGCGGTCGTGCTCACCAAGCGGTTCGAGATCCTCGGGTTCGGCGCCGAGATCGCCGGCGCGCTGCCGCAGGTCACCGAGGTCCGCTGCGGGCTCGACCTCGAGGCCGACCGCTTCGTCACCGAGCTGGTCGACCTGGTCGGCACCCGGCACCGCTCGGCGTACCGGTTCTGCGCCGCCGTGCCGCGCTCGGTCGCCGTCGTGGTCTCGCAGGACGGCGGCGTGCGGTTCGCGACCCACCACCGCGGCGCGGTGACCTACTGGGATCACGGCGCGGGCGATGCCTGAGCGGGGGCGATGGACTCGAGCACGCCGACGGGAGCTTGGAGCAACGCTCCTCGATGAATCGCCTGCGACGTTCGATCGTTGGCAACATGCGTTCCTCTTCCAATGAAAAATTCCACTGCTCAGTCGGGAGTGCCGTGACGTATGGCTCACGCGCGACGTCGAGCATGATCCCGCCGTGTAGAGGCGATACTGGAAGCGATGAAGGAACTGGCGTCGTGGCTCCGCGTCGTGGTGTGCTCGGCGTGCCTGGCTGCGTGCGGTTTCCCGAGGCTAGCCGACCTCATGTGCGCGTCGGGCGCGCCCGACAATCTCGGCGACAGCTGCAACGCCT
>DATAPF010000298.1:0-2610 GCA_036265355.1 Kofleriaceae bacterium | reverse complement strand
GCCCGGTTAGCCGCCGAGCTCGGCGCGCCGGCGCGCCCGCGCCTGCTTGCCGATGTGCGCCTTGAGGTACTTGGACGGCAGGTCGTGCCCGACGAACGTCCCCGCGGTGCGCGACGCCTCGGTCAGCTTGTCGAGGTCGATCCCGGTCCGGATCCCCATGCCGTGCAGCATCGCGACCACGTCCTCGGTGGCCAGGTTGCCCGAGGCCCCCGGGGCATACGGACAGCCGCCGAGCCCGCCGGCCGCCGCGTCGATCGTGGTGATCCCCACGGTCAGCGCGACCAGGCAGTTGGCCAGCGCGGTGCCCTGGGTATCGTGGAAGTGCACCGCGATCGCGCTGGTCGGGTGCTCGGCGAGCAACCGGGTGAGCACGTCCTCCGTCTGCCGCGGGTTGGCGACCCCGATCGTGTCGCTGATCGAGACCTGGTAGACGCCCAGATCGCGCAGCTGCTGGGTCAGCGCGACCACGCGCTGGGGGTCGACGTCGCCCTCGTACGGACAGCCGAAGCAGGTCGACAGGTACGCGCGCACCACCACCCCGGCGGCCCGGGCGTGCGGCACGACCTCCTCGAACGCGGTCAGCGTGTCAGCGATCGTCTTGTTGACGTTCTTCTTGTTGTGGGTCTCCGACGCGCTCATGAACACCGCGATCTCCTTCATCCCCGCCGCCAGCGCGGTGTCCAGGCCGCGCCGGTTGGGGACCAGCGCGCTCATCCGCACACCGGGCATCCGGTGCACACCGCGCGCGACCTCGGCGGAATCCGCAAGCTGCGGGATCCACTTGGGCGACACGAAGCTGGTGATCTCGATGTTGCGGATCCCCGCCGCGATCAGCGCGTCGATGAACCGGATCTTGTCGGCGGTCGGCACCTGGCGCGCCTCGTTCTGCAGGCCGTCGCGCGGCCCGACCTCGTAGATCGTCGCTTCGGCTGGCAGCTTCATTGCACATCCATGTCCAAACCATAGTGCGCGTCGAGCTGTCCGACCAGCGCCGGCGTGAGCTCGTCCAGGGTGTCGATCACCCGGTGCGCTCCCGACTGGTCCCAGCCGGCGAAGTTGCCGGCGCGACAGGCGACCACGAGGCACCCGGCCGACCGGCCGGCTTCGATCCCGGCCATGGAGTCCTCGATCACCAGGCATTCCGCCGGGGCCAGCCCGAGCGCGAGGGCCGCCGCGCGGTAGCCGTCGGGCGCGGGCTTGCTGCGGGCGACGTCCTCGGCCGCGACGATCACCGGGAACGCCGCCTCGGGGCCGATCCGAGGCAGCACCTGGGTGACTTCCACCCGCGAGCTGCCGGTGACCAGCGCGCGCGGCCGGTCGGCCGTCCAGCGCAGCGCGGCGCGCGCCCCGGGCAGGACCGTGATGCCGAGCTCGGCGAACACCTCGTCGCGCAACACCGCGGTCTGCGCGATGGTCTCCTCCCGGCTCCAGGTCAGCTGGGGGTAGCGCGCCCGCAGGCTGTCGTAGATCGCGAGCCACGACCGGCCGATGATGAAGTCGCGGTCGTACTGCGCGAGCTCGATGGCCTGGCCTCGCCACAGCGCGCGGGCCATCGCCTCGGCGGTCTCGCGCTCCGAGTCGACCAGCGTGCCATCGAGGTCGAACAGGAAGCCGCGGATCGCCATCGCCGCGCGTTGTATCACGCCTGGCACGTCCGCTCTCGCCGTGGTGTAACCGGGACGGCCGCCGGCCGCACAGTGATCGGGTCGCTGACGCGCCGGGGCTACCGTAGGCTTCGAAGGAGTTTCATGCACCGCTTGCTCGTACTGGGGAATCTGCTCGCGCTCGCCGCCGGGTGCGCCGGCCACGCCGGGCGCGTGGTCGCGCAGTACGAGGCCGGCGATTTTGCCGGGGCCGCCCACACCGCGGATGCCGAGCTCGCCGCCCATCCCGGCGACGAGGCGCTGTGGCAGATGCGGATCCGCGCCGCGCTCGCCCTGGGCGACGCTGCCGGGGTCGCCACGACCTACACGGCCTACCGTGCCCGGCTCGATGGCGAGGACGACCGCGAGCTGCTCCGCGACCTCGCGATCGCCACGCTCGGCCAGGCGCTGACCTCGCCGTCGGTCAAGCTCAAGATCGCTGCGATCGAGGCGATCGAGGCCGCCGAGCTCGAGCCGCTCGCCGATCAGGTCGCGCAGCGGATGCGCGACGACGACGACCGCGTGATCGCCAGCGCCGCGGTGGCGGTGCTGCACGGCGCCCCCGACGCCGGCCAGGCGCTCGGCGACATGCTGCGCTCCGAGGACGCCGAGGCCCGGCGGATCGCCGTCGACGGCACCGGCAAGAAGATCGGCAAGCCCGCGCTCGGCTTCCTCGAGACCGCCGGCGCCGACCCCGACCCGCGGGTCCGGCGCGCCGCGCTGCGCTGGCTCGGCCAGCTCCGCGACCAGGCCGCCGTGGCGCTGCTCACCCAGCGCCTGCGCCCCCCCGGCGACCCGGATGAAGCGGTCCGCGCCGCCGCGGCCTCGGCGCTGGCGCGGATCGGGCCGATCGGGCCGACCGGCGCGGCCCAGCTCGTCGAGCTCGCCCGCACCGCCCTCGCCGACCGCGCCCTGGCGGTCCGGCTCGCCGGGGTCGAGCTGCTGGTCGCCGCCCACGCCACCGGCG
>DATAPF010000297.1:0-4751 GCA_036265355.1 Kofleriaceae bacterium | reverse complement strand
TTCCGCAAGAAGAACCCGCTCGCGCTGTTACCGGTGCTCGAGCTCGCCGACGGCAAGATCCTGCGCGAGTCGATGGCGATCTCGCGCTACCTCGAGGAGCTCTACCCCGAGCCCAACCTGCTGGGCGCCGATCCGTGGGAGCGCGCGGTGATCGAGCAGTGGAACCGCCACGCCGAGCTCGAGCTCCTGATCCCGATCGCCCAGGTGTTTCGCAACACCAACGCGTTCTGGCAGGGCCGGATCCGGCAGTCCCCCGAGTTCGGCGAGATCATGCGCGAGCAGGTCCTCGCCCGGTTCGACTGGCTGGAGCAGGAGCTCGGCCAGCGCGAGTACCTCGCGGGATCGCGGTTCACCGTCGCCGACATCACCGCGCTGTGCGCGATCGACTTCGGCAAGGTGTCCAGCCTGCGGATCAAGCCCGACACCCACCCGAACCTGGCGGCGTGGCACGCCCGGGTCAGCGCCCGGCCGAGCGCCAAGGCCTGAGCCAGGACCTGAGCCAGGACCTGAGGTGCCTAGCGTTCGCCCCGCTCGTACGCCTCGCGCGATCGCCGGATCACCGCGAGCGCCTGCGCCGTGTCGTACATCTCGCCGACCTCGCTACGCTTGCCCTCGAGCACCTTGTAGTCGGTGAAGAACCGCTCGAGCTCGCGCATCACGTGCGGCGGCAGCTCCGCGGTCGCCGTGTAGTGGGCGACCGCGGGGTCGTCGACGCACACCGCGACGATCTTGTCGTCGCCGCCCTTGTCGTCGGTCATCTGCAGCCCACCGATCGCGCGGGCGCGCACGAGGGTCAGCGGCTCGACCGGCTCCTGCATCAGCACGAGGATGTCGAGTGGATCGCCGTCGTCGGCGTGCGTCCGCGGGATGAAGCCGTAGTTCGCCGGGTAGTACACCGCGCTGTACAGCACGCGATCGAGCCGGAGCAGGCCGGTCGGCTTGTCGACCTCGTACTTGAGGTGCGAGCCGCGCGGGATCTCGATCACCGCCGGCACGTACGCGGCGAGGTCGGCGGGGACGGCGATGTCGTGGACCGGGTGCATGCGGCGTTATAGCGCTCCGCCGGCGGCGAGCTGGCCGCACGCCGCCGCGACGTCGGAGCCGCCCGAGTAGCGCCGGTGCGACGCCAGGCCGGCCGCCGACAGCACGGCGCGGAACGCCGCCATGCGCGGCGAGCGGACGAACGGATCGCCCGCGCCGATCGGGTTGTAGTCGAGCACCGAGATCCGCGGCCGGATCCCGGTCGCGGCGCGGAACGCGAGCGCGCGGTCGGCGAGCGCGCGGGCATCGGCGTCGCCGTCGTTGACGCCGTCGAGCAGCGTCACCGCCCACATCGGCGCCAGCCCGGTCGCGCGCGCGTGGTCGGCGGCCGCCGCGATCACCGCGTCGAGCTCGTGGCGTTCGGCGATCGGCATCACCGCCCGGCGGTGCGCCGGGATCGCGCTCGCGATCGAGATCGCGAGCCGCACGTGCGGTACCTCGGCGGCGAGCCGGCGGATCCCGCCCGGCAGCCCCGCGGTGCACACCGTGATCGCGCGCGCGTCGATCCCGAGCGCGCACGGATCGCAGAACACCCGGATCGCCTGGATCACCGCGTCGAGGTTCGCGAGCGGCTCGCCCATGCCCTGGAACACCACGCCGTGGATCCGGCCGCTCGCCAGGCGCGCGCGCACGGCCCGCACCTGCTCGACGATCTCCCACGCGGCGAGGTTGCGGGACAGACCGAGCCGGCCGGTCGCGCAGAACGCGCAGGCCAGCGCGCAGCCGACCTGCGAGCTGACGCACACGGTGAACCGCCCGGCGTGCTCCAGCGGGATCCGCACCGCCTCGAACCGGGCGCCGTCGGGCGCTGCCAGCAGGTACTTCACGAACGGATCGATCGCGCTCGCGGTCTCGGCCACCAGCGCCAGCTCGGGCACGTGCCCCGCGGCCGCGGCCGCGCGCGCCGCGATCCGCCGCACCGCCGAGCTCGCCGCCACCGGCTCGCCGCGATGCACGGCCGCGACCAGCTTGCGCGCCTCGGCCAGCGTCGCCTCGGGCACCGCCCGGGCCAGATCGTCCGGGGTCACGGCCTGCAGGGCGAGCATGCCTGGTCATACCGCATCCGCCGGCGTTGACGCGGTGTGTAAGATGCGACAAGTTCCGAGTATCCGACACGGTCCGGGGGCTGGGACAGACCCTCCCTGATCGGCGGCTTTGCCACAGGGCCTGGCCAAGCTAACCTTTGGATGTGTCGAAGGTTACTTCCGGTCCGACGAAGCCTCGCCGATCGAAAGTGCTGACGACCCGGCTGCCTCGCCCGGCGACGCCGGCACGGGGTGGGAAGGCCCGTCCCGGGGCGAAACCGGCCAAGCCGGCGCGTCCGAGGGTGCCGAACCGTCCGGTGAAGGAGCCAGCACCGATCAGGCTGCCGGCCCGGATGCTGCCCGTGCCCGCAGAGGCGCTGGCGCCCGAGCTGCCGCTCCCCGAGATGATCCTGGCGGAGACCGCCCGTGCCGCTCCGGCCCCCGCCTACCCCGCGGTGATCCGCGTGTTTGCCACGTCGCAGGACCCGGACTTTGATGGTCCCTGGCAGGCCCGCACACCCTCGAGCTCGAGCGGCTCGGCGGTCGTGATCGGCACCGGTCTGCTGCTCACCGGCGCACATGTGGTCGCGAACGCGACGTTCCTGCAGGTCCAGAAGCCGTCGCAGCCGGACAAGGCGATCGCCCGGGTCCGCGCGGTCAGCCACGACTCCGACCTGGCGCTGCTCGAGGTCGTCGACCCGCCCGGCTTCCTGGATGACATCGAGCCGGCCGAGCTCGGGCCGATGCCCAGGCTGCGCGACCAGGTCGCCGTGGTCGGCTACCCGGTCGGCGGCGAGGAGATCTCGATCACCGAGGGCGTGGTGTCGCGGATCGAGGTCCAGCGCTACAGCCACTCGCAGCGCCACCTGCTCGCGGTGACGGTCGACGCCGCGATCAACGCCGGCAACAGCGGCGGCCCGGTGTTCGGCAACAACCGGGTCGTCGGCATCGCGTTCCAGAAGCTGACCGGCGTCGACAACATCGGCGAGATGGTGCCGCCGCCGATCATCCGGGCGTTCCTCGACGGCGTGGTCGCGGGCAAGCGGCCCGAGATCCCGGCGCTCGGGATCACGACCCAGAACCTCGAGAACCCGCTGCTGCGCCGCCAGCTCGGCCTCGAGGCTCACGAGCGCGGCGTCGCGGTGCTCCACGTCGACTACAGCGGCAGCGCCGACGGCGTGCTCGAGCCGCGCGACGTGATCACCGCGATCGACGGCCTGCCGATCGCCAACAACGGCACCGTCCAGCACATGGGCCACACCCGGACCCGCTACGACGTCGTGCTCGGCCACCGCTACATCGGCGACCGCGTCGAGCTCCGGATCAAGCGCCGCGGCACGCCGCGCACGGTCACGGTCGAGCTCAAGCCGTGGACGCCGCTCGTGCCGCGCTCGCGCTACGACCAGCCGCCGGCGTACTTCGTCTACGGCGGGCTGGTGTTCCAGACCCTGACCCGCGACTACCTGACGACCTGGGACAAGTGGTGGAACAAGGCGCCCAAGGAGTTCCTCAACTACTATTACCTGGGGTACCGCTCCGCCGAGCAGCACGAGGTCGTGATCCTGACCCAGATCCTCGCCGACGAGATCAACGTCGGCTACGGCCACCTCTACAACGAGGCCGTCGCGGCGCTCAACGGCCGGGTCCCGCGCGACATGGATGACTTCGTCGCCCGGCTGTCCGCCGCGCGCGGCGTGGTCGAGATCACCACGACCTCGGGCGGCATGATCATGCTCGACACCGAGGAGGTCCGCCGTGCCACGCCCCGGATCCTCGCGCGCTACCACATCCCGCGCGACCGCACCATCGGCCTGCCCGGCAGCGAGCCGGCGCGGCCGTAGCGCCCCGGGATCCGCCGGGATCCGCCGGAATCAGATCGACGCGATCTCGACCAGCAGGTCGCCGGTGTCGACCGCCTGGCCCGCGGCCTTGTGGATCGCCGACACCGTCCCGCCGCGCTCGGCCGCGAGCTCGTTCTCCATCTTCATCGCCTCGAGCACGATCACGGCGCTGCCGGGTGCGACCTGGTCGCCGACCGCGACCAGGACCTTGACCACCTTGCCGGCGATCGGCGCGCGGACCGACTCGCCGCGCGCCGGCGCCCGGGTCCCGGCCGCCGACGCCAGCCGGCGATGCAGCGCGTCCTCGACCTGGAGCATCACGTGGTCGGCCCCGTCGCCGGCGGCGACCGACGCCGCGATCCCGCCGCGCCGGCGATCGAGGTCGACCTGGTAGCTCCGCCCGGCGATGATCAGCGACCAGCTCCCGGGCCGCAGCGCGGCCGCGTCGACGAGCTGCTCGACCCCGTCGATCGAGATCCGGAACCGCCCGTCGGGCTCCGGGCCGTTCACGATCACGCTGCGATCGCGGCCCTCGGCGGTGACGATCAGCTCGCGCTTCACGCGTCCGCTTGTACCACCGCGCCGTGCGTTGCCACCAGCCGGCGATGCATGCTATCCGCGAAGGGCCCGTGCCTCGCCTGATCGACGTCCTGCTGGAGCGCCGTATCCTGGTCTGTGTCGGCTCGGGCGGGGTCGGCAAGACGACGACCGCGGCGGCGCTCGCGCTGGGGCTCGCGGCGCGCGGAGGCAAGGTGGCGGTCGTGACGATCGACCCGGCGCCCCGCCTCGCCGACGCCCTGGGGCTCGAGACGCTGGCGCCCGAGCCGCAGCCGGTAGACACCTC
>DATAPF010000296.1:0-18850 GCA_036265355.1 Kofleriaceae bacterium | reverse complement strand
GGAAGGGTCGCGAGCGCTCGCGACCGGGAGTCATGGGCTGACGTGGCCCGGCGGCCGTACGTGTGCGCTCCCAGTCAAGCCGCGGTGCGGATGGTCAACGATCCGTTTCCGGCCGCGCCGCCGGGGGGTGCGCTGCGTCCGATTTTCGCTTGACGGCCGTTCCGGCACCCGGAACGCTAGTCCCGCGCGCGCTGCGCGAGCGAATCCGCAGGAGGAACCACCGCGATGACCACGCGTCCCACCCGGCTGCACCACACGGCCTACGTCACCCAGGACCTCGAGAAGACCCGGGCGTTCTACGAGGACATCATCGGGTTGCCGCTGGAGGCAACCTGGTGCGAGTCCGACGACCTGTTCGGCGAGATCCGCACCTACTGCCACTGCTTCTTCGGGCTGGAGGACGGCAGCGCGCTGGCGTTCTTCCAGTTCGCCAGCGCGCGCGATCGCGAGCTGTTCGGCCCCCGGATGCCGGAGACCCCGTTTCACCACATCGCGCTCAACGTCGAGGCCGACACCCAGGCCGCGATCGAGAACCGGCTCGCCGCCGCCGGCTACACCGCGCCGCAGACCTTCGTGCTCGAGCACGGCTACTGCCGCTCGCTGTACGCGGTGGATCCCAACGGCATGATCGTCGAGCTGACCTGCGACGTGCCCGCCGCGGTCAAGCCCGACCTCGTCCAGGCCCGCAAGAGCCAGGCGCGCGCCGAGCTCACGCGCTGGCTGGCCGGCGATCACACGTCGAACAACACGTATCGCTAGCGTGCGCTGACGCGATGAAGCTGACGCTGTCGTTCGACAACGGGCCGGATCCGGACGTCACGCCCGGGGTGCTCGACGTGCTGCACGGCCGCGCCGTCACCGCGCAGTTCTTCGTGCTCGGCAAGCAGCTCGCCGATCCGCGGTGCCGCCGGCTGGTCGAGCGCGCGCGCGACGCCGGCCACCTGGTCGGCAACCACTCGTTCAGCCACGCCGGCCCGCTCGGCCGGGACGCTCGCCCCGACGCGGTGGACGCCGAGATCGCCGCGACCGAGGCGCTGCTCGCCCCGCTGGTGCCCGGCCCGAGGCGGTTCCGGCCGGTCGGCGGCGGCGAGCTCGGCCGCCACCTGTTGACCCGGCGGGCGGTCGACTACCTGGTGGCACACGGCTACTCGTGCATCCTGTGGAACAGCGTGCCGCGCGACTGGGTCGACCCCGAGGGCTGGCCGGCCCGCGCGCTCGCCGACTGCGCGACCCGGCCGCACACGCTGCTCGTGCTGCACGACATCCCCGGCGCCTGCCTGGCCGGGCTGGCCGGCTTCATCGACGCCGCGCGCGCGGCGGGGTGCGAGCTGGTGGCCGACGCTCCGCCGGACTGCGCGCCGATCGTCGACGGCCGCATCGTCGGCCCGCTCGACGACCTGCTCGCCGCGTAGCCCGGCCCGGCCGCCGATCAGTTCGGCGCGTCGACCGCGCCGCCGCCGATGTTGGTGCCGTCGTCGGTGACGGTCGTGCCGTTGCACTGGCCCTTGAGGAAGTTGACCAGCACGGTCTGCCGCTGGGGCAGGAACACGTTGAGGATCGCGGGCGACAGCGCGCTCTGCTCGTTGACCTGGACGAAGCCGGGGCTATCGCTATCCGGCCACGTCACGCCGTCGCCGAGCTGGTTGTGCAGCGGCGGCGGGAAGAAGAAGAAGCTGGTGCTCAGCTCGTGGCAGCCGCCGCAGGTCTGCGTGGTCGCGCGGTCGAGGATGTTGGTCACCGTCAGGTTGGGATTGGTGATCTTGGCGGCGATCTGGTTCTTGAAGCTGTTCTGGGTGAAGTTGGCGTACACGACGTCCTCCAGCTGCGACACACTCTCGAACTCGTTGAATCGATCGGCGTTGGTCATCGTGATGTTCGCGGCCTTGGGTCGCGACAGCGTGGGGATCTGGGTCAGGAACGCGGACTGGAACGCCGGCGCATTGGCGCTGGTGCCGGTGAACAGCTCGTTGGCCGGATTGACCTTGACGGTGACGTGCTGGACCGACAGCGCGCACGACGCGCTCGCCGCGCACGGCTTGGTCAGCTGGAACTCGCGCAGGTTCCACTGGTGCTGGTTCACGAACATGTTGGTGCGGAGCTGGCCCTTGCGGGGACCGGCGGCCGTGATGTCGGTGGTGGCCAGCCCGTAGTGCGCGGCGTCGACCACCGGCGCGAAGCCGGGGATCCCGGTGAAGTAGAACTGATCGAGCTTGGCGGCGCGGCTCGCCGGATCCGGATCGGTCGACAGCTGGGCCCAGAAGTCGGCGACCGGCGCGCAGCCGGGGAGGCCCAGCGACGGGGTCGGGTTGGGCAGCCGGCCCTCGAAGATCAGGAACGCGCGGCCTTGCTGCATGGTGCCGCCGATCATCGCGAACACGATGCGGTACTCGCCGCAGTCCGCGCCGCTCTTGGGCGCGAGGTCGAACCGGTTGGCGAGCGCGGTCGCCACGAAGTGCCGGCCGGTCTGGGCGAACGGGTTGATCGACGCGAGCGTGGCCTCGTCGGGGCGGCAGATGATGCCGTAGCCGTTGGGGTCGATGCCCGGGTCGCTGCAGTCGTTGAACGTGTTCATCCACTGCGTAAACAGCTGGCGCGGCGTGTTGGTCGCGTGCGCGCTGGCCGTGACGGCGTTCATCACGCGCTGTAACGAGAAGTTGGCCAGCGCGGTGGTGTCGGTCACCTCCAGGGAGCGCGTCGGATCGATCATCGGCACCGGACAGGTGACCGGCTGGTCCGTCTGATCGACCTCCGCGCTCACCGTCGCGCCACAACCGGCCAGGACACCACAGAGCAAACTGCGTTTGAGGAAATGCTGCATGGCGGTCCCGGCTGCAACCGAGGTGCCGCGCGATCGCGGGTCGGGAGCGATTCTCGACGACGATCGATCGCACACCGGTACGTCGAGTTCCCGCCGGCGACGCCGTCCGGCGGGTCGGGTGGAACGTGCGCGTTCCAGCGCGGATTCGCACTACGCGAGGCCGCGTAGGCCCCCGTGGTCGCGCGCGACGGTGAGATCGATATCTCCGCGACGCGCAAGCTGAGGACAGCCGTCCGATCCGCTGTCGGGGACTGCCGACACCGCCGGCGAGGCGCGCGCCACACCGCGCGCGAGCCCGTGCTCACCGTCCGATCTGGACGTCCTCCAGCACGCCGAGCGCGTCGGGGACCAGCACCGCGGCGGAGCAGTAGGCGCTGACCAGGTACGACGTGATCGCCTGGCCGTTGATCGTCATCCGGCGCACCGACAGGCCGGGCTCGACCTCATCGGGGAGGCCGGTGGGGCGCAGGCCGGTCACGCCCTGGTGCTCGGCGCCGAGCCGCAGCGCGAGGATCGGGCTGGTCCCGGCGCGGCTGATCGGCAGCTTGTCGCACGGCAGCAGCGGGACGCCGCGCCAGGCCGGCACCCGGCGGCCGTGGACCTCGACCGGCGTCGGGTACAGCCCGCGCCGGTTGCACTCGCGGTGGAACGCCGCGATCGCCTGCGGGTGGGCGAGGAACAGCCCGGTGCGCCGGCGCCGCGACAGCAGCTCGTCCATGTCATCGGGAGTCGGCGGCCCACCGCGCGGGTGGATCCGCTGCTTGAGATCGGCGTTGTGGAGCAGGCCGAACTCGCGGTTGCAGATCAGCTCGTGCTCCTGTTGCTCGCGGACGGCCTCGAGCGTCAGGCGGAGCTGCTGCTCGAGTTGCTGGTGCGGGACGTTGTAGAGGTCCGACACCCGGGTGTGGAGCTTCACCGTGGTCTGGACCACGCCGAGCTCGTGCTCGCGGGGCGCGAGCTCGTAGTCGACGAACGTGGCGGGCAGCACGGGCTCGCCGGTGTGGCCGGCGGACAGCTCGATCGCGGCCTGGCCGAGCTTGTCCTGCGGCCGGGCGAGGCGGGCGGCGAGCTGCGCGAGGTGGGCGCGCAGCCCGGCGTGCTGGTCGATCAGCTGCGCGAGCAGCCGGCCGGGCAGCGCGAGCACGGTGCACGCGGTGACCGCCCGGAGCGAGAACGCCCAGGTCGCGCCGGGCGCGAGCACCGCGCGATCGCCGACGTGGTCGCCGTCGGACAGCACGTCGAGGATCGCGTCGTCGCCGTACTTGCCGGCGCCGAGCTTGTGGGCGCGGCCGTGCGCGATCGCGACGAGGTGGTCGGCGGACTGGCCGCGCGCGACGATCAGCTCGCCGGCGGCGACCTCGCGCGCGCTGAACCCGCCGGCCAGCGCGCCGAGCGCGGCCGCGTCGTCGAACCCGCGCAGCACGGGCAGCTCGGCGAGCGTCGGCGCCACGATCTCCACGCGGCCGCCGGCGACGCTGAACAGCAGCCGGCCGCTGCCGATCGCGTGACTGAGCCGGCGGTTGACCCGGTAGACGCCGCCGTGGACCTCCTGCCAGGGCAGCATCTGGAGCAGCCAGCGCGGCGAGATGCCCTGCATCTGGGGCACCGACTTGGTCGTGTGCGCGAGCTGGCGGGCGCCCGCGGTCGACAGGCTGGTCGGCTCGGCGTCGCCGGGTCCGCCGGAAGGCCCCAGGTCCATCATCCGTCGGCCCGGCCGATCTCGACGTTCTCCAGGATGCCGAGGGCGTCCGGGACCAGCACGGCCGTGGAGAAGTAGCAGCTGACCAGGTACGAGATGATCGCCTTCTCGTTGATCCCCATGAACCGGACCGACAGGCTGGGCTCGATCTCGTCGGGGATGCCGGCCTGGTGCAGACCGATCACGCCCTGGTTGTTCTCGCCGGTCCGCATCAGCAGGATCGAGCTGGTGCGCGACTCACCGACCGGGATCTTGTTGCACGGCAACAGCGGGATGCCGCGCCACGCCGGCACCATGTGGCCGCCGAGATCGATGCTGGTCGGGTAGATGCCGCGCCGGCTGCACTCGCGGCCGAACGCGGCGATCGCGCGCGGGTGGGCGAGGAACACCGTCGGATCCTTCCACACCGTGGCGAGCAGCTCGTCCATGTCATCGGGCGTCGGTGGGCCGCCGCGGGTGTGGATGCGCTGCTTGAGATCGGCGTTGTGGAGCAGCCCGAACTCGCGGTTGTTGACCAGCTCGTCCTCCTGGCGCTCCTTGAGCGCCTCGACGGTCAGCCGCAGCTGCTGCTCGGTCTGGTTCATCGGCTGGTTGAACAGGTCGGCGACCCGGGTGTGGACCTGCAGCACGGTCTGGACCACGCCGAGCTCGTACTCGCGGGGCGCGGTCTCGTAGTCGACGTAGGTCGCGGGCAGCACCGGCTCGCCGCTGTGGCCGGCGGCGAGCTCGATCGCGGCCTGGCCGGTCCCATCCTGCTTCTTCAGGGCGCGCCGCCGGAACTGGTCGAGGTGAGCGCGCAGCGCGGGCGACTGCGCGACGATCGCCTCGAACGCGTCCTGCTGCAGGATCAGCACCGTGCACGGCGTGGCCGCCCGGGCGGTGTACGGCCAGCTGTCGTTCGACTCGAGCAGCGCCTCCCAGCTGTAGGAGTCGCCGTCGGCCAGCACGTCGAGCGCGGTCTCGTCGCCGTACTTGCCCTTGCCGATCCGGTTGACCTTGCCGTGCGCGATCAGGCAGATCGAATCGGCCGGCTTGCCTTGCTCGGTGATGGCCTCACCGGGCCGGAGGTCGCGCTGGACGAAGCGGTCGGCGAGCGCCTGGAGCACGGCGAGGTCGTCGAACCCGCGCAGCATCGGCAGCTCGCACAGCTCCTGGGGAATCACCTGGACGCGCGCGCCCGTGGTGGTGAATGTCACGCGGCCGTCGCCGACCGCGTAGCTCAGCCTCCGGTTGACGCGGTACACACCGCCCTGGACCTGGACCCAGGGCAGCACCTTGAGCAGCCAGCGCGACGAGATCCCCTGCATCTGGGGGACCGACTTGGTCGTGTGGGCCAGCTTGCGTGCGGCGTCGGTGGCCAGGCTGGTTCGCAGGTTCTCGATGTCGTTTTCCGGTCTCGTTGTCATCGCCATGATTCACCCCGATCGGATTGGAGGGCCCGGTACAGCGCCGCGAGCCGCGCGGCCGACGTACCGAGCCCGGATGGGGCACCGAACCGCGGCGCGGGCAGCCGGCGGTCTGCGCGCAGCTCCGGCTCCTTGTAGCGATCGACGGCGCGGTGCCAGGTGAGGATGCCAGCCATCCAGAGCTGGAATCCTGTGATGTAGGTGTGGACGTGATCGCGGACGGCGCGGTCGAGGTGCAGCTCGTCGAGCACGACCGGCAGCTCGCTGGCGAGCAGGTCCTCGAACTGCTTCATCCGCGAGGTCATGAGGTCGTTGACCACGCCGATCGCGTCGGCCGGGCTGCAATCGAGGAAGTTCTCGACCACCAGCACGGCGTTGTGGAACTCGCCCTCGTACTCGATCTCCTTCCGGTACGAGAACACGTCGTTGGTCAGGCAGCCGACGTCGGTGGCCGACAGCTCGATGCCTCGCAGGGTCCGGGTCCGGAACAGCTCGGCGGGGATGCCCTCGCCGCGGGTCAACCGGAACAGGCTCGCGGTCAGCTCCGAGCCGAACGTCTTGCGCCGCATCTCCACGTAGTCGACCGGATCCGGGATCCGGTGCTGGATCTGGTTGGCGAGCTCCCACAGCCAGCTCGTCGTCATGTCCCAGATCGCGGCGCGGAACTGCCGGCGCATCGCCTGCGACAGACCGCCTGCCGTGCGCGCCCACAGATCGGCCAGCCCGCGCTCGATCGGGCTGAGCGGGGGCGGGGCCGGCGTGGCGTCGAGCGGCATGAACAGCGGCAGCCGCGCGTTGAATGCCCGGGCGCCCGCCATGTCGCGGGTCCGGCCGTAGATCAGGGGGAAGTAATCGTCGGCATAGGTCCCCCACACCAGCCACTCGGCGGAGAGGTCGAGCTGGGGCGCGCCGGCGTCGGGGTGGATCAGCGAGGCGCACAGCGCGACGTCGGCGGCGTCGAACTTGCGGTCGTTCCACACGTGGCCGCCGGGCACCCCGGGCAGCTCGTCGAGCATGCCGATCCGCCGCGCCCACGCCTTGCTGTTGCGCCGGGCGGCGTCGAGGTGCGGGTTGCAGCGCGCCGCGTACGGCATGTAGAACGCGGGGAGCGCGAGCTGCCCGACCGGCCGGAACGGCTGGAACCGGAAGCTCTTGATCCGGTCGGCCCCGAGGTTGGTCGGGGTCAACCGGAGCTGCGCCGCGAGCGGTGCCAGCGGGGCGAGCGGTCCGCCGGCGAGGCTGGCCAGCGGGCCGGCGCCGCCCGCCGCGGCGCCCTGGTTCATGTAGCGACTCGACCGCATGTGCCACTCGTGGCCGCCGGACTGCCAGTCCTGCAGGCCCCTGGCGTAGCGGGCGACCCGGGCGCGCTCGGCCGGGCTCAGGTGGTGCTCGTCGCACACCGCGGGCACCTCGGTCAGCGCGGTGGTCTCGAACTGGTGCAGCCGCGAGGTCAGGAGGTCGTTGGTCAGGTCCGCGGCGCGTTGCGGATCGACGCCGAGGAAACGCTCCAGCACCAGCACGCAGTTGGCGTTCTCACCCTCGTCCTCGACCTCGCGCTGGTAGGAGAACAGGTCGTTGCGCAGGTGGACGCCGTCGGCGAACGTGTCGCGCAGCACGCGCAACGCCCGGCTCGCCGCGATCTCCGCCGGCACCTCGCCGTCGACCGCGTGCTCGACCAGGTTGGCCGACCACGGCGCGCCACCGACCTTGCGCCGCATCTCGATGTACTCGATCGGGTTGGCGATCCGGTTGCGCTGGATGTTGGCGAGCTCCCACAGCGACTCGTCGAGCAGCGCCTGTGTGCTCTCGGCGAACCGGATCCGCCACTCGACCGACGCGCCCGGGATCGTGCGCGGCCACAGGTCCGCGAGGCCGCGCTCGACCGGGTTGGTCGCCGCCGGCGGCGATCCGGCAGGCGTGATCGGCATGAACTCCCGCAGCCGGGCCAGATACTGCTTGGCACCGGCCATATCTTTGGTGCGCTTGTAGATTTCCAGGAAATGATCGTCAAAGAAGAAGACCCAGACATACCAGTCTGTGACCAGGTCGAGCTCCGGAGCGGACGCATCCGGATGGGTATATGCGCACAAGAGTGCATAATCATGAGAATCGAGATCGTGCTCGTCCCAGATCGGCTCGTCGCTCGCTCCCGACGGTGCGCCGATGATACCCATGTCGCGCGCCCATGCCTTGGAGTGGACGCGGGCTGCCTCGAGATGAGGATTGAGCCGCGCCGGATAAGGCATGTAAAAGTCGGGTAGTTGGAACGGCTGCATTGCCGGGCACGACAATGCAGATAGCCTGATCGATGTACAACCTGTGATCCGGTGAGATGTGCGTGAACGCTCGGTGGTGAGAAACGCGTGAACGACAGCGGGAGTGTTTGCCATGCACCGCCACCGGTGCCGGCGCGATCCCGCGCGCGCTGCGCTGGGCTCGAGCAGCTCCGCGCTCGTCAGGCCGCTCGCCGCCCGGCAGGCTCACCGGTCACGCTCGGGGGCCGCCGCTCGATCTGCCGGTCGATCGGGACCCAGCCGCGCCGATCGCGCGGCCGCGTCGTTCGCTCACTGGACCGTGACGGTCGTCCGCATCCACGGGTGGATGCAGCACTGGACCTTGAACGTGCCCCGGGTCTTGATCGCGCCGCTGGCGCCGGTGGTCACCCGGATGCCGGTGCCGGACTTGATGTCGACGTTGGTCGCGTTGGCGCCGGCGACGCACTCCGGGGCGACCACGGTGTTGCCGGACCGCTCGTTGAGGGGCGGCACCCGACCGCCGCCATAGTTGGCCACCACCGTGAACGTGTGGGTCTCGCCGCCCTTGTTGTCGACCTGCAGGCTCTGGCCGAGGCTGATCCGGCCCTGGCCGCCGCCGTACTCCCAGGCCGCGACCCGCTTGGTGGCGTCGAGCTCGGCGTTGAACTGATCGAGCGTCGTCGTGCCATGGAAGTTCGGGTTGCACAGCGCGCCGAACGTCACCGGGTCGCAGCGGTCCTCGGGGTGGATCTCGGTGCCACCGTGGGAGCCTTGCTCCACGGCGATCTCCTGGGGCGCGTCGGCCGGGTCTGCAGCGCAGCCGAACGCGAACAGCAGGGCACTGGTTGCACACAGGGTGGAAGCGCGCGAGGCGAAGTGAGACATGCCTGGACTCCTTTTTCCCCCGGAAGAGATGGGGAAACTTGCCCCAAGTCGATATCGCTCCCTCAGAAATTCGTCAACGGGGGCATTCTGACCAATCAGGAAACAGATGGTTCCTGAATCCTTACGTTAAGCAGCTTGAAGTAATTTAAGTTACATATCCCCAGGAAAGTAAATGTAAACTTACATATCCGGCGACACGAAGGTTCTGGCACGGCCCGCGAATCGAAGTAGGGTAGGTGACCATGACGGTGCCGCGGATCGCGATGATCATGGTGCTCGGCGCCTCGACCGGGTGCCTCGATTCTGGCCTGGGCGACGTCAAGTCGGTCAACGCGGCTGCGAGCCAGCTCGTGATCGAGCCGACGATCGTCGACGCCGATGCGGCGCCGCCCGACGGGATGGTGCCGGTCGTCGTGCAGTTCTTCCAGTCGAACGAGTACGTCAAGCTCGACGCGGCCACCCTCGCCATCGACGGGATGGCGGTGCCGTACGGCTCGATGGGATACGCCACCCGGATCCCGATCGTCGCGCCGGGCGGAAATATCACGTTCACGTACAGCCGCGGGGGAACCACCACACAGTTCGCCTACCGGGTGCCGCCGCGGCCGACGATCACGGCGCCCATGGCCAACGAGGTGGTGCCGCGCTCGATCAACCTGATGATCGCCTATTCGGCCTCGACCGGCCAGGCGGTGCGCCCGCTGGCGTCGGACGCCTCGCTCGGGACCTCCGGCATCGAGCAGACCGACAACGGGATGGCATTCCTCGATGTGACCGGACTGCGGCCGGGAGCCGGGACCATCGGTGTGGCGCGGCGGTACGTCACCACGCCGCCCGGAACCGGCTTCCAGTCCGCGGCGGTCACCTACACGATCACCTCGGTGCCGGTCCCGGTGACCTGGCAGTAGCGCCGGCCGGCCGTCAGGCGACGTACACGATCGGGGGCATCGCGGGCAGCTCGGCCGCAGGATCGCCGGTGAAGAACGGACCGATCGGCTCGAACAACCGGCGCAGCGGGCGGGCCTGGGCCAGCGCCTCGTGGCGCGAGCCCCAGCCGGCGATCAGCGCGGTGCGGAACGGCTCGTCCCGATCATCGGCCCAGTCGAGCGCCACCAGCGCGATCCACTGGTCGGGAAACCGCTCGCAGATCTCGCTCCAGGTCATCGGCTCGGAGACCGTCGCCGCATCGCTCATGGTCCCAGCCTGTGGAGGTTCGGCGGCGCGGGCAAGTTTTCAGCCCGCCGGGTCGGTCACGGCAGCTCGGCGGTGACTGCGTCGATCGCGGTGACCAGCTCGCGCTCGTCGCTGCGCGCGGTGTCGCGCGCGATCGCGAGCACCGCGAGCTGCGCGCGCTCGGCGTCGATCGCGATCCGCGCGCGCGCCAGCTCGGCGTCGAGCCAGGCCACGTGGCGCTCGACCTCGCCGCGCAGCGCGATCGCGAGCGCGCCGGTCACCGCGGGCTCCAGCCGCGGCTCGACGTCGAGCAGGCTGGCGGCCGCGACCTGGCGCAGCCGGGTGATCCGCTGGTCGAGGTGGGCGATCGCCTCGCCGCGCAGCGCGTCGAGCGAGCGGAACAGCGCGATCAGCCGCGGCGCGACCGCTCCGAGGCCGGTGCTCGACGTCAGCTCGGCGATCTCGACCTCGGCGGTCAGCCACGGCGGCGCGGCGGTGTCGTCGCGCGACGTGCCGCGGCGCAGCGCGCCGGCGAGCTCGTGATGGTGCGCCCGGGCGCGCTCGGTGAGGCCGTCGACCAGCGCGCCGCGCACGGCGGCGTGCGCCGCGGCGAGCGCGGCGGGCGACTGCTCGTCGATCCGCGCCGCCGCGGTGCGCAGCGCATCGGTGGTGGCGGCCGCGGCGAGCTGCGACGACCACGCCGCGCCGAGCTCGGCGATCGCCGCGTCGAGCTGGTCGAGCGCGCCGCGCAGCAGCTGCTGGACGGCGGCGACCAGCCCCGGGCGGATCCGCGCGAGCGTCGCCGCGACATGATCGTCGGGGCTGGCGATCCGCAGCGCCTCGAGGCGATCGAGCCGCGCGCGGAACCCGGTCTCGGCGCGGGTGATCGCGGCATCGAGCGCGGCCGAGCCGCCGGCCAGCGCGGTGACCGCGCAGCGGCCGACCGCGAGCGCGCGCTCGAGGGTCGCGATCTGGACCAGGCGGGCGGGCGTGTCCGCGGCGGCCAGCCGGCGCACGCGCCCGTCGCGACCCGCGGGCCCGGCCGGCTCGCCGCCGATCGCGAACACGTGGGGAACGATCGCGAGCACGGTCTCGAGCTGCTCGGTCAGCGCGAGGCCGCGCGCGCCGCACGCGACCAGGCAGGCGTCGGGCGCCACCGCATCGAGCGGCCACGCGCTCGCGCCGGACGGCAGCTCGATCACGACGACCTTGTCGGGCAGCGGGCCGCCGGCGACCTCGACGAACAGCTTCTCGACCGCGTCGTCGGCCAGCCAGCCCGACAGCGCGGCCGCGAGGTCGGGCCGCGGATCGCCGGCGCGCCTGCGCGCGATGGTGTTGGCGAACCCGCGGCGGGCCGCGACCGGCGGTGCGCCGAGCTGCGGCGCGGACGCGGGCAGCGCCGGCGCGCTCGACCCCGACCGCTGCGCGCGCCAGGTCCGCCACCATCGCGCGAGGTGGCGCCACACCGCCCACCACGGCGGGCGCGGCGGGTGGCGGACCAGCACCGTGGTCTCGGCCTCGCCGGACTCCGCGATCGCGTCCTCGAAGCCCGGATCGCCGCTCGCCGACACGGTGGCCGCGCGATCGTCGTGCCGCGCAGCGCGCGGGCGCGGGCCTGGCTCGTCCGGTGCGGGCTCGCCAGGTGCGGGCTCGTCGGCGGCCGGTTCGGCCTCCCGGCGCTCCTCGACCGAGCCGTCGCGGCGGCGGGCCCGCAGCAAGGTCGCCGGGCCGCGCCGCAGCTGCATCACGATCCGCGCCGGGTCGCGGCGCGCCGGGTCGAACAGCCGCTCGCCGGCCAGCGCGTCGAGCAGCTCGCTGCGCGCCACCGGATCGCCGGCGATCACCACGGTGTACGGCGGGCCGAGCCCGACCCGCTCGATCCGCGCCAGCGCGGCGCGGGCGTCGGCCGCGTCGGGCGCGGCGTCGACCAGGCGGCGGATCGCCGCGCGCGCGAGCTCGACGATCGCCGGATCGGTCACCCATCGAGCGTACACGGACCGCGCGGTCCGTGGCTGCCGGCCGCGGCGCACGCGGTTTGCGCCGGCGTGCGGTCCGAGTACAACGCGGGGGTGGCGAGCACCGCGCAGGTCACGGTCTTCGTGCTCAGCCCCGCGCGGTGCGGCGGACCGCGCGCGGCGCTGCTCGCGGCGTCGCTCCAGTCCGTGCTCGGCCGGCAGCTCCACGACCGCACCGCGCCGCTCGGCGACGTGTTCGCATGGCTGTCCGCGCTGTACTTCCGCGGCAAGCTGACCTACGCGCAGCGGTTCGCGGCCGGTCCAGCCGGCATCTCCGGCACGCTGGTCATGGCGCCGGGCTGCGGGCTGGAGCCGCCCGACGTGGCGATCTCCGCCGCCGAGCTGCGCGCGATGGGCCAGGTCGACGTCGAGAGCGACGCGTTCGCCGCCCCGCTGCGCCGCGACGCCGCGCGGCTCGCCGAGCATTGCGGCGGTGCGGCGCGGGTCGTCCTGCTCGGCAGCATCGCGACCGGCAAGTACGTCGATCCGCTGCTCGAGGTGTTCGGCGAGCGCCTGGTGTTCCCCGAGAGCTTCGTCGGGCGCGGCGACATGAGCCGCGGCGGCCTGCTGCTGCGCGCCGCGCGCAGCGGCGAGGAGCTCGCCTACCGGTCGATCACCGGCGCGATCCGGCGCGGCAAGCGCCCGCCCCGGCTCCCGCGCACCCGGCGTGAGCCGGCGTCGGTGAACCGCCGCGACCCGACGCGGTCCTGAGGACGCGGCGTGGACGCCGCGAGTGCGACATCGATGTCGGGGCCGCGCCACCTGCTGCGAATTCGGTCACGTTTGCTGCGCGAGGGTCTCGTGGCGACGGCCGGTAGCCGATATCTTCCTCGCCATGAAGCGTCGAGAATTCCTGGAGCGCACTGGCTGGTTCGTGGTGGGCGCGACCCTGGTCGGAATCCCGGGCTGCGGCGACGGCTCGAAGCCATCGCCACCGCCGGGCCCCGACGCCGGTGGGTCGGATCCCAAGGGCACGTTCAGCTTCCCGCAGGGCGTGGCGTCGGGCGATCCGCGCGACACCTCGGTGGTGCTGTGGACGCGCGCGCTCCGCGGCACCCAGACCGTCGATGTCCAGCTGGTGGTCCAGATCGCCAGCGACGCCGGGTTCACCACCATCGTCGCCGACAGGACCGTGACCGCGACCGCGGCGACCGATCACACGGTGCGCGTGCTGGTCACCAACCTCGGGCCGGGGACGACGTACTACTACCGGTTCACCGCCGGCCAGGACACGATCAGCGGCCGGACGATCACGGCGCCGGCGGCGCAGACCGATGTCCAGGTCAACTTCGCGTGGGTGTCGTGCCAGGACTACGCAGCCGGCAACTACGGCGCGTACCGCCAGATGATCCTCGACGACGACGCGCGAGACCCCGCCGACCGGATCTCCGCGGTGATCCACCTCGGCGACATGATCTACGAGACCCGCGCGAGCAACTTCCAGACCGCGATCGACGACATGTTCAACCCGATCGCGCTGACCAACGCCGACGGCTCGCCGCGTGGGGTGCCGGCGTTTCCGAGCGGCGGCGGGACGCGGGCGGGCCAGAGCTTCGCGAACACGGTCGACGACTACCGCTCGCTGTACAAGACGTTCCTGTCGGATCCCGATCTTCAGGCGGCGCGGGCGCGCTGGCCGTTCATCTCGATCTGGGATGATCACGAGTTCACCGACGACTGCTGGCAGAGCCAGGCCAACTACACCGACGGGATGACGCTCGACGAGCCGGATCAGCTCCGCCGGCTCGCGGGGAGCCAGGCGTGGTTCGAGTACGTGCCGGTGCACCTGACCGGCATCGACGGAGTCGTGCAGAGCCAGGCCAAGGACTTCGCGCCGCCGGCCACGCCGGTCACCGACGCGGCGTTCACCGCGCCGAACGCCGACAACTTCGTCGACGAGCCCAACAACAAGGCGGCGGTCGGCGCGATCACGATCTACCGCTCGCTGCGGTTCGGCAAGCACGTCGAGCTGGTGATGACCGACGAGCGCAGCTACCGCAGCGACCACGCGATCCCCGAGGAGCTCGCGACGTCCGCCATGTTCCTCACGCCGCGCAACGCGCTGCCCAAGGACCTGGTCAACCTGCTCGACCTCGGCGCCGCCTCGGGCGTCACCCAGATCCCGCTGGGCAATGTGACGATCCCCAACCCGCGCGCGGCCAGCCCGATCGGCACGATGCTCGGCAAGACCCAGAAGCAGTGGTGGAAGGACACGATGAAGGGGTCGGACGCGACCTGGAAGCTGTGGGGCAACGAGGTCACGCTGATGCGGCTCAAGATCACCTCGCTCGGCGCGACCAGCCCGCTGCCGGCCGATCTGGTGGTCAGCGCCGACGCATGGGACGGCTACAACGCCGAGCGCAACGAGCTGATGGCGTTCCTCAGGACCAACAACATCCAGAACGTGGTCGTGCTGACCGGCGACATCCACGCCGCGTTCGCGGGGCAGGTCATGGACACGTTCGATCCCGGGGCTCCGGGCAATCCTGCGACGGCGACGCCGGTCGCGGTCGAGTTCGTCGGGCCCGGCGTCACCTCGAACTCGCTGTTCTCGGCGTTCTTCGTTGCGACGGCGTCGAACCTCCAGCTCAACGCGCTGATCGCCGCGGACGCCAGGCCCGGGGGCGGTTCGAAGTTCACCGAGAACTTCAACCTGCTGCTCCTCGAAGGTACCGCCGCGGCGGCGGCCTACGCCGGCGCCGGCGGGACCGTTGCACCGACACTGCACGACCCGCCGCAAGGCAATGCGCATCTCAAGTACGTCGACACCAACTCGCAGGGCTACTGCTACATCAAGGTCGGCGCCGACAAGGTCCAGGCGTCGATCATCACGATCCAGCGGCCGATCCAGCAGCTGACCGGGACCACCGGTCCCGGCACCAAGCGCACCGCGAGCTTCACGGTCGCCAGCGGCACCCCGGCGCTGGGCGCCGGCGACCCGACGTTCGGCGCGCAGGACACCAAGCCGTTCCCGCTGACCTGAGCCGCAGCCGGGCAGCGCTACCGGCGCGCGCCGGCGTGGTAGGCGAGGCCGAGCTCGAACGTGCGCGGCGCGCCCTCGGTGTCGATCCCGGAGCGGCCGACCAGGTAGTGGCGATCGAACAGGTTGCGGCCGGTGACGAACAGCGAGAACCCGGCGGCGAGGGCGCGCTCGGCGCGGGCGTCGAACAGCACGACCGAGCCGATCGGCTGGGTGTTCTGGTCGTCCTCGAACTGCGTGCCGAGGTAGCGCATCTCGGCGGTGAGCGTGGCGATCCGCGGGTCGTCGTAGCTGACGATCGCGGCGCTGCGGTGGTGGGGGTCCTGGGCGAGCCGCTTGCCGACCAGATCGGGCTGGGCCGGCGCGGAGCGCACGTAGCCGTCGCTGAACGTGTGGGCGACCCGCACGGTCCACGCCGCGGCCGGGCGCCAGGTCAGATCGACGTCGAGGCCGAGGATCCGCGTGCTGCCGAGGTTCTGGCGCTGCTTGGTCGCGCCGTTGACCGGCATCGCCAGCGTCACGTTGGCGATCGGATCGTTCATCTGGTTCCAGAACGCGGTGGCCTGGGCGGCGAGCCCCTCGAGCACGAGCTGGCCGCCGAGCTCGCCGCCCCACAGGGTCTCGGGGCGCAGATCGGCGTTGGCCGCGGTCAGCACGGTGCCGACCTGGAACGGCCGGTACAGCTCGTTGAGGGTCGGCGCGCGGAACGCGCGGTACGCCGAGGCCCGCACCGCGACCTCGTGGCTGAGGTGGTACAGCGCGCCGAGCCGCGGATCGAGCTGCAGCTTGGAGGCGTCGGCGAACGGCGTCGTCATCACGGTGCCGCCGGACTGGGTCGTGCTGCCGCTCGCGTCGACGTTCTGCCAGCCGTCGAGCCGGAGCGCGGCGGCGAGCTCGAGCTCCGGGGTGACCTCGATCGCGTCCTGGGCGAACGCGCCGGCGAACCGCTGCTCGCCGCCGGCGGCGCGCTGCACGATCGTCGTCGGCTGGACCGTCAACGGGAACAGCGTGTCGGTCGCGCTGCCGACCACGCGCTGGGCGTCGGCGCCGACCACGATCGCGTGGTGCCCGAGCCGCGCGGTCCAGGTCGCGGCCGCGCCCTGGTTGTTCGACGGGGTGTGGCCATCGGCGGACTTCGCGGCGGTGGTGCGAGCCTCCGGTGTGCCTGGCTGGGCCCCGGAGGCGCCCGATACCCGCGCGCGCTCCTGATCGAACACCTGATCGCCGCCGAACAGCTCGACGTCGAGCGCACCGGCCAGCCCACCGGGATCGGTGAGCTGCCAGCCCGCGCCGTAGGTCACGGTGCGGACGTCGGCGGTGGTGAACTGGGTGCCGGCGTCGAGCGACTCGGTGAAGTACCGGGCATTCGCGTGCAGGGTCGAGCTGCCCAGTGCGTACTGGACGCGGCCGCCGGCGGTGTCGTGCGTGCTCGGCGCCAGGCCGTCGACCACGCCGCGCTGGGCGGCGACGATCGGCGCGTAGCCGTCGCTGTGCCACGACTCGCCGTCGAGCTCGATCCCGAGGTCGCCGAACCGCTCGGTCGAGCGCGCCGCGGCGCGCCGCCCGCCGAGCGAGCCGCCCGCGACCACCACGTCGAGCGCCTCGCGGTCGATCGGCCGCGAGATCACCTGGAGCACACCGCCGAGCGCGAAGTTGCCGAACAGCGCGGACGCGCCGCTCGGCACGATCTCGATCTGGTCGATGCCCAGCGGCGACAGCGCGCGCCAGTACACCCAGCCGCCGAACGGGTCGTTGATCGGGACGCCGTCCTGCAGCACCAGCGCGCGCGACACACCCGACGGGCCGACCCCGCGCAGGTTGAGGCCCTGCGACGTCGGATCGGCGATCGCGCTCGAGCTGCGCCGGAACGTGCCGACGGTGGGCGCCGCGCGGACCAGGTCGTCGGCCAGCGGCTCCGGCGCGCGCGCGACCTGATCGCGATCGATCACCGTGGTCGCCGCCGGGACATCCTGCAGCGGCCGCGGCAGCCGCAGGCCGGTGACGACGATGACCTCCTCGGACGCCGTCGGGGCCGCCGGAGCGGCCGGCGCTGCGGGAGCCGCCGGAGCGGCCGGCGCTGTGGGACCCGCCGGCGCTGTGGGACCCGCCGGCGCCGCCTCCGCTGCCGGAGGTGGGGGAGCCACCGGGGCCGGCGCCGGGTCGTCGGCCCAGGCCGGCACCGAGATCACGAGCGCAAGCAGCGTCGCCAGCTTCATCGTCCGCATGCCACTACTTCTTGGGCCGGATCGAGTCCGCCGTGCCCTGGATGAACGCGCGGAGCTTGTCGAGATCGGCGGGCTGGAGCCGGTTGGTGAAGTCCGGCATGCCGTCCTTCACGTAGGGGCCGCTGAACACGTACTTGTCGAGCTCGGTGATGATCTCGGGCTTGACGTAGCCGAGGTTGGGGATGTTGCCGCCGCGATCGACGCCGGGCACGCCGTGGCACAGCACGCAGTGGCTGACGTACAGGCCCAGGCCCTCGGGGACCTGCTTGGGGTCGTACTTGACGCCGGCGAGCAGGCCCTCCAGCTTGACCGAGACGAACGGCGGCGGGCTGGCCTTGCCGCCGAGCGCGTAGGTGAACACCGTGCCGGGGCCGATCTTCTCGCTGGTCCGCTGCGACACGCCGTACGCGCCGCCCCAGCCGACCGCGATCGAGACGTACTGCTTGCCGTCGACCAGGTAGGTCGAGGCCCCGGCCATCGCGCCGGTGCCGACCGGCGACTCCCACAGCTTCTTGCCGGTCCTGGCGTCGTAGGCGACGAACCGGCCGTCGGCCGTGCCCTGGAACACCAGGTTGCCAGCGGTGGTCAGCGTGCCGCCGTTCCACGGCGAGACGTACTCGGCGCGCCACGCCTCCCTCTGCTTGACCGGATCCCAGGCGAGCAGCCGGCCGAACGGTTTGCTCTTGGGCGGCTGGGCGTTGATGATCATGCCGAGGTTCCAGCCGGTGCCGGTGCCGGCGCGGCCGGGCAGCACGGCGCCGTACTTCCACTCCTTGTCGTCCATCAGGCCGAGCGGCACGTTCTGCGCCGGCAGGTAGACCAGGCCGGTCGTCGGGTTGAACGACATCGGGTGCCAGTTGTGGGCGCCGTATGGGCCGGGGATCGCGTCGAACGGGCCGTCGGGGCGCGCCAGCGGGGTCTCGATCGGCCGGCCGGTCTTGTCGTAGCCCCTGGCCCAGTTGACGTCGACGAAGTTCTTGACCGAGATCAGCTTGCCGTCGGTCCGGTCGATCACGAAGAAGAAGCCGTTCTTGGGCGCGTGGAGGATCACCTTGCGCGGCTTGCCGCCGATCTTCAGGTCGGCGAGGATCATCGGCTGGGTCGACGTGTAGTCCCAGTTGTCGCCGGGCGTTTCCTGGTAATGCCAGACATATTTGCCGGCGTCGGCATTGAGCGCGACGATCGACGCGAGGTACAGGTTGTCACCGCCCTTGGGGCTGCGCCGCTTCTGGCTCCACGGCGAGCCGTTGCCGGTGCCGATGTAGACGAGTTTCAGGTCGGGATCGAAGGTGATCGTATCCCAGGGCGTCCCGCCGCCGCCGGCCTCCCAGTACTTGCCCGACGGATCCCAGGTCGCCGCCGCCTTGCGCATCGACTCGTCCTCGAAGGGCTTG
>DATAPF010000295.1:0-16384 GCA_036265355.1 Kofleriaceae bacterium | reverse complement strand
GATCTGACGGCAGAGGATCTGGGCGGCCCACGCCGGGCTCGCGGCCGACAGGTGCTGCTTCTGCATCTCGCGGCGCAGGGTGGCCAGCTCCTCGCTGGTCATGTTGAACAGGAACTCCTCGAACGCGGCGCTCTCGTCGGCGCTCATCCCCTCGCGGCCGAAGAACTCCAGGACCTCGGGGCTGCAGTCCTCGCGGACCAGCCGGAACGTCTCGGTCGCGCCGAGCAGCGTGCCGTAGGCGCTGTTGATCCGGTTGCGCGCGTGCCACGCCGACTCGAGCAGCGGCGCGAAGTCGTCGATCTCGAGCGCGGCGTCGTCCCACACGGTGATCAGCTGATCCGCGGCGCGCTGCTTGGTCCGGCGGCTCACGTCGGGCTTGCGGAGCAGCGCCAGGAACAGCTCCTCGGCGAGCAGGGTGTAGATCGACTGGGCGAGCTCCTCGCGCAGGTCGTGGGTCATCCGCGCCGAGCCCGGAACGTCACCGAGCACCGACGTGGCCTTCACGAAGCCGCGGAGGAAGTTGATCTTGGTGAGCAGGTAGGTGCGCGACTGGGTCGCCTTGAGCGGCAGTGCGAGGTCGCCCGACAGGCCGTCGAGCGTGCACAGGTGGTCGATCAGCGTGGACTCGTCGCGCGCCTCGCCGCCGAGCGCCGTCGGCCGGCGCAGCGGGCGCTGGCGTTCGAGCAGGTCGGACGTGGCCTTGAGCTCGGCGATCAGGCCGTGGAGGATCAGCGCATCGGCGGGGGAGTGTGCGGCGACCGCCGCCATCGCCTGCTCGACGAGCTCGGTTTCGTGTCGGTCGAGCACACGGGCTCCCAGTGCCTGCACGACCTGAACGGACAGCGCCAGGCCGCTGGACCCTAGCATGCCGGGCTGCGTCGTCGCGCGCGACACCACCGTCGGCGCGGGCGCCGTGGATGCGAGCGCGGGCGGCTCTGTGGGATTGCGGCCAGGGTACGACACGGAGTGTTACCTAGCGCGGGCGGGGCGCCCGAGCAGGAAAGATGCGATGACAGCGATGGGCAAGGTGGTTTACAGCCGTTCGCGCCTGCGGCGTACCACGAACCGGATTCCTAATGCCACAAGGGCTAGCACGAGGATCGCCGCGATGACGTGGTCGACGCGCTTGAGGTTGCTGGTGAGGGCCTCCCAGTTCGCTCCCACGTAGTAGCCGAGGAGAATCAGGGTGCCACCCCAGAGGGTGGACCCCAGGAATGTCTGCAGGAAGAACCCGGGGAGCGGCATCCGGGCAATGCCGGCCGGGACCGAGATGATGTGGCGGATCACCGGGAGGAACCGGGCAACGAAGATCGTCGTCTTGCCGTACCTGGCAAAGAATGCTTCGGTGCGCTCGATCTCGTGCCGGCGGACCAGGAAGTACTTGCCGTAGTTGACCAGGAACGGCTTGCCGCCGACGACGCCGATCCAGTAGCAGACCCCGGATCCGATCACGGCGCCGACGCTGTTGATGACCAGGATCACAGGTAGCGAAAACTCACCTTTCCAGGCCATGAACCCGGCGAACGGCATCACCAGCTCCGACGGGATCGGGACGAGCGTGCTCTCCAGCGCGATGAGCGCGAACACGGCCGGGTAGCCGCCGGCGCGGACCATCCCTTGAACCCAGTCGGAGAACGCGTCGAGCACGGGGAGCTTTTACACCGCCGGGCGGTAGAAGTAACGTTCAGCGAAAGTCGAACACCCACTTTACCTGAATTCGCCCTCGACGGGACGTGATCCACCGGCGCATGCGCGCGCCCGCTGCGAGCGCGTCCAGCGGGTCGGGGCTAACGTCAGATGCCCTTGCCGCGCCGGTTGCGCCAGACCAGGACGGCGCAGAACGCAGCGGCAAGCACGGCGCTGCAGAACAGCATGGCGAACACCACGCCGAGGCCCTCCCCGGGCTTGTACTGGCGGGAGATCGCGAACTCCTGGACCACGGCGCCGAGGCTGCCGATCCCCGACATGAACGCCGCGGCGAACGTGGCCATCCGGCGGCTGCCGATGTCGATCGCGCCGGCGCCGGTCAGCAGCGAGTCCGGGCCGTACAGGAAGAAGCCGATCGCGGCGAGCAGCACGACGAACAGCGTGGCGCTGGCGCCGCCCAGGCCGATCAGGAGTCCGGTCGACGCCACCGCGCCGAGCATCATGATCAGCGACACCCCGCCGCGCCGGCGACCGAAGTAGCGGTCCGACAGCCAGCCGGTCACCAGCACACCGGGCAGGCCGGCGAGGTCGAACGCGGTCGAGGCCAGGGCGGCCTGGCTGGGGCTGAAGCCGTAGCCGGTCGTGAGGAAGTACGGCACCCACGACCACAGGGCGTAGCGGATCAGCTTGATGGGTCGACCAGACCCCCATGATCTGACCGATCTGCTTCACGTGCATGGCGGGCCGCGCCCCCGGGGGAGCTGCGATCCTGCCAGGCCGGCCGTGCGCACGGCAAACCGCGCGGGCCCGATCCGCGCTCCCGACGTCACGCGCGCCGGTCGCCCGCGGGTGGGCTCGCGATCAGAACTCGTAGCCGATCGCGGCGCTGGCTTGCCAGTTGTTCAGCTTGACGAAGTCGCTGCTGGTGGTGCCGGTGATCGGCGCGCCGTTCTTGAGCACCAGGTCCTGGAACCACGTGAAGCGGTAGGTGCCGTGGACGTCGGCGACCAGCCCGTTGTTGCCGCGCCACACGAACCCGAGCCCGGCCGGGACGCTCAGCAGGTTGTCGCCGGAGTTCATGCCGCTGTCGGACAGCGACACGTTGGTCTGGGTCACATCGTAGCGCTGGTACCCGACGCCGCCGAACACGTACGGCGTCCAGGCGAACAGCGGCAGCACGTTCCAGCGCAGCGTGCCCTCGGCGGCGGAGCCGATCAGCGTGCCGGTGTTGCCGCTCGGCAGACCGGAGATGTGGGTCGCCGTTCCGATGTAGGCGAGATCGAGCGCGAGCGGGAGGTGGGTGCCGAACGTCACGTGGAGATCCCACAGACCGCCGATGTTCGACGTGGTGTCTCGCATCGTCGAGCTGGTGAACTGGACGACGCCGCCGCCGAGCATCGTGCTGACGCCGATCCCCGACTTCAGGTTGGGATTGTGCCACTCAAAGCCGAACATGTCGGTGTCCGACTCCGGCGCAGCCTCTGCCGGGGCCGGGGGCGGCGGCGGCACGGCGGCGGTCGTGTCACCGGCGCCGGTGCTCGTCGTGGTCGTCGTGGTCGTCGTGGTCGTCGCGCTATCCGGCGAGCTGGGCGGGGCTGGTTGACTCGTATCCGGAACGGTCGTCGGGGTCGCGGTCTGATCGTCCGGAGGGGTCGGTTGGCCGCTCGGATCCGGCGGCGTCGTGGGGGGAGTCGCGTCGGGCGACGGCGACGGCTGGCTCGAAGGCGGCTGCCCCGGCGCCTGGCCGCTCTGCGCGCGCGCGATGTTGCCTTGCCCGAGGGCGCACACGGTACACGCGGACAGCAGGATCTTTGTCATCTCTCGCATCGAAGGCTCTCCTTGGCTAACTCACCCACCTCGACGAGCATCGTGCATGCCACTAGGGGGGCGCCGGTCGGCGCGCACCCTAGGCCGGCGGTAGGCCGTCGGAGGCTCGCCACCAGGCCGTTCGTGGCAGGCCGCCCCGGCGAGGGTTGCGAGGATTCCCGAGGCCGGCCGCGGGGCCAGCCCGCACGCCGCACGGTCATCGTGCTGGTACGTCGCAGCCGAGCTGGCACGGGTGATGCCGAACACAGGATGCCCGACGGGCGCCGGGCCACGGTGGTCGGTGGGGTGCCGATTACGGATCTTGCAAGAGTGCCAAGCAAAGGAGTAGTGCCATGACAATTCGCTCTACACTCGGCGCCGCCGGGGTCCTGGTGATCGGAGGGATGCTTGGCTGTGCGGCGAATTCCGATTATGTCTATCAACCCGACACCGCCAACGCGATGGCGGCCGGACTGCCCGCGATGCGCACGCCGATCCCGCAGGAGGCGCCGCAGGGCGCGATCGAGGTCACCTCGTACGGCGTGGCCGATCTGCGGCGCGACGGGATGAAGATCCCGGCGCTGCACGTCCGCGCGATCGTGACCAACGACGGCGACGCCCAGCCGTGGACGCTCGACACGACCCAGCAGCTGGTCGAGATCCCCGGTGAAGGCCGCAGCCGGCCGATCTTCGTCAACGCCGACGTCGGCACGCTGCCCAACGTGTCGATCGCGCTCCACGACCGCCGGGTGATCGACCTGTACTACGCGCTGCCCGACACGATCCGGTCGGCGAGCCAGCTGCCGCGGTTCGATCTGCTGTGGCAGGTCAACACGCCGGCGCGCGCGGTCGCGTCGCGGACGACGTTCGACCGCATCGATCGAGCGCCCGAGGTCGCGACCACGGTCGAGGCCTCGCCGTGGCCGTACTGGGCGGGGTTCGGCCCGTACTGGTGGTACGACCCGTTCTATCCCAGCGTCGTGTTCGTTCACGCCCGCCCGTACCACCTGCGCGGCAACGGCCGGGTCGTGGTCGGCGGGTTCGGCGGCCGGTTCCACGCCGGCGGCAGCGCGCACGTCGCGACCGGTCCCCATCACTGATCGGCCAGGGCCGCGTCACGGTTCCCGCGGCGGCTCCACGCTGCCGGCCTCCACGCCGCGCGGCCGCGCGTCGACCGCGGCGCGCGCGGCGGCGTCGTGCTCGGCGTCGAGCACCGCGCGGTTGATCTCCTCGACCAGGCCGCGCTTCCTGCGATAGTCGATGTCCGGCTGGTAGGTCATGTGCGCCAGCCCGGACATCGAGCGCGTGAACTCGTCGTTCTCGCGCAGCTTGCGCTCGCGGATCGCGTACAGATCGGCCTGCTGCCGGATGATGTAGGGCGTCAGGACGACGAGCAGGTTGGTGCGCTGCTTGGTCCGGGTCGTGGTCTTGAACAGGTAGCCGAGCAGCGGGATGTCGCCGAGCAGCGGGATCTTGGAGCTCGAGATCAGCTCGCGGTCCTGGCTGAGGCCGCCGAGCACGACGGTCTGCTGGTCGCGGACCACGACGCGGGTCGCAAAGTTGCGGTGGATCCAGCTCGGGTTCAGCGTGTTGGGGTCGCCGGTCAGCTCCTTCTCCTCGTAGGTGACCTCGAGCAGCACGCTGTCGTCGTTCGAGATGTGCGGCTTGATGTTGAGCGTCAGCGGCAGCTCCTCGTGGTCGATGCTGGCGGTCGCCGTCCCCAGCGGGGCCGCGCCGCCGCTCAGCGCCGGGAACGCCAGGCCCTTCTGCACCGGGATCGTGATGCCGACGTTGTACTTGGCCTCGACGTTGTCGACCGCGATGATGCTCGGCGTCGACACGACCTGGGCGTTGCTGTGGTCGGCCAGCGCGCGGAACAGCACGGCGAACGACGGCACGCTCTGGCCGAACAGACCGGACGTTCCGGGCAGCGGGCTGCCGAGCACGCCGGTGAACAGCCCGGCGGTCTTCGACAGCGCGTCCACGAGGTCGAGCGAGTTGACGTCGCTGGTCTTGACCCCGCCGAACACCACGCTGCCGTCCTGGCTGATCGCGCGGCCGGCGTGCGCCACGGTGCCGAGCTGGTCGTGCGCGGAGACGTCGACGTCGAGGATCACGGTCTCGATGTAGACCTGGCGGCGCGGCAGGTCGAGCTGCCGGATGACTTCCTTGATCGCCAGGAAGTCGCGCGCGTTCGCGATCACGATCAGCGCGTTGGTCGGCGGATCGGCGATCACGCGGACCTGGCCCTCGATCGCCGCGCCGAGGCCGTCGAGCGCGGCGTCCGGCGATCCGGCCGGCGGGCTCGCGGCCCCCGGCCCGGGGCGCGGCGGTGGACCGGCGGCCGGCCCGGCACTCCCCGGCGGCGGGCCGCCGGTGCCCGGGCCGGCAGTCCCCGGCCGCGCGGTGCGGCCGTCGCTGATCGCCTGGGTCAGCGTCCGGGCGAGCTCCTCGGCGATCGCGCTGCCGAGCGGATAGACGTGGATCGCGCTGCCGCCCTCCATCTCGAGCGCGATGTCGAGCCGCTCGACCAGCGCCTTGACCCGCTGGTAGCCGGCGTCGCTCGCCGCGATGATCAGCGTGTTGGTGCGCTCGTCGACGACGATCTTCGACGGCACCGCCGCGGCCTGGGACCGGCCGGGATCGAGCTTGCCGGGGTCGGGCGGCGCCGGCCGGATCGGCGCCGGGCCGGCCGGCGCCGGGCCCAGGATCGCGTTCAGCTTCTCGGCCAGCCGCGCGGCGTCGGCATGGTGGACCGGCAAGGTGTAGATCCCGTCGCTGCCGCCGGGCACGTCGACCAGCCGGGCGAACGCGAGCATCTCGCGGACGTGGCTGGCGTAGTCGGTCATCACCACGACCGGGCCCAGCGTGAACACGTCGCCGGCGTCGGACTTCATCGCGGTGTACGCGGTGTGGAGTTGCTCGGCGGCGACGAAGCTCGGCTTGTAGACGTAGCGCACGTACTGATCGGTGTCGCCCGGGGTCCCGGCGTGGAGCAGCGGCACGGCCTCCTTGTGGGCGCCGCTGGCCTCGACGATCCGCAGCGTGTCGCCGCGCGCCACGGCCGTGAGGCCGATCGTCGCCAGCGCGGCGAGGAACACCTGGTAGGCCTCGTCGGGGCTCATCGCGCTGGGCGTGATGATCGAGATCCGCCGGTTGGTCGCGCCGACCCGCGGGTCGACCAGGACGTTCTTGCAGGTGAAGCCCATCACCCACGCGACCAGGTCCTTGACGTCGGCGTCGGCCTTGAACGTCACCATGACCTTCCCCGGGTGGGCCTTGCAGCGGTAGGGCGGTTCGTCGCCGGCGGGCAGCTCGGCAGCGGGCGGCGGGTGCCCGTCTCCGGGCTCGGCGGCGGTGGGGCGGACCCCGGCGAGCAGCGAGATGGCAAGCCATGGCACACCGGCGATCGCGAGGCCTCGACGAGTCATGTCGCCGCGCAGATCAAGCGGCGCGCCAGCGCGCGGGTGCGCGCCAAGCGGTGCGAAATCCACGAACCGGGCGCGCCGCATCGCCCGCGGCTTGCCAGCCTGACACGCGCGAGCGATCGCCGCGGCTACATCCGGCGCGGGTCGGAGGGCGCGGCGGTCGGCGGCGGTTCGTCGCACACCGCGTTGCGCAGGCACTCGTTGCTGATCGTCACCCGCTGCCGCGGGGGCGGTGGGGCGGTGGGCGGGCCGTGCGGCGTCCCTGCCGGTGCGGGGTGCGGAGTGGCGGCATGGAGCGGCGGCGGGCTGTGGGGCAGTGGCGCGCTGTGGGGCGGCGGCGCGATGTGGGGCGGCGGCGCGATGTGGACGATCGCGTCGAACTGGACGCGGAGCTGGGTGAGCTCGCGCGCGGTCTGCTCGAGCGCCTGGCGGGCCTCGCCGGTGGCGCGGTCGGCGCGATCGACCGCTGCGAGCGCGCGATCGCGGGCAGTGCGCGCGGCGGTGGCGGTCCGGGCCTGGTCGAGCGCCAGCCAGCCCAGCCCCGCAGCGGCGGCGAGCGCGATCGCGCTCAGCGCGAGCAGCCCGCGCGGCCGCCGGCGCAGCGCCGCCTCGCGCCGCACCGCGAGCTCCGCGGCCATGCGCTGCTCCTCGAGCGCGACCAGGCGGCGAGCGCGCTCGCCGGCCTCGAACGCCTCGATCTGCAGCCGGGCGTCGCGCTCGGCGGCGGCGTGCGCCCGCTCGGCGGCGAGCTGCGCGTCGCGCTCGGCGGCGAGCCGCGCGGCCTCGGCGTCGCGCGCGGCCTGCGCCGCGGCCTCGCGCTCGCGCCGCCGGGCCTGCACCGCGGCCTCGGCCGCGGCCTGCTCCTCGGTCTGGCGCTGGAGCTCGATCGCGCGCAGCTCGGTCAGCGATCGGATCACCGACTCGTCCGACCGGCCCCGGCTCCCCTCGGCCGCGGCCTCGGCCGGGGCTGCGTTCACTTCCATGATCGATCGACACGGCGAGCGCCGCGCGGTTGCAGCCGTCAGGTCTCGCCGGCGGTGTCGATCGCGGCGACCTCGTCCGCGGTCAGCGCAAAATTGCCGATCGCGAGGTCATCGCGCATGTGCTCGAGCCGGCTCGTCCCGGTGAGCGGCAGCATCCCGACCTGGTGGGCGAACCGGAACACGACCTGCGCCGGGGTCCGGCCGTGGCGCGCGGCGATCGCGCGGACCGCGCGGTGGGCGACGACGTCGCGGTTCGCGGTCAGCAGCGAGAACGCCTGGTAGACGATGCCGTGCTCGGCGCACAGCGCGCGGATCGCGCGGTCCCAGCCGCGCCGGGCGTAGCAGCGGTTCTGGACGAACGCCGGCGGGATCCGGGCGAACCCGACGAGCTCGCGGACCTGCTCGGCGGTGACGTTGCTGATCCCGATCAGCGCCGCACCGCCGGCCTCGGCGATCGCCTCCATCGCGCGCCACGCCTCGCGATCGGCCGGCGCGAGCCGGTCGCGCAGCGACGGGCCGTGCAGCACCAGGCTGTCGAGGTGATCGACGCCGAGGTGGGCCAGCGAGCTGGCGAACGACTGTGCGACCTGCTCGCCGACCGGCGCGGCGGCGTCGTACGGCAACCGGTGATCCTGACCGGCGAGGTGGGTGAACTTGGTCTGCACGAACAGCTGGTCGCGGCGAAGCCCGCCTTGCAGCGCCCGCGCCAGCCCGCGGCCGACCCCGGCCTCGTCGTAGTGCTTGCGCTGGTTGGCGGTGTCGAGCCCGCGGAACCCGGCGGTGAGCGCGCCGTACACCAGGGACTCGGTCGCCTCCTCTTTCCACGCGGTGCCGTACAGCAGGCCAGGTACACGCACGCCGCGGATCACCCGCTCGCCGGCGTGGTCGTTCGACCCATCCGTCATCCCCGCATCGTACGGGATCGCGCTCGGCTTCGGGATCCATGCGGCGGCGCGCCGCCACCGCGTAGCGCTACGCGACGTCGCTCGGTGCCTCGATCGGTTCCATCGCGGTGATCTGCGTGGTGGTCAGCGCGAGCGGATCGGGGTAGTCCAGCGACGCCAGGTCGACGTCCTGCGGCGGCTGCGGCAGCCGGATCTCGAATGCCGCGCCGTGCGCCACCCCGGCGCTCGACGCGCGGATCGCGCCGTCGTGGAGCTCGATCAGCCGCCGGGCGAGCGCGAACCCGAGCCGGAGCCGCCCGGCGTCCACCTCGTGTTCGCCGGCGTCGCGGGGGACGTACATCTCGAACAGCCGCCGCAGCGCCACCGGGCCGAAGCCGCGGCCGGCGTAGCGGATCCGCAGCACCACGTCGCCGCTGGCGACCGCGGTGGCGATCGTCAGCTCGGTGCTGTCGTCGGCCGCGCGCACGGCGTGCTCGATCACGACCGCGATCGCCTGGAGCAGCCGGACCGGATCGCCGTGCACGATCAGCGGCTGCGGGGGCTCGGTGTCGATCCGCACGGTCAGCTTGCGGGCGGTGACCGCCCCGGCGCAGCCGTCGAGCGCCTGGCGCACCAGCTCGGCCAGGTTGACCGACTCGGGGGTGATCGCGATCTGGCCGGCCGCGAGCCGCGCCACGTCGATCAGGCCCTCGACCAGCCGGGTGACGTGCTCGAGCCAGTGCTCGATCAGCGTGTAGATCCGCTCACCGCGGTTGGCGTGGGGGTGCTCGCGCAGCAGGTCGAACGCGACGCGCAGCGTGTGCAGCGGGTTGATCAGCTCGTTGCCGATCAGCGCGGCGAGCTCGTGCTGCCGCCGATCGCCCTCGCTCAGCTGCGAGAGCTTGGAGTCCAGCAGCTCGGACTCGAACCGCTTGCGCTGCTCGATCAGCTCGTGCTCGTAGAGCAGCGCCTGCGACGCGCGCAGCTGGTCGGCCTGGCGGCGCAGCGCGAGGGTGCGCTCCTGGAGCCGGAGGAACACCCGGACCTTGGCGCGCAGCAGCTCGGGGCGGACCGGCTTGCTCACGAAGTCGAAGCCGCCCGCGCCGTACGCCTCGTCGACCGCCGCGTCCTCCCATTCCATGCCGGTCACGAACAGGATCGGCGTCCCGCGGCTGCGCTCACGCGCACGGATCAGCCGGGCGGTGTCGATGCCGGTCATGTTGGGCATCGCGACATCGAGCACGATCAGCGCGAAGTCCTGGTCGAGCAGCCGCGCGAGCGCCTCGGTGCCCGAGTGCGCGATGACCAGGCGGCGGCCGAGCGGTGCCAGGGCAGCCTCGAACGCGATCAGGTTGGCCGGCGTATCGTCGACGATCAGGATGTCATCGCCGATACCGATATCGGACGGCTCGTCGTCCGGGGTGTTCGACGGAACGGACCGGGGGTCGTGCGCCATCACAGGAGCTGGCGCGTTCGATGGCGGAGAAGGCCGCTACTCATTGCGTCGTCGACGCGCAAGAGCAAGCGCCGTGCGCGCGCGCCGGAGCGCAGTCCCGCGGGGCTAGCGCGCCGGGCTGTAGCGCGGCGGCACATCGCGACGCAGCGCACGTCCGGTTTGTTCACGGGGTGGCACCCCGCGCTCGCTCCACTGCCAGGCGCTCGCTCCCTGGGTGAGAGCCTCCTGATCCGCGGCCGACTGGGCCGCCTGCCTCCGGGGATTCGTTCCTTGTGATCGGAGTCGCATCGACTGGCAGCACTGGCCGTGGCTTGCCGGCCGCGGATCGGTCGCCCCGGTGTCCGGATCGTCCGCGGTGCGGTACGACGGACGTATGTCCAGGACCGTGCTCACCGGGATCAAGCCGACCGGGGTGCCTCACCTCGGCAACCTGCTCGGCGCGATCCGGCCGGCGCTGCGGCTGGCCGGCGATCCGGCCCTGCGCGCGTTCTACTTCATCGCGGACTACCACGCGCTCACCACGGTGCACGACCGCGCGGAGCTGAGCCGGCTGACCCGCGAGGTCGCGGCGACCTGGCTGGCGTTCGGCCTGGATCCCGAGCGCGTGCTGTTCTACCGCCAGTCCGACGTCCCCGAGGTGTTCGAGCTGACCTGGATCCTGGCCTGCTTCACCGCGAAGGGGTGGATGAACAAGGCCCACGCGTACAAGGCCAGGACCGCGGAGAACGAGCTCGCCGGCGGCCCGGATCTCGACGCCGGGATCGGGATGGGGCTCTACCTCTATCCGATCCTGATGGCCGCCGACATCCTGCTGTTCGAGGCCGACCTGGTTCCGGTCGGCGAGGACCAGAGGCAGCACGTCGAGATCGCCCGCGACATCGCGCAGCGGGTCAACCACACGTACGGCGCGGAGCTGCTCAAGCTGCCGAGCGCGCTGGTCGACGCCGGCACCGCGGTCATCCCCGGCCGCGACGGCCGCAAGATGAGCAAGAGCCACGACAACACGATCCCGCTGTTTGCATCGCCGGCGGCGCTGCGCAAGCTGGTCAACTCGATCGTCACCGACTCCAGCCCGCCGGAGGCGCCCAAGGACACCGCATCGTCCGTGGTGTTCAAGATCTTCGAGCAGTTCGCCCCGCCCGACGCCGCCGGGGCGCTGCGCCTGCGCTACCAGGAGGGCATCTCGTGGGGCGAGGCCAAGGCCGCGCTGCTCGCGGTCCTGGAGCCGCAGCTCGCCGAGCCGCGCGAGCGCTACCAGGCGCTGATCGCCGACCCGAGGCGAATCGACGAGCTGCTGGCGGTCGGGCGCGATCGCGCACGCGCGCTGGCCCGGCCGGTGATCGACCGGTTGCGTGCCGCGATCGGCATCACCGGGTGATGGCGGACGGCCCCGACAGCGCTGCCTCACGAATGAGACAGCGTGTTGACGCGGATGTTCTTGTGCCGCGCACCGGATCCGAGGTACGTCTGAGGGTACGGCGAGCTTTCATGCAGCAAAATGCTGCGTGGAGATCCCGTCCCCTCTTTTCGTATGCTCGTTTCATGTTGTTCGAGGTCCTGATGTCCAGAGGGGCCCGGGTGCATTGATGGCCGAGCCACGAGGAACCATCCTGGTCGTGGACGATGAGGTCGACGTCCTGGAGATGATCGAGCTCGGACTGCGATCCGCGGGTTATCACCTGCTCACCGCCGACAGCGGCGAGCGTGCGATCGAGCTGTTCGAGCAGCATCGCGCCGACCTCGTGATCTGCGATCTGAAGATGCCCCGCATGAACGGCATCACGACGATCTCGCGGCTGCGCGAGCAGGCCCCGGGGTTACCGATCGTCATGCTCACCGGATATCTGGAACCGCAGATCATCGAGCAGTGCACCGAGCTCGGCGGGGTCGAGATGCTGCGCAAACCATTCCTGTTCCGTGAACTATCCAAGGCGGTGAAGGTCGCGTTGAAGCGCGGTTGAATCCGGGTTACGGGAACCACACCTGCGATGCTTGTTTCATGGTCCACATGGCTGTGGTGGGGGCGCTCGGGGCGACGCGCCGATCCATCCATCTCTGCGCCTGCGGCCCACATGAAACCACACCGATGCGCGGCGCGGGGGGGCACATGAGCGAGGAGACCGGGTGACGGTGTCACTCCACGATCGATTCGGCGCCATGTTCGTCGCCGGCCAGCGCATCGCACAGGCCCGGTTCGCCGACGAGATCCGCGCGGCGCTGTGCGAGGGGGCCCGCTCGCTGCTCGAGGCGGAGCGCTGCTCGATCATCGAGGGTGGGGCGGGCGAGGGCATCGCACCACTGGTCGCCGCGGTGCTGCGGTCAGGCCACGTGCTGATCTGGCCGGCCGATGACGGCACGATCTCGGGTCCGGCCGAGGCGCGGTGTGCGCTGTGTGCGCCGATCCCGGTGACCGGCCGCCCGGCCGCGGTGCTCTACGCGACCCACTCGGCGGACGCCGCGTTCGGCGACGAGGCGCGCGCGATCGCGGCGTTCCTGGTCGAGATCGCCGGTGCCGCGCTCGACAGCGCCGCGGCCCGGGTCCGCGCCGAGGAGCTCGATCGCCGGGTCCAGGCCCAGGCCGCGGAGCTCGCCGCCGCCCAGCACGCGCTCGACGACCACCGGCGCCAGCTCACCGCGCTCCGCGAGCAGCTGCTGCACGCCGGCCGGATGGCCGCGGTCGGCACGCTGTTCGCCGGCCTCACCCACGAGCTCAACAACCCGCTGTCGGTCATCGTCGGCAACGTCGACAACCTGCGCACCCTCGCCCCGGCCGGCGAGCCGATCGTGCGGGTGATCGACGCCGTCGAGCGCCAGGCGGCCCGGGCGCAGCGGCTGGTCAGCGCGCTGCTCAAGTTCTCGCGCACCGGGCCGGGCTCGCGCGAGGAGGTGCCGCCCGACGAGCTGGTCCGGCCGGTCCTCGACCTGCTGGCGGCCGAGGCCCGCCGGCGTGAGATCGCGCTGCGGGTGTCCATCGCGGACGGGCTGAACCCGCTGTTCGTGGTCCGGCACGAGATCGAGTCGGCGCTGGTCAACATCACGACCAACGCGCTGCAGGCGACGCCGGAGGGCGGCGTGGTCGAGCTGTCGGTGTTCGCCGACGCGCGCGGCGGGGTCCCCGGGATCCGGTTCGTCGCACGCGACACCGGCGTCGGCATCGCACCCGAGATCTTGCCCCAGATCTTCGATCCGTTCTTCACGACCAAGCCCGAAGGCGAGGGCACCGGCCTGGGCCTGTCGCTCGCCCGCGACATCGCGAGCAGTCACGGCGGCCAGCTCACGGTCGAGAGCGTGGTCGGACATGGCACCACGATGTCGCTGTGGTTGCCCGAGCGCGTGGCCCCGCGGCTGCGGCGCCCACCGACCGGCTGAGTCGATCTGCCCCGCGTGCGCGCGGTGCCGATCGGCCATGGATGTGATACATGGGGTCCCATGGAATTGCATGAGCGTCCGGATGATCACCTCAACGCGGTGGTCAATGCGCTGCGCCGGATCACCCAGGCGATCCGGCTGTCGTCATCCGCCGTGCACGACGTGCTCGGGATCACCGGCGCGCAGCTGTTCGTGCTCCAGCAGATCGCCGCGCGCCCCGGCGCGTCGCTGCGCCAGCTCGCCGAGGCCACGCTGACCGACCAGAGCTCGGTGTCGGTCGTGGTCAGCCGGCTGGTCGGCGCCGGCCACATCGCGCGCCGGGTCGCGGCCGCCGACGCCCGCCGGACCGAGCTCACGCTCACCGACGGCGGGCGCGCCGTGCTGCGCCGCGCCCCCCGGCTCGCCCAGACCCGGCTGATGTCGAGCCTGCGCGGCGTGCCGGGCACCCAGCTCCGGGTCACCGCGCGCGTGCTCGAGCGCGCGGCTCGCGCGGTCAGCCCGACGCGGGCACCGGCGCCGATGTTCTTCGAGCCGCTCGGCGGCAAGCGCCGCGCAGGTGATCGCAAGACGGGCCCGAGGTCGGGCCGAGGACGGAACCGGTGAACCAGTTCACAGACATCGCTGCAAGCACGCGTGGCGCAGGCGCGCCGATCGAACCGATCGACCTGGGCGATTTCACCGCCACGCGCCGGATGGTGTACCTCTCGATCATCGCGATCGGGCTCGGGGTGGTCGCGACCTACGTCGCGTTCGCGCTGCTCCAGCTGATCGGGCTGTTCACCAACCTGTTCTACTACCAGCGCCTGGAGTTCGGCCCGGCGTCGCCCGCCGGCAACACGCTGGGCGCCGCCAGCGTCGTGGTGCCGATCGCCGGCGCGCTGATCATCGGCATCATGGCGCGCTACGGCTCGGAGCGGATCCGCGGCCACGGCATCCCCGAGGCGCTGGAGGCGATCCTGACCCGCGGCAGCCGGGTCGAGCCCCGGGTCGCGCTGCTCAAGCCGCTGTCATCGGCGATCTCGATCGGCTCGGGCGGCCCGTTCGGCGCCGAGGGGCCGATCATCATGACCGGGGGCGCGTTCGGCTCGCTGGTCGCCCAGCTGTTCAAGCTGAGCTCCGCGGAGCGCAAGACGCTGCTGGTCGCCGGTGCCGCGGCGGGGATGTCGGCGACGTTCGCCTCGCCGGTCGCGGCGATCCTGCTCGCGGTCGAGCTGCTGCTGTTCGAATGGAAGCCGCGCAGCTTCGTGCCGGTGGCGCTGGCGAGCGCGACCGCGGCGGCCGTCCGCACGTACGTGATCGGCCCGGGGCCGCTGTTCCCGCTGCCGGCGCACCTGGCGTTCCCCGGGGCCTCGGCGCTGGGGTGCTGCGTGCTGGTCGGGCTGGCGGCCGGCGTGTTCTCGGCGCTGCTCACCGGCGCGGTGTATGCGTTCGAGGACCTGTTCAAGCGCCTGCCGATCCACTGGATGTGGTGGCCGGCGCTCGGCGGCCTGGTGATCGGGATCGGCGGGCTGATCTGCCCGCAGGCGCTCGGCGTCGGCTACGACGTGATCGGCCAGGTGCTGCACGACGGCTACGCTGCGCGCGCGATCCTGGTGCTGGTGCTGGTCAAGGGGGTGATCTGGTCGGTGTCGCTCGGCTCGGGGACGTCGGGCGGCGTGCTCGCGCCGCTGCTGATGATGGGCGGTGCGCTCGGCGGGCTGGAGAGCCTGGTGTTCCCGGACGCCGGCATCGGGTTCTGGCCGCTGGTCAGCATGGGCGCGATCCTCGGCGGCACGATGCGGTCGCCGCTGACCGGCGTGGTGTTCGCGGTCGAGCTCACCCACGATCAGAACATGCTGCTGCCGCTGGTGATCGCGGTGACCGTGGCTCACGCGTTCACCGTGCTGGTCCTCCGGCGCTCGATCCTGACCGAGAAGGTCGCGCGCCGAGGCTTCCACGTCAGCCGCGAGTACGCGATCGACGAGCTCGAGATCCTGTTCGTGCGCGACGTGATGAACACCGAGGTCGTGATGCTGTCGGCGATCGACACCCCGGCCGAGGTCCGGTCGCAGATCGCGCCGGATCGCCACGAGCGCAGCCAGCACCTGTACCCGGTGCTGGATGACGACGCGAACCTGGTCGGCGGCGTGATGTACGCGGAGGTCAACGCGTGGGCCGTCGATCCGGCCCGGCGCGATCAGCCGCTGCGCGCGCTCGCCAGCGCCGACCCGCCGGTGGTGTTCGCGAGCGAGACGCTGCGCTCCGCGGTCGGCCGGATGGCGGAGCGCGGGCTGACCGCGCTGATCGCGGTCAATCCAGCCAACCCGCGCCACGTGGTCGGCAAGATCGCGCTGCACGACCTGCTCAAGGCCCGGGCGCGCCACCTCGAGGACGAGCAGCGCCGTGAGCGGATCCTGCCGTTCGAGTACCTGCTGCCGCCGTGGTTGCGGCCGGGCCGCCCGGTGGTACGAAACCGCGAGACATGACCGCCCCGGGCCCTCCGGTCAGCAACGCAGGTGACGCTCCACACACCGGTCCCGGCGGCGACGCCGGTGAGGCCGGCGAGGTCCCCGCGCGAGGCGAGGCGGCGAGCGGCGACCGGGCGCGCGTGCTCGCGCTGCTCCAGCGCCACGGCTGGAACGCGACGTCGTTCCAGATCCTCGAGCCCGGGTTCCGGTACTGGTTCGACGAGCGCAGCGAGTCGTCGGGGGGTGGGGACCCCGACGGCTCTGCCGGTGGGGCGGGGGGCGGAGCCCCCCGTGGGATCGACGAGCGCAGCGAGTCGTCGGGGGGTGGGGACCCCGACGGCTCTGCCGGTGGGGCGGGGGGCGG